>NZ_PTXM01000021.1:0-184547 GCF_004343765.1 Burkholderia sp. SRS-25
CGCGCTTCATCACCGAGCTGGAAGTCGGCAGCGTGAACGTGCGCGAAGTGCCCGGCTACCGGCTCGAGCTGACGCCGTTCGGCGGCGTGAAGGATTCGGGGCTGGGCTACAAGGAAGGCGTGCAGGAGGCGATGAAGAGCTTCACGAATACGAAGACGTATTCGCTGCCATGGTAAGTGGCGTGTAAGCCGCGTGCACCGGTTTCGTGGCCGGTGCGCGCGTTATTCGATCGGCTCATATCGATAGCCGATTTGCTTTTTTGCCGGGCCTCGGCGCGTCGGTAGAATTCGCGGACCTCTCGAACGGCACGTATGTGCCGCGGGAAAATTCCCTCCAATCATTCGGGGTCCGCACCATGAAATTCCTTCGCTCCATCCTGGTCGTCGCCATGCTGCAGGCCGTTTCGGTCGCGAGCGCACTGGCAGCCGACGACCTGTCGCAGATCAAGTCGTCCGGCGTGTTGCGGGTCGGTACCGAGGGCACGTATGCACCGTTCACGTACCACGACGAAACCGGCAAGCTGACGGGCTTCGACGTCGATATCGCGACCGCGATCGCGCAGCGCCTCGGCGTGAAGCCGCAGTTCGTCGAAGGCAAGTGGGACGGGCTGATCGCCGGCCTCGACGTGAACCGCTACGACGCGGTGGTCAACGAAGTGTCGATCACCGACGCGCGCAAGGCGAAATACGATTTCTCGACACCGTACATCACGTCGCGCGCGGTGCTGATCGTGCGCGCGGACAACACGACGATCCGCTCGTTCGACGATCTCAAGGGCAAGAAATCCGCGAACACGCTGACCAGCAATTTCGGCAAGCTCGCGGCCGCGCACGGCGCGGACGTCGTCCCCGTGCAGGGCTTCAACGAATCGATCGACCTGCTGAGTTCGGGGCGCGTCGACGCGACGATCAACGATTCGCTGTCGTACCTCGATTTCCGCAAGCACAAGCCGGACGCGAAGCTGAAGATCGCGGCGACCGACACGGGCGGCGCGAGCGACGCATCGGGCGTGCTGCTGCGCAAGGGCAGCCCCGCGCTGGTGGCCGCGATCGACAAGGCACTCGCTGACATCAAGGCCGACGGCACCTACGCGAAGATCTCGCAGAAGTATTTCGGCCGCGACGTGTCGCAGCCGTGACGCGAGGCTGAACGATGCCGGCCTGGCTTCACCTGATGGCGGAATCGCTGCGGCCCCTGCTGGTTGCGGGGCTCGTGTTTACGGTACCGCTCACGCTCGCGTCGTTCGCGATCGGCCTGCTGCTCGCCTTCGGCGCGGCGCTCACGCGGCTGTTCGGGCCGCGCTGGGCGCAAGCCGTCGTACGTTTCTACATCTGGCTGTTTCGCGGCTCGCCGCTGCTCGTGCAGCTGTTCGTGATCTTCTATGGTTTGCCGAGCGTCGGCATCGTGCTCGATCCGCTGACGGCCGCGGTGATCGGCTTCTCGCTGAACGTCGGTGCGTACAACGCCGAGGTGATCCGCGGCGTGATCGAATCGATTCCGAAGGGGCAGTGGGAAGCCGCGTACTCGATGGCGATGACGCGCCCGCAGGCGCTGCGCCGCGCGATCCTGCCGCAGGCCGCGCGCGTCGCGCTGCCCGCGCTGTCGAATTCGTTCATTTCGCTGGTGAAGGACACGTCGCTCGCGGCCGTGCTGACCGTGCCGGAGATCTTCCAGGCCGCGCAACGGATCGCCGCCGTGACCTACGAGCCGATGATTCTCTATACGGAAGCCGCGCTGGTCTATCTGCTGCTCAGCTCGGTGCTGTCCACGCTGCAGCGTCGCCTCGAAATCCGCTTCGGCCGTCATGCGCTGTTCCAGGCGGAGCTGCGATGATCCGGCTCGAACGCATCGACAAGTCGTTCGGCACGCATCGCGTGCTGCACGGGATCGACCTCGCATTGCAGCCCGGCAGCGTGACGGCGCTGATCGGGCCGTCCGGCAGCGGCAAGAGCACGCTGCTGCGTTGCGTGAACCTGCTCGAAGTGCCCGAGGCGGGTACGCTGACGGTCGGCGACGCACGCATCGACTTCTCTCCGGCGCATCGGCCGGCGCGCGACGCCGTGTTCGCGGTGCGCCGCCAGACCGGCATGGTGTTCCAGAACTTCCAGCTGTTTCCGCACCTGAGCGTCGTGCAGAACGTGATGGAGGGGCTCGTCACCGTGCAGCGCTGGCCGCGCGAACGGGCCCGTGAACGTGCGCTCGCGCTGCTCGAGAAGGTCGGCATCGCGGACAAGGCCGACGCGTGGCCCGGTACGCTGTCGGGCGGCCAGCAGCAACGTGTTGCGATCGCGCGTGCGCTCGCGCCGTCGCCGCAGGTGCTGTTGTGCGACGAGCCGACGTCGGCGCTCGATCCGGAGCTGTCCGTCGAAGTGATCGAGGTGCTGCGCCAGCTCGCACGAGAAGGCACGACGATGCTGATGGCCACCCACGACCTGCGCCTGGCCGCGTCGATCGCGCACGATGCGGTGTTTCTCGCGGAGGGCCGCGTGGTCGAGGCCGGTGCATCGCGCGACCTGTTTGGCGATCCGCGCGATCCACGCACCGCGAAGTTCATCTCGACGCTTGCGCAGGGCGTGCCGGTGTTCTGACGCGGCACGCGAAAAACGATATGCACTACAGCGGGCGTCAACCTTGCCCTGGACCGTCGAGCACCGCCGCGACGATCGCCTCCGGCGCATCTTCCTGCACCAGATGGCCTGCGCGCGGCACCCGGATCAGTTGGCCGTTTGCGATGCGATCGGCCAGCGCCTGCCCCTGGTCGAGCGGAATCCACGCGTCGTCCTCGCCCCATACGATGCGCACCGGAAAGTCCGGCGGCGCGTAACGAGCTTCGGCTTCCTCGATGTAGCGCTGACGCATCTGCGCGATCTGGCGATAGAACGCGGCCTGACCGTCGGGCGTGAGCCACGGCGCACGGTAGATCGACAGTGCCTCGTCGCTCAGCGGCCGGGCGACCGCCTTGCCGAGATAAGCCGACACGAGCGCGTGATGCGCATACGCGGGCAATCCGGTGAAGGCGGCTTCGTGCAGCGCGACATGGCGCACGAACGGCGAGCCCTGCGGCGCGATTGCGACCGGATTCACGAGCGTGAGGTCCGCATAGGCGACGCCGTCGAGGAAGTGCGCGCGCAGCACGGTTGCGCCGCCGTAGTCGTGCGCGAGTACGCGGGGACGTGAGATTGCCCACTCGTCGAGCAGCGCGCCGAACAGCCCGTTCTGGCGGCCGAGCGACACATCCGCGTCCGGCATGTCGGACTGACCGTAACCGAGCAGGTCGTAGAAGAACACGCGGTGACGCCGCGCGAGCCACGGCGCGATCCGGCGCCATACCTGCGACGAAAACGGCGTGCCGTGCACGAGCACGAGCGGCGGGCCTTCTCCGATCGTTCCCCAGGCAATCCGGTGGCCTTCGAAATTGAAGCGGTTGGCGAGTTCGAGCATCGGCATCTCCGTGCTAACCTGTTTTGGTTGTTAACAGGTTACGCCGGATTCTCCGGATGTGAAACCTATAGGTGAAATTAAATGGTTACTCGATCCGAGTCTGCGCGGCACGCGCACGCATGGGGTGCGGCCGATTTCGTCGGCGGCCATCCGGCGCTCGACTTCCTCAACACGGTGGCCGATACGGGCAAGACACGCGACGCGGACAAGCTCGTCGACTGGCCGGCCGTGCGCGCGTGGGCGGAGCAATCGGGATTGCTGGCGCCGGACGATCTGGCGCGGCTGCTGCGTCATCCGCGGCAGGACGGGCCTGACGAGCTGGCTGCGCTGCGTCGCTTTCGCGACGATGCGTATGTCGCGGTCGCGCACCTGACGGCGGAAGGCGGTGGCAGCGACGGCCTGCGCGCGGCGGACCGGCTCGCCGTCGCGATTCGCGAGGCGATCGGGCGCAGCGCGTTCGATGCGGTCGACGGCCGATTCGCGTGGCGGCCCGACGCGCGCGCCGCGTCGCGCTGGGTCGATGCGGCCGCACTCGGCTTCGAGCAACTGCTGCGCAGCGACGATTTCGCGCGGGTGAGGCAGTGCGGCCGGTGCACGTGGTTCTTCGTCGATCGCGGCCGCGGCGTCGGGCGCCGCTGGTGCGACATGCGCACGTGCGGGAACCGCGCGAAGGTGGAGGCGTTCAGGGAGCGGTGAGCGGCGCACGGATGATGCCTGCCGTTCCAGCCAATACGCTCTTGTTTTCAGTATTTATTGCCGGTTTGTTATCCGAGGCGGCAAGACATTCAATTTTTGTGAAACATCCTGAATAGGTCGCGTGGTCGATCTTTCTCGGAAAGTGAGTATATCTGTAAAATTCGTGTAAGGTACGACGGGTGCGCCTGAGAGAGCGCGCCGGCACGAGCGAATCAAAAACGGCGGGTAATACATGAATACAACCGACCTGGCTCAGGCCATTCGAGGTGGCCTGATTCAGCAAGATCGCCTGATGAAATCGGATATTCCAGCGCTGCCTGGAAATGCGCTGGTTCCGCGGCGCGCAATTATCGATGGCGAACTTGGCCGAGACTTCAGCATCACGATCGACATGCTGTCCGCGGCCGCCAGCCTCGAGCTCAAGATCCTCATCGCGCAGCCGATGACGCTTTGGGTCCGGCAGGCGAACGCGTCTTATCAGCCGCTCAACGGCTATGTGCATACCGCGCGACGCCTTGGCTCCGATGGCGCCCTGACCAGTTATCAGTTGATCGTTGCGTCCTGGATGCATTTTCTGAAGTTTCGCCATGATATGCGGTACTGGCAGGACCAGCCGGCAGATCAGATCATCGCGGACGTTTTTGCGATGCATCCACAGGCTCGAGGTCGATTCGAATTCGCCTTGTCGCGCCCACTGCCGACGCGCTCGTATTGCCGGCAAAGCGAAACCGACTGGCACTTCGTGCATCGTCTGATGGAGCAGGAAGGCCTGTTCGGCTTCTGGCGGCATGCGGCCGATGGGACATCCCATACGCTCGTCGTGACCGACGATATCCACACGGTCGATGCAATGTTGCCGGAAACAGTCGAATTCTCCCGTTTCGGCAGCAGAAGCGAGGTCGACGCGTTTACGCAATGGTCAGGATCGCGCACGCTTCAAAGCACGCAATACACGACCCGGACGTTCGACTACAAGTCGCCGCCGACGGCCTTTTCGCCGAAAGGCACGACGTTGCCGACGCGTAGGGACCAGGGCGATTTGCCCGTGCAGGCCGAGGTCTACGAGTACACCGGCGCATATACCTATGGTGCTCAGGCGCTCGGCGAGCAGCTGTCGTCGGTCCGGCTGGAGGAATGGGAGTCGCGCGCGAAGCGTTTTCACGGCATCGGCGGTGTGCGCGGCATCGATGCGGGGCGCCGCTTCACGCTTGACCATCACCCGATGCACGATGCCGATTCAGTCGAGCAGCGTCAGTTCGCTGCGATCAAGGTCCGGCGCTACATCGAGAACAATTTGCCGGGCTCGGTGCGCGACGGAGATTTCCCGCATAGCCTCCAGCGCCGCATCGACGACGCACGCGCGGAGCGGACGCAGAACGTATCGTCGTCCGCGTCTCACGAGGACGGAAGCGCCGGGTTTTATCGGGTGGAGGTTGAGGCGCAGCGCGTGAGCTTGCCGTTCCGCAGTCCGTTTGAGCACGACAAGCCGCTGATGCACCTTGAAACGGCGATCGTGGTCGGCCCGAAGGGCGAAGAGGTGTATACGGACGAGCTGAACCGGGTCAAGGTCCGGTTCGTCTGGGATCGGAGCAATGCCGGCGACGAGCGCGCGTCGTGCTGGCTGCGTGTCGCACAATCGGATAGCGGCAGCGGATATGGCAGCGTGCATTTGCCGCGTGTCGGCGAAGAAGTGATCGTCGGCTATGTCGGCGGCGATTGCGACCGGCCGGTTGTGCTGCATCGCGTCTACAACGGTGCAACACGGCCGCAATGGCACAGCAACGGTATTTTGTCTGGGTTTCGCTCGAAGGAATATGCGGGCAGCGGCTACAACGAAATGTCGCTGGACGACGCGACGGGCCAGACCCGGGCGAAGCTGTTCAGCAGCAACGCGAACAGCATGCTTCACCTCGGTTACCTGATCGAGCAGAGCGGCAATTCGCGCGGCGGGTATCTCGGCAGCGGCTTCGACCTGCGAACCGACGCATACGGTGCAATGCGCGCTGGCCAGGGGCTGTATCTGTCGACTTACCCGAAAACGGTGGCCAGCCAGCCACTCGACGTCGATGACGCGCGTCAGCAGCTGTTCGGCTCCGCTGAACTGCTCGACACGATGTCGGGGGTGAGCGAACAGCATCGGGCAGAGAGCCTGAAGGATGGCCACGACGTACTGAAGGCATTCGCCGACGCGACCCGGAAAGCCGATACGCCCCAGTCGTCGGGGGGGCGCACGGCTGGTGGTGGAACCGGCAGCGCCAATGCGTTCTCGCTGCCGCTGATGCTGTTCGGCAGTCCGGCAGGCATTGCGTTGTCCGCTCAACAGGACGTGCACCTGTGTGCGGCGCACCAGACCAACGTGGTCAGCGGCGGCAGCGCGCATGTTGCGGCTGGCCAGTCCCTGATTGCCGGCGTGATCGAGAAGATCAGCCTGTTTGCGCAGAACGCGGGGATGAAGCTGTTCGCCGGCAAGGGCAAGGTCGAGATTCGGGCGCACACGGACGACATCGAGTTGACCGCGCAGAAGGCGGTCAAGGTCATGTCTGCCACGCAGACGGTCGATGTGGCGGCGAAGCAGGAAATCCTGTTGACGTCGGGTGGGGCGTACATCCGGATCAAGGACGGCAACATCGAGCTGCATGCACCCGGAAAAATAGACGTGAAAGGCGCGCAGCACAATTTTTCCGGGCCGACGAGTCAGGCATATCCGTTGCCCCAACTGCCGAACGGTGTCTACAAGGAGTGCCTGCTCGGCGCTCATCACGGGTGCGACATGTTCACTGGAGCCTGACGATGAGTGATATCCGGACCGTCGAGCGTGCCGACGACCCGTGGCTGCGGCATGTCGACTATCTTCGTACATCGTTGCTCGCACCGCGCGACGGGCAGGCATCGTCCCTGTACCTGCTGGTCGACACGCGGAGTCAGCCAGATCTTCAGAAGCGTTGGGTCGAGGATCGCAGCTGGCGATACGTGTCGCTGTGGGACGGCCTGTCGACGGCGGCGTATCACGACATCGCACCATACCTGATTGCGATTGAACCCGACGTGCTCGACGGCCGCGACGGGCGCCACGCGTTGCTCCGACAGTTGTGGATGGATGTGGCCGATCGTCCGATGCTGACCTGGGTGGCATCGCCATTCGGGTTGGATGCATTGGCGCAGCACTTCCGGCGTTTTTGCACGTTCCGCAATCCGGCGTTGCGGCTTTTCTACCTGCATTTCTACGACAACCGCGTGCTGACGCGGCTGCATCAGGGATTCGAGCCGGCACTGTGGCAGGCATTCGTTGCGCCCTGCCATGCACTGGGCAGTCGCGATCGCCGGAACCGGCCGGTAGTGTGGCGCAATTCGCAGCCGCCGTTGTACACGCCTGATCCGACGCCGCTGATGCTGAGCGAAGTGCAGCACCGGCGGCTGCTCGAAGTCGGTTATCCCGACAAGCTGGCGATGCAACTCAGACGGTCCTGCGACGTGGACGAAGACGAGGTGGCGGACGCCGACTGGATCGAGCGGGTCGAGACGCAGCTTGCGCGCGCAGCCACGTACGGATTGAAGGAGGAGCAAGCGCTCGCGCGATATACGATCCTGGGTGTGCTGATCTCGCGGACGTTTGACGAGCATCCGGCGGTGCAGCCGATCTTGCAGCGGCTCGCAGATGGCGAGAGCGCGTCGGCGACGCTGGATGCGGTCGAGGCGGCGGTTGAGCGGCATGTCGACGAGTTGACGGGAAATGGATGAGCCGATCTGTACGTTCGTCCTGCTTTCGGCGCGTGACCGACTTGCATCGGAGCGCGTGGACAGCGACTTGAATGTCGAGGGGTTTAACTGCTCGCCGTACAGCCTGACTTATTTCGTTATTCGGGACAATTCAGGATGTGCGGCAACAGGTGGCGGGGATCTGGTGCCGGGCGCAGGAGAGGGGGCTGAGTTGTCGTTATACGTCCAAGGGTGCGCACTTCACGGTCGAGCGGGCAATTTGAGATATCGACGACGGCCCCCGATCTTTGCGCACCGCTTGAGAAGTGCAGGAAGGCGGCCCGTGTGCATATGCCGCCGACCGAAGTGAAGGGCAAGCCAGGCCAGATGAAATCAAGCGCTTTCGAGCATAGTGGGTTGAAATCAAAACAAGGAACAAGTCCTGGAATGGGTAAATCGTTCAACATGTCCACGTGGTTCTCGTGCGCTATCGGCCGGACTGCCGTTACGGCAATGATCGTGGCGACGATGTCGCTGTCGGCATGCGACATGTCGTCATCGGAGCCGGTCTACAGTAGCGTGGGGGTCGAGGCGTTCAACTATACGTCGTACAACCTCGATCACTTTGTCGTCCGAGATCAGTACGGCAACAAGGCGAGTGGCGGCGGCGATCTGATGCCAGGCTCGGGTGCGGGTAGCGTGAGTTGTTGTTATGCCCTGAAAGGCACGGATTTCACGGTCGATTGGGATGTTTACGACGCAGACGCTGCACAAAAACAGATCGATGCGCAGCAGGATATTTCCGTGATCAGGAAGACGGCCCGTGTGCATATGCCGCCGGCCGAAGTGAAGGGCAAGCCGGGCCAGAATGTGCTGGCCCTGCACTTTTATCCGGACGATCACGTTGAATTCGAATTCCGCGACGATCTGCAGGGCGCACGGATTTCCTACGCAAAGGTCGACGAGTGGTTTCAACGGACGTACGGCAAGGCGGCCAACCCGGACAACCTCGATGATGCGAAGTCGTTCCGACGCACCGTGCGCGTAGCGGCGGACGGCTGGAAGAAGTACGGGCTGACGAGCGAGAAGGATCTTGAACAGTACGTCTACTACGCATTGATCGTGAATCCGCGCTTCGATGAATACCCGGCGGTGCAGAAAATCCTCGTGGAAACGAAGGGAAAACCGGATGCATTCGGTGACGCGATGCGGAAGCTGTCACCCGCCACCGTCGATGAGATCAAGCGCTTCCGTCCGGAGCAGAAGGAGGTGGTCCGTGGCTGATCCCGAGATTGACAACAACAACCTGGATCCGGCCGACCGGACGCCGGAGATGATTCGCAGCAAACGGGCCGCGAGCGTTCAGGCATACAAGTCGGACGACTGTATTCCGTGCGGCGGTATCGTTCATGTCGGATTCTTCTTCGACGGTTTCGGGCGAAGCCGTAACGAAGACGATCCGGCGACTTCACGCTTCTCGAACATCTGCCGGCTGTTCGAGGCTCACCGGGATAAGGATGACCGTCGGCGTCAGACGCCCACTTACTCGAATGAGCTCTGGTATCGCTACTATTACTCGGGAATCGGTACGGACCTGAATTCCGAGGCGAAGATCGGGGTGCTCGATAGCACGGGAAACAAGGTCACGAAAACTGTGGAGAGCCGTGCGGCTGAGAGATTGAAGGGCCTGCCTGGCCAGATTTCGGGTAGCAGCCGGTTGAAGATCGATCCCGAGAAGACGATGCAGGAAGGCATCAAGAAAGGCTGGTCGGAGCTTTCGTTCAAACCGGTGGCGGCTGCCTTCAACGACATCGTGAAGACGGCCGAGCAGTTGCCGGACCGGGTGCTGCGCATGGTGAAGATGATGTCGGCCGACCGGTACGTCCGACGCGGCCGCGCCGTGTTACGTTCGACGTTGTATGAGTTCGCCGAACATCCGTGGAAATTCGGCTGGACCTTCGTCAAGGGCACGGTGATCACCACCGGGCTCGATTCGATACCGTGGTTTCGCGACAGCCGCGCGCTTGCCCGTGTTATGGGAACGGGCGTGCAGGACCGTGTGACCATGGCGCTGGAGCAGTTCGAGAAGACGTTTGACGACGCACTGAAGGAGCGCCAGAAACTGCAGCGGATCCAGGTGTCGATTTTTGCTGCCGACCGAGGGGCCGTGGTTGCACGGGTGTTTGCGAACGAACTCGCCGAGAAGTACAAGCGACGCAGTGCCAGTGATCTCGCGATACGGGGTGTGCCGATCGAGATCAAATTCATGGGACTGTTCGATGCGGTGTCGTCGGTCATGGAGGAAAACAAGCTGCTGAGCGCGTTGCCGGTGCTCGACCTGCTCAAGCAGAACTTCGGCGACTTGAGCCTTGCCGTGCCGGCGGCCGTGCAACGCTGCGTCCACTTCGCGGCTGCGCACGAATTGCGTTTCTACCAGCGGCTCGACAGCCTGGAAAAGACGCGTGGCGAGCAGTACCTGTATCCCGGAACGAGCGAAGACGTGACGGGAGGCGCGCCGCCAGGGTCGCTCGGTGCGCGGGCGGAGTTGCAGCGCATTCCGTTGCGCGACATGTTGAATGCCGCATACGAGGCAGGTGTCGCGATCGACTCGATGGAACTTCTGTACAAGTACAAGCCTTTGACGTACCAGCGGTTTTCGTTGGCCCGGCGTATCTCCGAAGGCGGCGCTTCCTACACGATGCCCGAGCTCATCAACGCGTACCAGAAGATCGTGCCGCGCAAGCCGGGGCTGGATTTCCAGGCGCACATGCAGGTGTTTATCCGCTGGATCGCCGTGCGTTACCAGTCACCGGCGTTCCGCTCGTCGGTGACGCAGGAGGCTGATCGCTTCAAGGCGGAGCATCAGCGGCTCCTGAAGGCCAAGCAGGATGCGCAGGCGGCCTACGACGCCGAGCGCCGGCGCCCGTTCGGCAGTACGAAGAAGCTGATCGAAGCGCAAAGCCGGCTTGACGACGCGAACCGGGCCGAGGACATCGCGTTGCGCAAGACGCGGGTCGAACTCGCCCGGCCGGCCGAAAGCGTGTGGGAGCGGCTGGAGCGCGAGGCAGCGGAGATGACCCAGCGGGCGGCGCGGCAGGACAGCCTGAAGCGTGCGGCGGAGAGGGTGAAGACGCAGCGCATCCAGCCGTGGGGAACCGATGTCGATACCAGCGTCCGGGTGATCGAGGAGTCGTTGCTTTCGCCGGACCAGGTTGCGCTGGCCAAGGTTTGGAGCGAGGCAGTCGCGGGCAAGAATCCATTGCCTGCTGAAGTGATGGCGCTGTTCGATTTTCTCGTTCACGACACGATGCTGACGAGCTGGCACGATCACCTGCTCTCCGGTCCGTTGTACTTCCAGACGCGTGCGACGGATACGTTCGGCACGACGGACTTCGCGGCGGAGAAGAAGCAGCATGACCGCGACGAGCGTCGTGCGAAGCACGCTGATCGCCAGAATCAGACGATCGACGCGTCGACGCCGGCGCGCCTGCCGGGCATATGACGCGTCGAGGAGGAGCGTAGCCGCGCGCCGCTACGGCGCCACTTCCCGGTGCCGCTGCTCCGGCCACAGCGTCGCGGCGACGAACAGCCCGGCCACGAGGAACGGCGCACCGATTGCGAGCAGGATGGCCGTGAGGCCCCAGCGATCCCAGAAGCGGTCGACGACCGCGCGTTCGGGGGTGACGGGGTCGTACAGCACGTTGACCGCTTCGCCTTCGCGCAGGCCCGGATGCGACGACGCCGCGCCCTGGGCGAACGTGATCTGGCGCCCGCTGTCGGTCGTGAACGCGACGAGCGCCGAATGCAACGCGGTGCGCGAACGGGCCGACCGCGCATTTGTTGCGATCTCGACGACGTGGCCGGTAGAGCGCGCGTAGTGGTGGGCGATCTGCCACTGACGCAGGCCGGCTGCACCGGCACCGGCAATGAAGCCCGTGCCGATCGTGATCGGAATCAGCACGATTGCGATATCCCAGCGGCGTCGCACCTGTTTGCGCCGGGCCCGGGTCGGCGGTGCATCGGATTGCATGCGATGGCGCTTGCCGGCGATCAGCAGGGCGCCGATCGCGAACGACGCGACGGCGAGCAGTGCCGACACCGCCGCCGGAAACCAGCGTTGCGCGAAATCGTCGATCAGCGCGGGGCGCTCGGGATGGACGGGATCGAGCAGGACGTCGACGTTCTCGCCGATGTCGTAGGCGGGGATGGTCGAGGCGGTATTGCCGGCGACCTCGCGGCGCTGCCCGTCGCTCGCAAGATACGCGACGATCGGCCGGTACGCGCGCATCGCGTTGCTGTCCTGCACGATACGGACGACCGTGCCCGGCGTGCGGACGAGGTGGCCGGTCGCCTGGCCGGCCGTGACGGCGAGCACGCCCGCCAGTACGAGCAGCACGGCGCCGAGCGCCAGCGCGACGAGCGCGTCCTTACCCGGCATGACCGGATCCGGTTCGTGCGTCGCACTGCGGATGCCAGCGTGATCGTGGGAGTGGCGTGTCCCGACGGACTCGCCGATATCGGCGCAACCAGGCTCTCTGAATGGTCGCGTCTCGGTTACATGCTTCCATGTCTGACGTCCCATGCTCTCTCAGTGCCGGCGGGCAAACGGCAGTGCCTGCGCCGGTCGTGTGATATTTGTCGGACGATTCTAGCGGAAACGATGCGGAGCGGGCGTGTGGTGACGTACTGCGACAGGGCGCGCCACGAATGCGGCGGCGGAAAAGGAAAAAGCCCGGTTAGCTTTCGCTAACCGGGCTTCGGAATTCCTGGTGGGGCGTGAGTGACTCGAACACTCGACCTACGGATTAAGAGTCCGCTGCTCTACCAACTGAGCTAACGCCCCCAACAGAAGAAAGATTATGCATGGGTATTTCGAGTCTTGCAAGCTCTTTCTGCAAATTTCCTCAAAATATTTCGCAACGACGACGGTAGCTGTCGGCCCGATGACGAGCGATCGCAGTTTCCGCGCTCCCGGTATGATGACGCCACACGTGTTGCGCGGCGGTCGCGCAACGCTCTCAGGGCTTTCGAAGATGGACGAAAACGCAGTCCGCGAATTGCTGGATCGCCTGCTGGCCCCCTGGGTCCGCTCGCTCGGTCTGGTCCCCGTGTCGATCGGCGACGACAGCGTCACGCTGCGCCTGCCGTTTTCCGGCGAATTCCGCCATTCGGGCGGCATCATCTGCGGCCAGGTGTTCACGGCGGCGGCCGACACCGCGATGGTGGTCGCGATCTCGGCCGCGCTCGGCGAGTTCCGGCCGATGACCACCGTATCGCTGAACACGAACTTCATGCGGCCCGTGCGCAAGGGCGACGTGCTCGTCACCGCGCGCGTGCTGCGGATGGGCCGCAACCTCGTGTTCGGCGAAGTCGAGCTGTTCGACGAGGACGGCAAGATGGCCGTCCACGCGACGTCGACCTACGCGCTCGTCAGCTGAGCGGCGCGATGTTCGACCAGATCGTCTTTGCGGGCGGCGGCAATCGCTGCTGGTGGCAGGCTGGCTTCTGGGACATCGCCCAGCCGGCGCTCGGCCTGCGCCCGCGCGTGATCACCGGCATCTCGGCCGGCGCGGCGACCGCGTGCATGCTGTATACGCGCGATGCCGCCTGGGTGATGCGCTATTACGAAGAGGCGCTGCGCCACAACCGGAAGAACGCGTACTGGGGCAACCTGTTCGGGCGCGAGCCCGTGTTTCCGCATTACCGGATTTACCGTCAGGCGCTGCTCGACATCTACGGCGAGCCGTTCGCGAAGCTTGCCGCGGCGCCGGAGATCCGCATCGGTGTGTCGCACGTGCCGCGCTGGCTCGGCGCGCGCAGCGCAGTGGCCGCCGGCCTCGTCGCGTACAACATCGAAAAGTACGTGCGCAAGACGCTGCACCCGACGCTCGGGCGCACGCTCGGTTTTCGGCCGGAATTCGTGCGCGCGCAGGCCTGCACGAGCGTCGACGAGCTCGCCGACCTGATCCTGCAGTCGTCCTGCACGCCGCCGTTCACGCCGGTGCTGCGCCGCGGCGGCCGGCCCGTGCTGGACGGCGGGATGGTCGACAACGTGCCGGTCGACGCGCTCGACCCCGCACCCGGCGACGTGCTGGTGCTCGTCACGCGGCTGTACCCGCGCCCGCAGATGTTCACGGTCGCGCACGGCGAGCAGCGGCGGCTGTACGTGCAGCCGTCGAGCAAGGTGCCGATTTCGAGTTGGGATTACACGAGCCCGTCGCAGATGCGGCATGCGTACGACCTCGGGCGGCGCGACGGCGAGCATTTCCTCACGCGCGTCGGCGCGATGACGGGCGGCCGCGTGGCCGCCTGAAGACGGGAAGCCCGAAGCGGGGCCGCGCGGCAGGCGCGGCCCGCGGCGCTCAGCGCACGCGGCGCGGCGTCAGGGCTTCCGGATTGACGACGCTCGACATGTCGCCCTGGTCGAACGCCAGGATGTTCCGGAATGCCGCGCTGAAATAGAGCTCGTAGCTTTCGCGTTCGACGTAGCCGATGTGCGGCGTGCAGATCACGTTTTCCATCCGCAGCAGGCTGTAGCCCTGCAGGATCGGCTCGCTCTCGAACACGTCGATCGCGACCATTCCCGGACGGTTGTGCGACAGCGCGTTGACCAGTGCATTTTCCTCGAGCAGTTCGGCGCGGCTCGTGTTGACGAGCAGCGACGTCGGCTTCATCCGCATCAGGTCTTCCTGCTTCACGATTCCGCGCGTGTCGTCATGCATGCGCAGGTGCAGCGACAGCACGTCGCTCTGCTCGAACAGCGCTTCGCGGCTTTCGGCGGCCGTATAGCCGTCGGCGCGCGCGGCCTCGAGCGAATGCTCGCGGCCCCAGATCAGCACGTTCATCCCGAACGCCTTGCCGTAGCCGGCGACGAGCCGGCCGATCTTGCCGTAGCCCCAGATGCCGAGCGTCTGGCCGCGCAGCACCTGGCCGAGGCCGAAGTTCGGCGGCATCGCCGACGTCTTCAGGCCCGACTGTTGCCACGCGCCTTGCTTGAGGTTCGCGACGTATTGCGGAATGCGGCGCTGGGCGGCCATCACGAGCGCCCAGGTCAGTTCGGCGGGGGCAACCGGCGAGCCCGTGCCTTCGAGCACCGCGATGCCGCGGTCGGTACACGCTTCGAGATCGATGTGGCTCGAAATGCGGCCGGTCTGGCTGATCATGCGCAGGTTCGGCAGCTTGGCGAGCAGTTGCGACGAAATCGGGGTCCGTTCGCGAATCAGCACGAGTGCCTCGACTTCCGCCAGACGGCTGGCGAGTTGTCCCAATCCGCGCACCGTATTGTTGAAGACCTTCACGTCGTGGTCGGCAAGCATCTCGAAGCAGTTCAGCTTGCGGACGGCGTCCTGGTAGTCGTCGAGGATGGCAATTTTCATGGTGAGCGGGTGTCGCGCGTTGAAAGCGGCGGTGGCGGCGGCGCACGTTGCGCACCCGTCCCGCCCGGCCGGGGCCGACATGATGCTACGTCGGCTGCCTTCACGGTGTCTTTTTAACAGGTTGTTACGCTCCGCCGCAATTGGCGGCAGCCTGACCCGGAGCCGCTCGCGCGGCGGGCGGAAGGGTGCGCTGTTGTGTCGCATCAAATACGTCCTTCCTGATTCGGCCGCTTACTCGACGAGGTTCACCCAATTGTTGCTCCAATCAGAATAATTGGATCAACTATCCGCAGAAGCCGAGGATTTTTGACTATTTTTATCGTCAACAGGGGGCTTGTTGAGCAACTCTGCATCATTTCCGCTGTCGTAGGAGAATTACGCATTTGCTTCATCTTTTTGAAGTTGTAACAGCGGCAGGAGTCGTTTATGGATCATTTGCAGTCGATGCGCGTGTTCGTCAAGGTTGCAGATCTCGGCAGTTTTGCGCGGGCCGCGAGTGCAATGGATATCTCCAACG
The DNA here is from genome assembly GCF_004343765.1 of Burkholderia sp. SRS-25. Taxonomy (NCBI): domain Bacteria; kingdom Pseudomonadati; phylum Pseudomonadota; class Betaproteobacteria; order Burkholderiales; family Burkholderiaceae; genus Burkholderia; species Burkholderia sp. SRS-25. The sequence continues at coordinate 15,727 of NZ_PTXM01000021.1, forward strand.
CGGTCGCGACGCGTCACGTCGCCGACCTGGAAGGCCGGCTCGGCACGCGTTTGCTGAACCGCACTACGCGCAGTCTTTCCCTGACGGAGTCAGGCCAGGTCTATCTGGAGCGGGCTCGCCAGATCCTCGATGAGCTCGAGGACGTCGAGCAGATGGTCGTTGCGCGCAATCACGAGCCGGTCGGAACGTTGCGCATCGTTGCGCCGGTCGTGTTCGGCCTGCACAACCTCGCGCCCGTGTTGCAGTCGTACACGGAGAATTTCCCGAAAGTGGTGCCGGATCTCACGCTGGTCGACCGGCAGGTCGATCTCGTCGAGGAAGGCTTCGACGTCGGCATCGTCGTCACGCGCCAGATGCGCAGCGCGAGCATCGTCACGCGGCGCCTGACCACCGGCTGCATGACCGTGTGTGCGACGCCGAGCTATCTGGAGAAGCACGGCGTGCCGACCCATCCGGAGCATCTCGCCGAGCACCCGAGCCTGAGCCTGCCGACCGAATACTGGGGTGACGAGCGTGTGTTCACGGGGCCGGACGGCGAAGTGCGCGTGCGCCCGACCAACGTGATCGTCGCGAACAACACCGCGATGCTGCGCCAGTTCGCGCTGCTCGGGATGGGTGTCGCAATCCTGCCGAGCTACCTGATCGGCGGCGACATCGCGCGCGGCGCGCTCGTACGGCTGCTGCCGGATTTCCGGCTGCCGCAGGTCGAGATCAACATCGCTTACCCGAGCCGGCGCCATCTGCCCGCGAAGGTGCGCACGTTCATCGATCACCTCGTCGAGCATTTCAGCCACTCGACCGACGCGACGATGGGCGAGCAGTGGGCCGCGCAGAGTTCGGTGCTCGCGCCGATCGGTGTCGAGACGCGTGCCGAGCAGCCGGAGTCGGCCGACCCGAACCTGTCGCCGCGCCTGCCGCGTTCGCCGCGCACGCGCGTCGCGGCGCCGTCGCCGCTGTAACGGCGCGACGGCCGGGCGGCGGTTGCCGCCGGCACAAAGAAAAACGCGGATCGAGCAATCGATCCGCGTTTTTTTATGGCTACCTGCCGGCGTTCGGCATGGCCGGGAGAGCCCCGGCCCGACAGGCCGTCACGAGCCAGTCTTGCGCGCCGTCGTTTTGCGGGCGGCGGTTTTGCGAGCCGGTGCCGGTTTCTCTTCGGCGCCTTCCGTCACGGTTTCGGCGTCCTTCGTCGCCGATTTTGCTGTCTTCTTCGCGGCAGCGGCCTTCGGCTCCTTCTTCTCGAACTCGAAGCCGATCTTGCCGTCCGGCTGCTTCACGAGGAAGGCCTTGAAGTTGCGGCCCGTGCGCGACGACTTGAAGTTCGGCAGCAGATCCGTGCGGCCGTCGGCAAGCAGCTTGCCCATCTGCTCGCGCGTGATTTCCTGCTGCAGGATCACCTTGCCCGAGCGGAAGTCGCAGGTCTTCGGGTTGGCCACCGAGTGCTCGCACACGTAGCTCATCCCGTGCTCGAACACACGGCCCTTGCACTTCGGGCACGCGCCGACGGGCTCCTGTGCGGAGAAATCGGGCGCCTCGCCTTCCTCGCCGCCCGTGTCCTGACCGAAGTCGAACTCGAGCTTGTAGTTCTTCGTCTCGTCGTCGAAGGACAGCTTGAGGATCGCCGAGAACGGGCGGCCCATCTTGCTGCGGAAGCCGGACAGCGGGCCGATCGTCTTCTCGCGCAGCAGCTCCTCGACTTCCGCGATCTCGAACTGTCGGCTGCCTGGGATCTTCGAGATCGAGAACTCGCACTTCGTGCATGCGAAGCGGCGGTAGTTTTCCTTCACCTGGCCGCCGCAGTTCGGGCACGGCGTCTCGAGCGTCGCGTAATCGCCGGGGATCGTGTCCGAATCGTATTCCTTCGCGCGCTTCACGATCTGCTGCGTCATGCGGGCGATTTCCTGCATGAACGCTTCGCGCCCGAGGTTGCCGCGCTCCATCTGCGACAGCTTGTATTCCCATTCGCCGGTGAGCTCGGGCGCGGTGAGTTCCTTCACGCCGAGCCCGCGCAACAGTGTCATCAGCTGGAATGCCTTCGCGGTCGGGATCAGTTCGCGGCCTTCGCGCACGAGGTATTTCTCGCCGAGCAGGCCTTCGATGATCGCCGCGCGCGTGGCCGGCGTGCCGAGGCCCTTAGCGGCCATCGCCTCGCGCAGTTCGTCGTCCTCGACGAGCTTGCCCGCGCCTTCCATCGCGGACAGCAGCGTCGCTTCCGAGTAGCGTGCGGGCGGCTTCGTGACGAGCGCGACGGCGGCGATTTCGTCCGTCTTCACCTTCTCGTCCTTCTGCACCGGCACGAGGTTCGCATCCGCGCCTTCGGCGTCGCGGCCGTACACCTGCAGCCAGCCCGGCTCGACGAGCACCTTGCCTTCGGTCTTGAAGTGATGGCCGGCGACTTCGGTGATCCGCGTCGTGACGCGGAATTCGGCGGCCGGGAAGAACACGGCGAGGAAGCGCTTCACGACCATGTCGTACAGCTTCTGCTCCGGCTCGGACAGCGACTTCGGCGCCTGCAGCGTCGGGATGATTGCAAAGTGGTCGCTGATCTTCGAGTTGTCGAAGATCCGCTTATTCGGCTTCACCCAGCCCTTGTCGAGCACCTGCTTCGCATGCGGCAGGTAGTTGTTGCTCTCCTTGAGCATCTCGAGCGTGGACTGGACCGTCGACAGATAGTCTTCCGGCAGCGCGCGCGCATCGGTACGCGGGTAGGTCAGCACCTTGTGCTTTTCATACAGCGCCTGCGCGAGACCGAGCGTGTTCTTCGCGGAGAAGCCGAAGCGGCTGTTCGCTTCGCGCTGCAGGCTCGTCAGGTCGAACAGCAGCGGCGACAGCTGCGTCGACGGCTTCGATTCCTCGGAGACCGTGCCGACCTGGTCGCGACACGCGGCGACGATCGTTTCGGCAGCCGGCAGGCTCCACAGGCGGGAGTCGCGCTTTTCCGGATCGAATTCGTCGCGCTTGAATTTAGGGTCGTACCACTTGCCTTCGTAGAAGCCGCCCGCGCACGCGAATTCGGCCTTTACTTCCCAGTAGTCGCGCGGGACGAAGCGGCGGATTTTCTCTTCGCGTTCGACGACGATCGACAACGTTGGCGTCTGAACGCGGCCAACTGTCGTCAGGAAGAAGCCGCCGCCCTTGCTGTTGAACGCGGTCATCGCGCGGGTGCCGTTGATCCCGACGAGCCAGTCGGCTTCCGAGCGGCAGCGTGCGGCGTCGGCGAGCGGCAGCATGTCCGCGTCGCTGCGCAGATTCGCGAAGCCGTCGCGGATCGCCTGCGGGGTCATCGACTGCAGCCACAGGCGCTGGACCGGCTGTTTCGCCTTCGCGTGCTGCGCGATCAGGCGGAAAATCAGCTCGCCCTCGCGCCCCGCGTCACACGCGTTGATCAGACGGTCGACGTCCTTGCGCTTCAACAACTTGGTGAGCACCTTGAGGCGCGACTCGCTTTTTGCGATCGGGTTCAGGTCGAAATGCGGGGGGATGACGGGCAGATGCGCGAAGCTCCATTTCCCGCGCTTGACCTCGTACTCTTCCGGGGCGGCGATTTCCAGCAGGTGGCCGACAGCGGACGAAAGGACGAAATCGTCGCTTTCGTAATACTCGTCATGCTTGGTAAAGCCGCCCAAAGCGCGTGCGATGTCGTTCGCGACAGAAGGCTTTTCCGCAATGATCAGTGCTTTGGACATGACAGGTGTGTGTTGGTAGACCGGGTTCGCCGGTTGTGGGTCCCTTTTACGACCGCTTTATAGCACACGCCGCAGCGATGGCGGCTCAGCGCGTAAAAAGCGGCCCATCATAGAGGGGGGCCGCAACGGCGGCAAGCGCCCGGCGCGGCGGGGCGCGCAAACGCGCGCAAAACCCCCGGGCCGGCTCGCGAATTCAGGCTTCGACGGCCAGGATATTGCGCAATTTCGGTGCGTGCGGCGCACCGGGTACCGCGCTCAGGTCGGACAGCATCCGCTCGACGATCGCCGCATGCGGCAGCACCGTGCCGAAGAAGCGGGCGGTGTGGGCATCTTCGATCAGGATCGTCGGGAAGTTCTCGACGTCGAGATCGTCGAGCTGGTCGGCATGCGTTTCGATGTCGATCCAGGCGAAGCAGGCGTCCGGATGTGCGTCGGCGAGCTGGTCGAAGGCCGTCCGGTAATCGCGGCACGTGCCGCACCACTCGGCGCACAGGCAGGCGACGAGCAACGTGCCGGGATCGGCGAGGCGCTCGGCGATCCGATCCGCATCGGTGTCGAGATTCAGCGCGGGCATGGGTTTCCTTGGGTATCGTCGGCGGCCGGGCCGCCCCTATGCGGGGGAATGTAGCACGCCGTGCACGGGCGGGGTGCGCGCCACGTCAAGCCGTGCGAAGCGTCCGCCGGGGAGGCTGGCGACGCGGCCGGCCAGTTCCAGCGCAAGCAGCGCGCGGTGCAGCACGTCGTCAGACAGACCGCTGTGCTCGGCGAGCCATTCGTAGGTGACGGGGCCGTATCCCAATGCAGCGAGCACGGCCTGTTCGGACGGGGTGGCGGGCAGCGGTGGTGCCGGCGACGGGGCTTCGTTGCGGGCAGGCGCGATGGCCGGAACAGCATCGCCATTGTGAATAACACCGGTAGCGGCACGCTGAGTGGCGGATTCGGTTTCGCGACGGTCGCCGGTGCCCGCGCACGGATGCCTGGAACACGCCGCACCGCTCGCCGTGCCGGTTTTCGCTTCTCCCAGCCCGTATTCTTCGAGTACATCGAGCGGCGCCGCCGTGAGCTTCGCGCCGTCGCGGATCAACGCGTGGCAGCCCTGTGCGAGCGGCGCATGGATCGAGCCCGGCATCGCGAATACGTCGCGCCCCAATTCGTTCGCGAGCCGCGCGGTGATCAGCGAGCCGGAGCGCGGCGCGGCCTCGACGACGAGCGCGCCGATTGCGAGCGCGGCGATCAGCCGGTTGCGCTGCGGGAAGTGGGCGGCGCGGGCCGGCGTGCCGAGCGGCCATTCCGACACGATCGCGCCGCGCGCGGCGATCTCGTGGGCGAGTGCACGGTGCCGCGCCGGATAAACGAGATCGGCGCCGGTCGCGATCACCGCGACCGTGCCCGACCGGCCGTCGAGCCCGCCACGATGTGCGGCGGCGTCGATCCCGAGCGCGAGGCCCGACACGATCGGCAGCCCCGCGTTGGACAGCTCGCGTGCGAAGTGCGTTGCGTCGGCGAGCCCCTGCGGCGTGGCGTGACGACTGCCGACCACGGCGAGACTGCGCGCGTGCAGCAGGTCGAGCCGGCCCTTTACATATAGCAGCAGCGGCGGATCGTGCAGGTCGCGCAGCCGCGGCGGATAGGCCGGATCGTTGAGCGTGACGAGCGCATTGCCCGGCGCGTCGAGCCACGCGAGTGCGGCGTCGGTGCGCGCGTCGAGATCGCCGCGCTCGCTTGCCCGCACGGCCAGGGCGGCGGCGGCGCTGGTCACGGCGGCGATGGCGTGGTCGGGCGCACGCAGCAGCGCGTCCGGCGAGCCGAACGCATCGAGCAGTGCCTGCAGCGCGGCGGGGGCGAGCCCAGGCGCATGCGCGAGCTGCAGCCACGCGCGCACGGCGGAGGTGGTCAGCGCGTGCGGCGACATGAGGCGCCCCTCGAATGCGGTGGCCAGCGGACCGCGTGGCGCCATGATAAAATTTTCATCATCCGAAATACTCGACAGGGCCGCGCGCGCAGGCGCCCGGCCGATTGCAGGAGGCATGATCCGCGGCATTGATTCGCCGCGCGTCCGCCTCATCTTCATTGCATCCCGGCGGCAGCGCCAGCCGGCCGGATGGCCGATGCGGCACGCCGCTCCACCGAATACCGAACGCCATGGCTTTACTCAATATTCTTCATTACCCCGACAAGCGGCTGCACAAGGTCGCGAAGCCCGTCGACAAGGTCGACGACCGGATCCGCAAGCTCGTCGCCGACATGGCCGAGACCATGTATGCGGCGCCGGGCATCGGCCTTGCGGCCACGCAGGTCGACGTGCACGAGCGCGTGATCGTGATCGACGTCTCCGAGGAGAAGAACGAACTGCGCGCGTTCATCAACCCGGAGATCGTGTGGTCGAGCGATGCAAAGCAGATCTATGAAGAGGGCTGCCTGTCGGTGCCCGGCATCTACGACGAAGTCGAGCGTCCCGACCATGTGCGCGTGCGTGCGCTCAACGAGCAGGGCGAGACATTCGAGCTCGACTGCGAGGGCCTGCTGGCCGTGTGCGTCCAGCACGAGATGGATCACCTGATGGGGCGCGTGTTCGTCGAATACCTGTCGCCGCTCAAGCAGACGCGCATCAAGACGAAGATGAAGAAACTCGAACGCGCGATGTAACGCGCGTTCGCCCAGCCCGACCCCAAACGCTGTCATGACCCATACGTTGCGCGTAGTTTTTGCCGGCACGCCGGAATTCGCCGCGGCTGCCCTCGCCGCGATCCACGAGGCCGGTTTTCCGGTACCGCTCGTGCTCACCCAGCCCGATCGCCCTGCCGGGCGCGGGATGAAACTGCAGGCGAGCGCGGTGAAGCGCTACGCCGTCGAGCACGGGATGCCCGTCGCGCAACCGCCGTCGCTGCGCCGCGCGGGCAAGTACCCGGCCGAGGCGGCCGACGCGATCGAGCTGTTGCGCTCGACGCCGCATGACGTGATGGTGGTCGCCGCATATGGCCTGCTGCTGCCGCAGGAAGTGCTCGACATTCCGCGCGACGGCTGCATCAACATTCACGCGTCGCTGCTGCCGCGCTGGCGCGGCGCCGCGCCGATCCACCGCGCGATCGAGGCCGGCGACGCCGAGACGGGCGTCACGCTGATGCAGATGGACATCGGCCTCGACACCGGCGCGATGATCGAGGAAGCGCGCGTGACGATCGCGCCCGACGAGACGACCGCGACGCTGCACGACCGGCTCGCCGCCGAAGGCGCGCGACTGATCGTCGACGCGCTCGTGAAGCTCGAGCGCGACGGCGTGCTGCCGGCGACGCCGCAACCGGCCGACGGCGTGACCTATGCGGAAAAGATCGGCAAGCACGAAGCGGCGCTCGACTGGCGCAAGCCGGCCGACGTGCTTGCGCGCCAGGTGCGTGCGTTCGACCCGTTCCCCGGCTGCGTCGCGACGCTCGACGGCGCAGCGATCAAGTTGTGGGCAGCCGAGCCGGTGGCGGCGCGCGGCGACGCGGCGCCCGGCACGATCGTCGAAGCCGCACCGGAAGGCGTGGTCGTCGCATGCGGCAGCGGTGCGCTGCGCGTCACGCAGTTGCAGAAGCCGGGCGGCAAGCGGCTGCCCGCGCGCGAATTCCTGGCCGGCTCACCGCTCGCCGCGGGCCAGCGTTTCGCGCTGACCGACGTTGCCTGACACGGCCTGACCACCATTCGACACGGCCTGCCGGGCGTGCGCAATCGGCCGGATGGCCGAGTCGCGCGGCGCGGCAGGCGCGCGTAGAATTTCCCTGCGCTCTCCGGTTTCGAGGTTTTCATGTTCGGCATCACCCATTTCGGCTTCTTCGTGCTGGCGGTCTTCCTGCTGAACGTCACGCCTGGCCCCGATACAGCCTATATCGTCGGCCGCAGCGTCGCGCAGGGCCGCGGCGCGGGGCTGATGTCGGCGCTCGGCATTTCGGCCGGCTGCTGCGTTCACGCGCTCGCCTGCGCATTCGGCCTGACCGCGCTGCTCGCGGCATCGGCTGCCGCATTCACGGTGATCAAGCTGGTCGGCGCCGCCTACCTGATCTACCTCGGCGTGCGGATGATCATCGCGAAGCAGGCAGCCGAGCCGTCCGGCACGGCGGCCACGCAAGCCGAAAAGCCGCTGCGCCAGCTGTTCATGCAGGGCTTCTGGACCAACGTGCTGAACCCGAAGGTCGTGCTGTTCTTCGTGTCGTTCTTCCCGCAGTTCGTGTCGGCCGACAGCCCGCACAAGGCATGGGCGTTCCTGACCCTCGGCGGCGTGTTCGTCGCGATGAGCACGGTGTGGACCAGCTTCGTTGCGTGGGTCGCGGGCAGTGTCACGGCGCGCTTCTCCGGCAAGCCGGGCGTCAAGAAATGGCTCGACCGCACGGTCGGCAGCGCTTTCGTCGGCCTCGGTCTTCGTCTTGCAACATCGCAACGGTGAGATTGAATTTTTCCGGCAAGACCTTATCTAACAAAGCGCTTACAATTTTCCGTCGCGCCCTTTTTGATGCGCGGCGGGCCCCTGACGGATAAGGAGTGGGTATGTTCAATTGGGTCAAAACGGCGATGCTGATGGCCGCGATCACGGCCCTGTTCATCGTGATTGGCGGGATGATCGGCGGCTCGCGGGGCATGACGATCGCGCTGCTGTTCGCGCTCGGCATGAATTTCTTCTCTTACTGGTTCTCGGACAAGATGGTGCTGCGCATGTACAACGCGCAGGAAGTCGACGAGAACACGGCGCCGCAGTTCTACCGGATGGTGCGCGAGCTGGCCACGCGCGCGAACCTGCCGATGCCGCGCGTCTACCTGATCAACGAGGATGCGCCGAACGCGTTCGCAACGGGTCGCAACCCCGAGCACGCGGCGGTCGCCGCGACGACGGGCATCCTGCGCGTGCTGTCGGAGCGCGAGATGCGCGGCGTGATGGCGCACGAGCTTGCACACGTGAAGCACCGCGACATCCTGATCTCGACGATCACCGCGACGATGGCGGGCGCGATCTCGGCCATCGCGAACTTCGCGATGTTCTTCGGCGGGCGCGACGAGAATGGCCGGCCGGCCAACCCGATCGCGGGTATCGCGGTCGCGCTGCTCGCACCGATCGCAGGCGCGTTGATCCAGATGGCGATTTCGCGGGCACGCGAGTTCGAGGCCGACCGTGGCGGTGCGCAGATTTCCGGCGATCCGCAATCGCTCGCGACCGCGCTCGACAAGATCCATCGCTATGCGGCAGGCATCCCGTTCCAGGCAGCCGAGCAGCATCCGGCCACCGCGCAGATGATGATCATGAACCCGCTGCACGGCGGCGGCCTGCAAAACCTGTTCTCGACGCACCCGGCCACCGAGGAGCGCATCGCGCGCCTGATGGAGATGGCGCGTACCGGCCGCTTCGACTAAGCCACGGCACACCGTGCGGCAGTTGCCGCGCGGGGGCCGCCGCACCACCCCGCACGCTCCGCGCTGCGGGGTGTTTCATTTGCACGAGCCGTAAAGGGGCCAAAGGGCCTGCAGCATCGCACGCTACAATGCCCGGTTTGGTATCGCAGGGCCCACGGGCGCCGCGATCCCGCCGTTTGCCGCATTTGCTTGCTGTGCCCGTTTGCCGCGCTTGTTTGCCGAATTTGCTCCGATGACACGAACCCGTTCTACCGCTCCGTCTTCTTCCGGCCGCCCGGCGTGCCTGTCCGCGCTGCATCTCGCGCCCGATTCGCTCGGCTTCGCACTCGACGCGGCAGCACAGGCGGTCGATGCGGTGCGGCGCGGCACCGCGTTGCCGGCGGCGCTGTCGGCGGTATTCGCGCAGATGCCGTCCGGTGCGCAGGCGCTCGCGCGCGGGGCGACGCAGGACGTCGCCTACCGGACGATGCGCCGCCTCGGCAGTGCGGACTGGTTGATCGGCCGACTCATCAGCAAGGCGCCGCCGGCCTACGTGCACGCGGTGCTCGCCGGTGCGTTCGCGCTGCTGCTCGACCCGGCGGACGAGGCCGCGTATCCGGCGTTCACGGTGGTCGACCAGGCCGTGACCGTGATTGGTGCGCGCCGCGAATGCGCGTTCGCGAAGGGCATGGTCAACGCGGTGCTGCGCCGTTTCCTGCGCGAGCGCGACGCGCTCGTCGCGGCGCTGCAGGACGATGTCGTCGCGCGCTGGAACTACCGCGCGTGGTGGGTCGATTCGGTGAAGCGCGCGTGGCCCGACGCATGGCAGGCGATCCTCGCGGCCGGCGAGCGGCAAGGGCCGCTGACGCTGCGCGTGAACGCGCGCCGCGCGAGCGTCGACGCCTATCTCGAGACGCTGCGCGCGAACGGGATCGAAGCGACCGCGATCGGCCGGCATGCGGTGCGGCTCGCGTCGGCGCTGCCGGTCGATCGCATTCCGGGGTTTGCCGACGGTGTCGTGTCGGTGCAGGACGCCGGCGCGCAGCTCGCAGCCGAATGGCTCGGTGCGCGCGACGGCATGCGCGTGCTCGACGCATGCGCGGCGCCCGGCGGCAAGACCGGCCATATTCTCGAACTGGCCGATGCGGAAGTCGTTGCGCTGGAAAGCGATGCCGCGCGCGCGGCACGGATCGGCGAGAACCTCGTGCGGCTGTCGCTCGAAGCGGACGTGCGTGTCGGCGATGCGGGCACCCCCGACGCATGGTACGACGGGCGCCCGTTCGACCGCGTCCTTGCCGACGTGCCGTGCTCGGCGTCCGGCATCGTGCGCCGGCACCCCGACATTCGCTGGCTGCGCCGCGAGGCCGACATTCCTGCGCTCGTCGCGGAACAGCGCCGCATCCTGTCGGCGTTGTGGCCGCTGGTGAAGCCGGGCGGCGAACTGCTTTACGTGACCTGTTCGGTCTTCCCCGAAGAAGGCGAATGGCAGGCCCGCTGGTTTGAAGCGGCCTGTGAAGATGCGGTACGATTGGACGCCCCGGGCCAGCTGCTGCCGGGCGGAGTGCAGGGAGGGGCGGCCGCCGGCGCACTCGACCAGAACACCGATCACGACGGATTTTTCTACGCGCGGTTTCAGAAACGGTGACGATCAAACACCTTTTTCCACTTCGGCTCGCGGCCGTCCTGATGGTCGCGTTGACGCTGTGCCTGGCCGTCGTCCGGCCGGCGCATGCCGAGTCGATCGCCGTGCAGCGCGCGTCGCTCCAGTCCGACGGAAGCGGCTGGGCGCTCGACGCACGCTTCGATTTCGAGCTGAACCCGAACCTCGAGGATGCCGTCAACAAGGGCATTCCGCTTTATTTCACGACCGACTTCGAGTTGAGCCGTGCGCGCTGGTACTGGTTCGACGAGCAGCCGGTGGCGGTGACGCAGACGATCCGCCTGTCGTTCCAGCCGCTCACGCGCGAGTATCGCGTGTCGACGGGTGGCCTGCAGCTCGGTTTCCCGTCGCTGAAGGACGCGCTTGCGGTCGTCAGGCACATCACGTCGTGGCACGTGATCGACCGCAACCAGGTGCGCGCCGGTGAAACCTACACGGCATCGGTGCGGATGCAGCTCGATACGGCGCTGATGCCGAAGCCGTTCCAGGTCGATGCCGTGAACAACCGCGACTGGACGCTCGGGTCGGACTGGAAGCGCTTCAACTTCACGGTGACCGAACGTGCTAAATAAAGTGCGCCGCGCGGCCAGCGGGAAGAGCCTCCTCATTCGCGTGATCGTCTCGACCGTCGCGCTCACCGCGCTGCTGCTGCTCGTGCTGCTCGCGGCCGCGAGCGCGAATACCGAATTCTTCGACCGCTACTACTCGTGGCTGTACGCGACGAATATCGTCGTCGCGCTCGTGTTCCTGCTCGTGGTGCTCGGGCTGATCGGGATGATCGTCGTGCGCCTGAGGAAGGGCAAGTTCGGCACGCGGCTGCTCGCGAAGCTCGCGGTGTTCTTCGCACTCGTCGGCGTGGTGCCGGGCGGGATCATCTACATCGTGTCGTACCAGTTCGTGTCGCGCAGCATCGAGTCGTGGTTCGACGTGAACGTCGAGACGGCGCTGACGGCCGGCCTGAACCTCGGCCGCGGGATGCTCGATGCGTCGCTGTCCGATCTGCAGACGAAGGCGCGGCTGATGTCCGACCAGCTCGCGAGCGTCGATGCGAACACGAACGGCACGACGCTCACGCTGCTGCGGCTGCGCGACCAGTTCGGCGTGCAGGACGCGACGATCGTCGAGCCGAGCCGCGGCGGCTCGGGGGCGGCCCCCGACCTGCACATCGTCGCGCAGGCGTCGGGCAATTTCGCGGCACTGATTCCGGACGACCTGCCGACGCCGCTGATGCTGAACCAGGCGCGCGAACACGGCGCGTACGCGGCGATCGAGGGCGAAGTCGACGGCGACCCACGCGCGCACGGCGCGAAGGGCGCACTGCGCTTGCGCGTGGTGCGGCCGATCCCCGATGCTTCGACGTCGCTGCTGCAGCCGGCGGAACGCTTCCTGCAGCTCACGCAGCCGGTGCCGCCGACGCTTGCCCACAACGCGGATGCCGTGCAGCGCGCGTATCGCGAGTACCAGGAAAAGTCGCTCGGCCGCACGGGGCTGCGCAAGATGTACATCGGCACGCTGACACTTGCGCTGTTCCTCGCAACCTTCATCGCGATGATGCTCGCGCTCGCGCTCGGCCAGCAGCTCGCGCGGCCGCTGTTCCTGCTCGCGCAAGGCACGAAGGAGGTTACCGAAGGCGACTACACGCCGAAGCGCGAGATCAAGACGCGAGACGAGCTCGGCTTCCTCACGCAGTCGTTCAACGCGATGACGCGCCAGTTGTCCGAGGCGCGGCTCGCGGTCGAGAAGAACCGCATCGCGCTCGAGCATTCGAAGACGTATCTCGAGAGCATCCTCGCGAACCTGACGGCCGGCGTGTTCGTGCTCGACCGCCAGTTCCGGCTGACGACCGCCAATCGCGGCGCCGAGCGGATCTTCCGGCAGCCGTTCAACGCGCTGATCGGCACGACGCTCGACCGGATCGGCGTGGCCGCCGGGTTCGGCGCGATGGTGCGCAAGGCGTTCGCCGATCGCGAAGCGGCGTCCGACGGCGCCAGCGGCGATCGCGGCCACTGGCAGCAGCAGTTCGCGATCGAGGTACCGGGCGAAGCCGATCCGTTGACGTTGCTCGTGCGCGGCACGCGCCTCGTGTCGACGGTCGAGGGGCAGGCCGACGATCCGCAGACGTCCGGTTACGTCGTCGTGTTCGACGACATCTCCGACGTGATTTCCGCGCAGCGCTCGGTCGCGTGGGGCGAGGTTGCGCGCCGGCTCGCGCACGAGATCAAGAATCCGCTGACGCCGATTCAGCTGTCGGCGGAACGGCTGCAGATGAAGCTCTCCGACAAGCTCGCACCGCCCGATGCGGATGTGCTCAAGCGCGGTGCGACGATGATCGTCAACCAGGTGGCCGCGATGAAGCGGATGGTCGACGATTTCCGCGAATACGCGCGCACGCCGCCGGCGGTGCTCTCGAACCTGCAGTTGAACGAACTGGCGAGCGAGGTGCTCGGGCTGTACGGTGTGGGCGAAGGCAAGAGCGCGATCGTCGCCGAGCTCGCGCCGTCGCTGCCGGTGATACGCGGTGATGCGACGCAACTGCGCCAGGTGATTCACAACCTGCTGCAGAATGCGCAGGATTCGGTCGCGGAGTCGGCGCATCCGCGTGTGTTGATCGAAACCAAGACAGTAGAATATGGCGATCCCGACGCCGAGGGCAAAACGCGCGTCGCGGTACGTCTTACCGTGTCCGACAACGGGCCCGGTTTTCCGGCGCGCATCCTGACTCGCGCGTTCGAGCCTTATGTGACGACGAAGGCGAAGGGCACGGGTCTGGGGTTGGCCACGGTCAAGAAGATCGTCGATGAGCACGGTGCGCGGATCGATCTGCGCAATCGGATGCACGGCGAGACCGTCGAGGGTGCGCAGGTGTCGATCCTGTTCCTGCAGATGGCGAGCGATGCGCCAGGCGCCGAATCGGGCGTGCAGGACGGGGCGGCCCCCGCCAAGACAAAAGCAAGTGAGCAGACAAAGGCAGCGTAAATGGCAACCATCCTGGTGGTAGATGATGAAATGGGCATCCGGGAATTGCTCTCGGAGATCCTCAGCGATGAAGGACACGTCGTCGAGGCGGCGGAGAACGCGCAGGCCGCGCGGGAATACCGGTTGAATCAGGCGCCCGATCTCGTGCTGCTCGATATCTGGATGCCCGATACCGACGGCGTGACGTTGCTCAAGGAGTGGGCGGCGCAGGGGCTGCTGACGATGCCCGTGATCATGATGTCCGGGCACGCGACGATCGATACGGCCGTCGAGGCGACGAAGATCGGCGCGCTCGACTTCCTCGAGAAACCCATCGCGCTGCAGAAGCTGCTGAAGTCCGTCGAGCACGGTCTCGCACGCGGTGCGGCGCCGGTGTCCGCGAACGCGGCGGCGAAGGCCGGCGCAGGGCAGGCGGCGGGACCCGCGGCGGTTGCGTCCGCAGCTGCGCTGCCGACGCTCGGCGACGACATGGCTTCGGCACTCGGCCTCGCGGGCCAGACGGCCGCGATTCCGTTCGACATCCCGTTGCGCGAAGCGCGCGATGCGTTCGAGCGCGCGTACTTCGAATATCACCTCGCGCGCGAAAACGGCAGCATGACGCGCGTCGCGGAGAAGACGGGCCTCGAGCGCACGCACCTGTATCGCAAGCTCAAGCAGCTCGGTGTCGAGCTCGGCAAGAAGCCGTCCGAAGGCGCCGTATAAAATATTTTGCGAAAGTACTTGATCAAATAACGAAGGGTGGATATACTTTCTCTTCTTCGTTGGCCCGGTAGCTCAGTTGGTAGAGCAGCGGATTGAAAATCCGCGTGTCGTTGGTTCGATTCCGACCCAGGCCACCAGAATTTTAAAACCCCGAGAATCGGAAGATTCTTGGGGTTTTTCGTTTGTGGTGAGGTTTGCGTGACGAGTGGCGAGGGATGGCGTGCCCGGCAGTGTTCATGAGGGCATGATAAAATCCGTGTCCGCTCAATAACTTAGCGCATCGCTTCATGCGCACGGCAGGCTGCCAGCGTGGCGCCGCCGTGGCGCGCGGCAACGATGCCGCGCGATGGGCGGTATAAGCGCTCCGCCGCGTTCGCGGCCGATTGCGCTGCCTATACTGGTCGAGCCGGCCCAGGCCGGCACGCGTCGGGCCGCCCGGCGGCAGCCGGCCCCGGCGCGCAGCGCGACGCGAGCCTACACATTCACGGAGTATCACGGTGATTCGGACAGACGCTAAAGACGGCGCGCTCGTGTTGTTTTCCGGCGGGCAGGACTCGGCCACGTGCGTGGCATGGGCCCTCGAACGCTACCAGACGGTCGAGACGCTCGGTTTCGATTACGGCCAGCGCCACCGCGTCGAGCTCGAATGTCGCGAAGGCGTGCGCGAAGCGCTGAAGCGTGACTTTCCCGCCTGGTCGGACCGGCTCGGCGACGATCACATGATCGACCTGTCAGTGCTCGGCGCGATCAGCGATACCGCGATGACGCGCACGATCGAGATCGAGACGGCGGCGAACGGCCTGCCGAACACGTTCGTGCCGGGCCGCAACCTGATGTTCATGACGATCGCCGCGGCGATCGCCTATCGCCGCGGGCTGCGCGTGCTGGTCGGCGGGATGTGCGAGACGGATTTCTCGGGCTATCCCGACTGCCGCGACGACACGATGAAGGCGCTGCAGGTCGCGCTGAACCTCGGGATGGATACGCGCGTCGTGCTCGAGACGCCGCTGATGTGGCTCGACAAGGCGCAGACGTGGCAACTCGCCGAACAGCTCGGCGGCGAAGCGCTCGTCGAACTGATCCGCGTCGAGACGCACACGTGCTACGTGGGCGAGCGCGCGGAACTGCACGATTGGGGCTTCGGCTGCGGCGAATGCCCGGCCTGCAAGCTGCGCAAGCGCGGCTACGAGGCCTACCTGAAGGGCGAGCGGGTGACCGAAGCGCCGCTGTGACGCGGGTGTGCGGGCAGCGCTGGATGGATAACGGATTCTGATCGACAACGAGCGGCGCGAGCCGGACGAAGAACGATGACTTACGCGGTCAAGGAAATTTTCTACACGTTGCAGGGCGAGGGCGCGAACGCGGGCCGGCCGGCCGTGTTCTGCCGGTTCGCCGGCTGCAATCTGTGGTCGGGCCGCGAAGAGGATCGTGCGGAGGCCGTGTGCCGCTTCTGCGATACCGACTTCGTCGGCACCGACGGCGAGAACGGCGGCAAGTTCAAGGATGCCGAAGCGCTCGTCGCGACGATCGCCGGCCTGTGGCCGGAGGGCGAGGCGCACCGCTTCGTCGTCTGCACGGGCGGCGAGCCGATGCTGCAGCTCGACCAGCCGCTCGTCGACGCGCTGCACGCGGCCGGCTTCGAGATCGCGATCGAGACCAACGGCTCGCTGCCGGTGCTCGAATCGATCGACTGGATCTGCGTGAGCCCGAAGGCCGACGCGCCGCTCGTCGTCACGAAAGGCAACGAGCTGAAGGTCGTGATCCCGCAGGACAACCAGCGGCTGGCCGACTATGCGAAGCTCGACTTCGAGTATTACCTCGTCCAGCCGATGGACGGCCCGTCGCGCGACCTCAATACGAAGCTCGCGATCGACTGGTGCAAGCGTCATCCGCAGTGGCGGCTGTCGATGCAGACCCACAAATATCTGAACATTCCCTGAGCCCCGGCTTTTGACATCGTGCTGATTACCCGAAAACTCGAATTCGACGCGGGCCACCGCATTCCCGACCACCGCAGCCAGTGCCGGAACCTGCACGGCCATCGCTATGTGCTCGAAGTCACGCTGCGCGGCGATCTCGTCGATACCGAGGGGGCACCCGACCGCGGCATGGTGATGGATTTCGCCGACGTGAAGGCGCTCGCGATGGAGCACTTGGTCGGCAAGTGGGACCACGCGTTCCTGGTCTATGCGCGCGACGAGGTCGTCCGCTCGTTCCTCGAGCAGATGGCCGATCACAAGACCGTCGTGATCGACCGGATCCCGACCGTCGAGAACCTCGCGGCGATCGCGTTCGACATCCTCGCGAACGTGTACGACGCGCACTACGGCGTGAACCTCCGGCTCGAGCGCGTGCGCCTGTACGAAACGCCGAACTGCTGGGCCGACGTCGAGCGCCAGCCCGGCCGCTGATCCCGCCTTCCCGGCAGCCCCGCCAGCGCGCGCGGGCTGCCTGACGCCGCACCCTGCGGCCTCGTCCCGCCCCGCTCCCCGTCCGTTTCCACATTCCGCGTAACGCCGCGCTATGATCGTTGCGTGGCGCCGAAAAGCGCAGCCGTGTGCAGGTCGTGCGGCCGGCGCTGTCAGATCGGCCGCCCACGACCGACCAACGTTCCAGGGCCCGGTCCCGGCGCCGCCGTGCATCGCTGCCCGGCGTGTCGCTCCGCTTTGCCCGTTGCTTGTCCCGTTCGATTGCCGTTCCGTCCCGGAGGCCGTATCGATGAGCACGCTCACCAATTCCCTCAAACAACGCCTGCGCGACGGCGACGAGCCGCTGTACGGCCTGTGGCTGTCGCTCGGCAGCGAGTCGGCCGCGGAAGCGCTCGCGCATGCCGGCTACGACTGGCTTTGCATCGACATGGAGCACGCGCCGAACGACAGCCGCGATGTTGCATCGCAGTTGCGCGCAATCGCAGCCGCCCATCTGCCGAGCGAGCCCGTCGTGCGCGTGCCGGCGCGTGAGCCGTGGCTCGTGAAGCGCGCGCTCGATGCGGGCGCGCGCACGCTGATGTTTCCAGGTATCGAGACACCGGACGACGCCGCGCACGCAGTGCGGCTCACGCGCTATCCGTCGCCGGATTCGCCGGACGGGCTGCGCGGCGTCGCGGGCATGGTGCGCGCGGCGGCGTTCGGCATGCGCCGCGATTACGTGCAGACGGCGAACGCGCAGGTCGCGGTGATCGTGCAGATCGAATCGGCCCGCGGCGTCGATGAAGTCGAGCGGATTGCGGCGCTGCCCGGTATCGATTGCCTGTTCGTCGGCCCGGCCGATCTCGCGGCGAGCCTCGGGCATCTCGGCGATATCCGTCACCCGGACGTCGAAACCGCGATGGCGCGGGTGCTCGCGGCCGGCCGGCAGGCCGGCGTCGCGGTCGGCATCTTCGCGGGCGATACGGCGGCCGCGCGCCAGTATCGCGAGGCTGGCTACCGGATGATCACGGTGTCGGCCGACGTCAGCTGGCTGTTGCGCGCAACGCGGCAGGCGCTGCAGGAGGTACGGTCATGAACGGTGGCGGCGGCGTGTGCCGTGGGCGCGCGCAGGGTGGGATCGGGGTACGCGGACAGGTCGGCGCGCTGCTCGGCCTGTGGGCCGTATGTATCGCGGTGGCCGCGCAGGGTGCGCCGCAAGCGAAGACCGATCCGTCGCACGAGACGCAATCGGCGGTCGCCGACTACAACGCCGGCGACTATCGCGCGGCGCTGGTGCAGTTCCACGACGCGGCCGAACGCGGCGACCGTCTCGCGCAATTCAACTACGCGATGATGCTGCTGACCGGTGAAGGCGTGACGGCGAACGTCGACGAAGGGCTGCGCTGGTTGAAGCGCGCGGCCGATGCGAACATGTCGCATGCCCAGTATGTGTATGGCCGGATGTTCGACGACGGCGAGTTCGTCACGCGCGATCCGGCCGAGGCGCATCGCTGGTTCCTGCGGGCGGCGAAGCAGGGGCACGTGCAGGCCGAGCTGTCGCTCGCGAACCAGTTCCTCGACGGGCGCGGCACGCCGCGCGACAACCGGCAGGCGTTCGCGTGGTACAAGCAGGCTGCCGACGCGGGCGAGCCGACCGCGCAGTACGTGACCGCGTCGTTCTACGAGCGCGGTGGCGACGGCGTCGCGCAGAACCTCAACATCGCGCGGGCGTATTACGCGGCGGCGGCCGCGCAGGGCGACGAGACGGCCGGGCTGAAATTCAAGGAGCTGAGTGCGCGGCTGAAGGTGCAGGGGCCGGCATCGGGCGGCGGCGCGCACGCGCCGCCGCCGTGAGCGGGGCGGCGCCGCGCGGCACTGCGTGGCCGCGTTTGTCGTCCGCGGTCGAAAAAAACGGCGCCGAAGCGCCGTTTTTCTTTATGCGGTGCGTGCCGTGCGGTCAGCTCTTCATCAACCGCCGCTGTCGCCCGACGCTCATGATCATCCCGATCGCGATGCCGAGCGTCGTGAGTGCGGTGCCGCCATAACTCATGAACGGCAGCGGCACGCCGACGACCGGCAGCACGCCGCTCACCATCCCGATGTTGACGAACGCATAGACGAAGAACGCGAGCGTGAGCGAGCCCGCGAGCAGGCGGCCGAACAGCGTCGCACCCTGCGCGGCGATATAGAGCCCGCGTGCGATCAGCGCCATGTAAAGCGTCAGCAGCACGAGCCCGCCGACGAGCCCCCATTCCTCGGAGAACACCGCGAAGATGAAGTCGGTGTGCTTCTCCGGAATGAATTCCAGGTGCGCCTGCGTGCCTTTCAGGTAGCCCTTGCCGAGCACGCCGCCCGAGCCGATCGCGATCACGGCCTGGATCGTGTGGAAGCCCTTGCCGAGCGGGTCGGAAGTCGGGTCGAGCAGCGTGCACACGCGGTGCTTCTGGTAATCGTGCATCAGCGGCCACTGCACTTCGGGCTGGCAGATGCGCTCTTCGAACACGGCGATCGAGCCGACCGCGATCACGCCCGCGACGAGCACCGGCACGATCAGCTTGAACGACAGGCCGGCGAGGTAGATCACGAAGAAACCGGCCGCGAATACGAGCAGGCCCGTGCCGAGGTCGGGCTGCTTCGCGATCAGCCCGACCGGCACCAGCAGGATCCCGAATGCGGCGATGAAGTCGTACCAGCGCAGCCCGCCTTCGCGGCGCTGGTAGTACCACGCGAGCATCAGCGGTGTCGCGATCTTGAGGATTTCCGACGGCTGGATCACGACGCCGACGTTCAGCCAGCGCTTCGCGCCCTTCTTGGTCATCCCGAACAGCGCGACCGCGACCAGTAGCGCGACCCCGAACGTGTAGAGCGGGACCGCGAAGCGCATCAGCGTCGTGGGCGGGATGTTGGCGATCACCCACATCAGCACGAATGTCAGCAGGATGTTGCGCAACTGGTCCTCGACCCGGCCCGGCATGTCGATCGCCGCGCTGTACAGCGTGACGATGCCGACGCACAGCAGCAGGAACACGATGAGGGCGAGCGGGCGGTCGAAGCCCGCGAACATCTGCTTGATCTTGTCGAGCCAGGCGCGCTTGTCGAATTGCATGCCTTTCTCCGTTAATGAGCGGTGCCGGCGTCCGCCGCTTTCGCGGGGGCCGTTGCACGGTGATTGTCGTCGCGCGGCGTAGCGACGAGCGGCTGCGCATCGCTGGCGGGCCGGCGCGGCCGGTGCGGGCGCCGGATCGGCGGCAGGCTCGCGGCCCGCGGCGCAGCGGCACTGGCCGGCGGGGCGGCGCTCGCGGCGGCGGCAGCCGACGCTTCGGAAGCGGCCGCGGCCGATGCCGCTTCCGCCGCGCTGGCCGCGGTCGGCACGACCGGCTGCGGCAGCGCGGTGAAGCCGGCCGCGACGGCAGCGGGCTTGTTCGCGTCGCCGATCACCGGCGCGTTGACGGGTTCGGTCGCCGACGCCGCGGCAGCCACGGCCGCGGCTTCGTTCTGCGGGTTCTGGCGGTCGACGAGGTAGAAGTCGAGCACGCGGCGCGCGATCGGGCCGGCGGCCTGCGCACCCCAGCCACCGTTCTCGACGACCAGCGCGACAGCGATCTGCGGATGGTCGACCGGCGCGTACGCGATGAACAGCGCGTGGTCGCGCAGGTGCTCGGCGAGCAGGTGGCCCTTGTAGTTGGAGCCTTGCAGCGAGAACACCTGCGCGGTACCGGTCTTGCCGGCGGCGAGGTACGGTGCGCCGCGGAACACCTTGTACGCGGTGCCGGACGGGTTCTCGATCACGTTCTCCATCCCGCGCTTCACGACGTCGATGTCGGCCTGCTTGAGCGGGATCGTTTCGCTTTCCTTCGGCACGGTCAGGCGGCGCCCGCGCGTGATCGGATCTTCGACTTCCTTCACGAGGTGAGGCTTCATCACGACGCCGTTGTTCGCAAGCGTCGCGGTCGCGTGCGCGAGCTGCAGGATCGTGAAGGAGTTGTAGCCCTGGCCGATCCCGAGGCTGATCGTCTCGCCGTCGAACCACTTCTGCTGCGCGGCCTTCTTGAACGCCTTCTTCTTCCAGTCGGTCGACGGCAGGATCCCGCGCGCCTCGCCCTGGATGTCGATCCCGGTGATCTGGCCGAAGCCGAACGGCTTCATGAAATTCGCGATCGAGTTCACGCCGAGGTCGCGCGCGAGCATGTAGAAGTAGGTGTCGTTCGACACCATGATCGCCTTGTTCATGTCGACCCAGCCCTGGCCCGAGCGCACGTCGTTGCGGAACGTGTGGCCGCCGAACGTGAAGTAGCCGGGATCCTGGAAGCCCCAGCCCGGCGTGCGCTTGCCGAGCGTCAGGCCGGCGAGCGCCATGAACGGCTTGTACGTCGATCCGGGCGGGTAGGTGCCGTGCAGCGGGCGGTTCAGGAGCGGCTTGTCGGTCGAGTTGTTCAGCTCGTCCCAGGTCTGCTGGTCGATGCCGTCGACGAACGAGTTCGGGTCGAAGCTCGGCGACGACACGAACGCGAGCACGTCGCCCGTCTTCGGCTCGATCGCGACCAGCGCGCCGCGCTTGCCGGCGAACGCCTGCTCGGCCACCTGCTGCAGCCCGATGTCGAGCGACAGCACGAGGTTGTTGCCGGGCGTCGCCTGCGTGCGCGACAACGTGCGCACCGGCCGGCCGCCGGCCGTCACCTCGACTTCCTCGAAGCCCGTGAGGCCATGCAGCTCGGTCTCGTAGCTCTGCTCGACACCGATCTTGCCGATGTAGTCGGTGCCCTTGTAGTTGTTCGCGTCGCGGCGCGGATCGTAGTTTTCCTGATCGCTGTCGTTGTCGTCGCTCATCGCGTCGATGCGATCCTGGTCGCGCTTCGAGATCCGGCCGATGTAGCCGATCACGTGCGCGGCCGTCGTGCCGAGCGGATATTGCCGGAACAGCCGCGCGCGCACGTCGACGCCGGGGAAGCGGAAGCGCTGCGCGGTGAAGCGCGCGACTTCGGCGTCGGTGAGGCGGGTGCGGATCGGCAGGCTCTCGAAGTTCTTCGAGTCTTCCTGCAGCTTCTTGAAGCGGCGGCGGTCGCGCGCGTCGATCGGGATGATCTCGGACAGCTTGTCGATCGTGTTGTCGAGCGTGTCGTCGAGCTTCGACGGCGTGATCTCGAGCGTATAGGCCGAATAGTTCTTCGCGAGGATCACGCCGTTGCGGTCGGTGATGATCCCGCGGTTCGGCACGATCGGCGCAACGGAGATGCGGTTTTCCTCGGCCTGCAGCGCGTATTTGCCGTGCTGCATCAACTGCAGGTAGAAGAAGCGGCTCGCGAGCAGCCCGAAGCAGACGAACACGAACACGCCCGCCGCCGCGACGCGCAGGCGGAACTTCGAGAGCTGCTGTTGAGTGTCGTTGAATTCGGTCATGCGGTTAGGAGCGATCTGGCCCGCACGCGCCGTGCGGGCGCGGGCGAGGTGCCGCCCCGGAGCGCGGCGCTCGGCGGGCGTGGAGGCGGCGGGTATTCAAGGCAGGCCCCTGGCTCAGATGGGGCGCGTATCGTCCGGATCGACCGGGCGGCGTTGCGGCATCAGCAGCAGGTGGCTCGCGATCGGCCACAGCGCGGCTTCGACGAAGCCGTCGACCAGGTAGCGCCAGCCCGGGAACGCGGCGCCCATTACGAGGCGGATCACGAACGGGACGAGCTGCGCGACGACCAGCAGCGGCGTGACGTACAGCACCTGCACGCCGATCGGCATCCACAGCACGCGTCGGTGGATCGTGATCGCGCCGTACGACAGCAGCGTATACGCGAGTGCATGCTCGCCGAGCAGCCCCGCGTCATGCACGTCCATCAGGATGCCGAGCGCGAACGCGACGCCCATCCCGACCTTGCGCGGCTGGTGGATGTTCCAGAACAGCAGCACGAGTGCGACGAAGTCGGGCACGCCGGGCAGGCGGCCCCACGGCATCAGGTTCAGCAGGAACGCGGCGGCGAGACTGAAGACGATGAAGTACGGATTGACCGGCTGCAGGATGTATTGCGGGCGATTCATCGCGGGGCTCCTGATTGCCCGGCCGCGGGCTTCGCGGGCGTGGCGGCGGGCTTGCCCGGAGCGGCCGGTACCGCAGGCGCGGGCTTCGCGCCGGGCTGGGCCGCGGCGGCCGGCTTCGCATTCGCGTCGGCCTTGTCGGCCTTTTCGCTCTTCTCGCCCTTGGCGGCGGCTTTCGCGCCCTTCTTGCCCTTCGCGTTCTTGTCGGCGGCCGGATCGGGCTCGGCCGGGCGCGGCGGGATGTCGTTCTGGTAATGCAGCACGAGCATCTGGCGCGCGCCGCGCACGGCGGCGATCGGCGCGCAGGTCACGCGCGCGAACGCCGTATCGGCGAGCTTGTCGACGCGCACGACCTTCGCGACCGGCAGGCCGGGGGGATAGACGCCGTCGAGGCCGCTCGTGACGAGTTCGTCGCCGACGACGAGATCCGCGCTGGTCGGCACGAAGCGCAGGTCGAGCGAATCGCCCTTCGGCGTACCGTAGATCACGCTGCGCAGGCCGGTGCGCAGCACCTGCACGGGAATCGCGAGATCGCGGTCGGTGACCAGCGTAACTTCGGATTGCAGCGGGAATACGCGCGTGACCTGGCCGACTACGCCGTTCTCGCTGACGACGGGCGAGCCGTTCTGGATGCCCTGCTGCGAACCCTGGCCGATCACGATCTTCTGCGTGAACGGGTCGCTCGTGTCGTACTGGATCTCGGCCGGCGTCGATTGCGTCGCGATGTGCCGGCGCAGCTCGAGCACCGCGCGCAGGTGCGCGTTCTCCTGCGTGAGCACGGCGGCCTGGTTGGCTTGCGTGGACAGCTGCAGGTTGCGCTTGCGGAGGTCGTCGTTCTCATGGCGCAGCGACGCGCCGGTGACGGCAATGTCGGCCGCGCCCATGAACAGGTCGCGCGGCACGAGCGCGGCGCGCTGCAGCGGATAGAGCACGGTGCCGAGCACGCCGCGGACGATTTCGAGCGTGCTGAAGCGCGCGTCCGAGACGAGGAGCGCGATGGCGAGGGCAACGAAGAAGATGAGCCGCGCGAGCGCGGGCGGACCTTGCTTGAAGAGGGGCGGCGGACTGTATTCCATGGTCGGCGCCGGGCGCGAATGATCGGTTAAATGATGCTCAGACGCGCAAACGGCGCAGCGGTTCGTTCTAAACGAGCGAGCCGGCCACGCCGCGGTTGCGTCATGTCAGGGAACTGCCTGGACGATCACTCGTACGAGAAGATGCTGCCCAGCTTGTCCATGCGCTCGAGCGCCATGCCCGAACCACGCACGACGCAGGTGAGCGGATCTTCCGCGACGAGCACCGGCAGGCCGGTTTCTTCCGCCAGCAGGCGATCGAGGTCGCGCAGCAGTGCGCCGCCGCCCGTCAGCATCATCCCGCGTTCGGCGATGTCGGCGCCGAGTTCCGGCGGCGTCTGTTCGAGCGCGATCTTCACCGACGACACGATCTGGTTCAGCGGATCGGTCAGCGCTTCGAGGATTTCGTTGCTGGAGATCGTGAAGCTGCGCGGAATGCCTTCCGACAGGTTGCGGCCCTTCACTTCCATTTCCTTGACTTCGGAGCCCGGGAACGCGGAGCCGATTTCCTTCTTGATCGCCTCGGCGGTCTGTTCGCCGATCAGCATCCCGTAGTTGCGGCGGATGTAGTTGACGATCGCCTCGTCGAACTTGTCGCCGCCGACGCGCACCGAACCCTTGTACACGATGCCGCCGAGCGAGATCACGCCGACTTCCGTCGTGCCGCCGCCGATGTCGACGACCATCGAGCCGGTGGCTTCCGACACCGGCAGGCCGGCGCCGATCGCAGCGGCCATCGGCTCTTCGATCAGGTAGACCTGCGATGCGCCGGCGCCGTGCGCGGCTTCCTTGATCGCGCGGCGCTCGACCTGGGTCGAGCCGCACGGCACGCAGATGATGATGCGCGGCGACGGCGAGAACATGCGCGACTCGTGGGCCGTCTTGATGAACTGCTTGATCATCTGCTCGGTGACGGTGAAGTCGGCGATCACGCCGTCCTTCATCGGGCGGATCGCCTCGATGTTGCCCGGCACCTTGCCAAGCATCTGCTTGGCTTCCTTGCCGACTGCCTGGATCGTCTTCTTGCCGTTGGGGCCGCCTTCCTGGCGGATCGACACGACGGAGGGCTCATCGAGCACGATGCCCTTGCCGCGCATGTAGATCAGGGTGTTTGCGGTGCCGAGGTCGATCGCAAGATCGTTGGAGAAGTAGCTGCGCAAAAAACCGAACATTCAGAATCCTGTTTCGCTCTGGGCCGGCCCTGCATAGCGAGCGCTGAGGGCGGCAGCGGAAAAAATAACAGCCTCGGGAAGCGTGGCGGAAGCGGCCGCCGCGGCGCACGAAGCTGCGAGTGATGTCTACCGGGGATCGCACGAAGCACGCACGGCTTGCCGAAGTGGGGCGAAACGGTGCGGGAAAAGGCTGCCGGGTTTGGGTCGAACGCGTAATGATACCTTATAATTTCACGGTATTTGAATCGAAACGGGCGGTATTTTTGCCGCTTCGGCCCCGATTTTTGAGGGTGGGATCGCACCCTCCAACCCCCCGCCGCAGTGCTGCTTTTGATGCGCTGCGCAGCCTTGTTTTTCCGGTGATCGCATGGCCCTGACCCTGACCGATGTGAAACGCATCGCGCACCTGGCGCGACTCGAAATGGCCGACGCCGACGCCGAGCACATGCTCGGCCAGCTCAATGAACTCTTCGGCCTCGTCGAGCAGATGCAGGCGGTCGACACCGCCGGCATCGCGCCGCTCGCCCACCCGATCGAACAGATCCAGGAAGTCGCGCAGCGCTTGCGCGACGACGCCGTGACGGAAGTCGTCAATCGCGACGACAACCAGCGTCCGGCGCCGGCCGTCCAGGACGGCCTCTATCTCGTGCCGAAGGTGATCGAGTAAGCATTCGATGACAAGCGCGCCGCCGCCTCTGCGCCGCGCGCCACCCAGAATTCCCAGGAAAACCACTCAATGCACGCAAAAAGCCTGACCGAACTGCGCGCCGCGCTCGCCGCCAAGGAATGCTCGGCCGTCGAGCTCGCGCAGCTCTATCTGAAACGGATCGAAGCCGCGCGCGACCTGAACGCATTCGTCCACGTCGACGCCGATCTCACCCTCGCGCAGGCGAAAGCTGCCGACGCGGAGCTCGCGCGCGGCGCGGGCGGCGCGCTCACCGGCCTGCCGATCGCGCACAAGGATGTCTTCGTCACGCGCGGCTGGCGCTCGACCGCCGGCTCGAAGATGCTCGCGAATTACGAGAGCCCGTTCGACGCGACCGTCGTTGCCCGCCTGCAGGCGGCCGGCATGGTCACGCTCGGCAAGACCAACATGGACGAGTTCGCGATGGGCTCGTCCAACGAGAATTCGGCGTTCGGCGCGGTGAAGAACCCGTGGGACACGAACGCGGTGCCGGGCGGCAGCTCGGGCGGCAGCTCGGCCGCGGTGGCCGCGCGCATCGCGCCGGCCGCGACCGGCACCGACACCGGCGGCTCGATCCGCCAGCCCGCGTCGTTCGCGGGCGTCACCGGCATCAAGCCGACCTACGGCCGCGTGTCGCGCTACGGGATGATCGCGTTCGCGTCGTCGCTCGACCAGGGCGGCCCGATGGCGCAGAGCGCGTCCGACTGCGCGCTGCTGCTGAACGGAATGGCCGGCTTCGACGAGCGCGACTCGACGAGCCTCGAGCGTGACGACGAAGATTTCACGCGCCACCTCGGCCAGCCCTGGGCGGCCGGCAACGACGCGGGCAAGCCGCTTGCGGGCCTGCGCATCGGCCTGCCGAACGAGTATTTCGGCGATGGCCTCGCCGACGACGTGCGCGCGGCGATCGACGCGGCGCTGAAGCAATATGAAGCGCTCGGCGCGACGCTCGTGCCGGTGTCGCTGCCGAAGACGGAACTGTCGATCCCCGTGTACTACGTGATCGCGCCGGCCGAAGCCTCGTCGAACCTGTCGCGCTTCGACGGCGTGCGCTTCGGCCACCGCGCCGCGCAGTACGGCGACCTGCTCGACATGTACAAGAAGTCGCGCGCGGAAGGCTTCGGCCCCGAGGTGAAGCGCCGGATTCTGGTCGGTGCGTACGTGCTGTCGCACGGCTACTACGACGCGTACTACCTGCAGGCGCAGAAGATCCGCCGCATCATCGCGAACGATTTCCAGGAAGCGTTCAAGTCCTGCGACGTGATCATGGGCCCGGCGTCGCCGACGGTCGCATGGGATCTCGGCTCGAAGGGCGACGATCCGGTGCAGATGTATCTCGCGGATATCTACACGCTGTCGGTGAGCCTCGCCGGCCTGCCCGGCATGAGCGTGCCGTGCGGCTTCGGCGCGGGCGCGAATGCGAAGCGCCCGGTCGGCCTGCAGATCATCGGCAACTATTTCAACGAAGCCCGGATGCTGCAGGTCGCGGATGCGTTCCAGCGCGCGACCGACTGGCACAAGCAAGTTCCGGCAGGGGTGTAAGCATATGGCTACTCAATGGGAAGTCGTCATCGGTCTCGAGACGCACGCGCAACTGTCGACCGTCTCGAAGATTTTCTCGGGCGCATCGACGCAGTTCGGCGCCGAGCCTAATACGCAGGCGTGCCCGGTCGACCTGGCGCTGCCGGGCGTGCTGCCGGTGCTGAACCGCGGCGCGGTCGAACGCGCGATCCGCTTCGGCCTCGCGATTGGCTCGACCATCGCGCCGCGCAGCATCTTCGCGCGCAAGAATTATTTCTACCCCGATCTGCCGAAGGGTTATCAGATCAGCCAGTACGAGATTCCGGTCGTGCAGGGCGGTCAGATCACGATCCAGGTGCCCGCCAACGAAAAGGCCGGCAAGGAAGCGTACGAGAAGACCGTCAACCTGACCCGCGCGCACCTCGAGGAAGATGCGGGCAAGTCGCTGCATGAAGACTTCGCCGGGATGACGGGGATCGACCTGAACCGTGCGGGCACGCCGCTGCTCGAGATCGTCACCGAGCCGGAAATGCGCAGCGCGGCCGAGGCGGTGGCCTACGCGAAGGCGCTGCACGGGCTCGTCGTGTGGCTCGGCATCTGCGACGGCAACATGCAGGAAGGCTCGTTCCGCTGCGACGCGAACGTGTCAGTGCGCCCGGTCGGCCAGGAGAAGTTCGGCACGCGCGCGGAAATCAAGAACCTGAACTCGTTCCGGTTCCTCGAGGAAGCGATCAATTTCGAAGTGCGTCGCCAGATCGAGCTGATCGAGGACGGCGGCGAGGTCGTGCAGGAAACGCGCCTCTACGATCCGGACAAGCGCGAGACGCGTTCGATGCGCAGCAAGGAAGACGCGCACGATTACCGCTACTTCCCCGACCCCGACCTGATGCCGCTCGTGATCGGCCAGGACTGGATCGAGCGCGTGCAGTCCGGGATGCCCGAGCTGCCGGCCGCGATGCAGCAGCGTTTCGCCGACGAATACGGCGTGTCCGCGTACGACGCCGGCGTGCTGACGTCGAGCAAGGCGATGGCCGCGTACTTCGAGGCCGTGGTCGCGAAGGCCGGCACCGCGAACGCGAAGATCGCCGCGAACTGGCTGATGGGCGACGTTTCGTCGCAACTGAACCGCGACGGCATCGAGATCGACGCGATTCCGGTGTCGGCCGCGCAGCTCGCGCTCGTGCTGCAGCGCATCGCCGACGGCACGATCTCGAACAAGATCGCGAAGGAAATCTTCGCGACGATCTGGGACGAGAAGGCGGACGACGAAGGGGCGGCCGACCGCATCATCGACGCGAAGGGGCTGAAGCAGATCTCCGACACCGGCGCGCTCGAAGCGATCATCGACGAGGTGCTCGCGGCGAACGCGAAGTCGGTCGAGGAATTCCGTGCGGGCAAGGAGAAGGCGTTCAACGCGCTGATCGGCCAGGCGATGAAGGCGACCAAGGGCAAGGCCAACCCGCAGCAGGTCAACGAACTGCTGAAGAAGAAGCTCGGCTGAGCATGACCGCGCGCCTGAACCGCGCATGACGACGGGCCGCCCCGAACCGGATCGGGGCGGCCCGTTGCGTTTGGTGGATGCGTTATCGTATGCACCACAGCGTCCAACGGAGGAACGAATGGCGAAACAACCGTCGCTCGACGATTTCCGCGTGCCGTACAGCACGCGCGAGAAGGAAGCCGCAGCATTCAAGCTCGATGCGTTCGACCCGGCCGCGAAGCCGTTCTCGTCCGGTTCGAAGGACGACGACCGCGCGCGGCTGTCGGCCGTGTCGACCGAGCTCGACGTGCAGCAGGAGCGCCTGCACACGCAGCAGAAGAAGCGCGTGCTGCTCGTGCTGCAGGGGATGGACACCAGCGGCAAGGACGGCACCGTGCGCGCGGTGTTCCGCGAGGTCGATCCGCTCGGCCTGCGCGTCGTGCCGTTCAAGGCGCCCACGCCGATCGAGGCCGCGCACGATTTCTTGTGGCGCGTGCATGCGCAGGTGCCGGCCGCGGGCGAGCTCGCGATCTTCAACCGAAGCCACTATGAAGACGTGCTCGTGCCGCGCGTGCTCGACCTGATCGACGCGAAGGAGTGCGAGCGCCGCTACCGGCAGATCCGCGATTTCGAGACGATGCTGTTCGAGAACGGTACGACGATCGTCAAGTGCTTCCTGCACATTTCGAAGGACGAGCAGCGCGCGCGGCTGCAGGCGCGCATCGACGATCCGACCAAGCACTGGAAGTTCGACATCTCCGATCTCGATGCGCGCAAGCACTGGGACGCTTACCAGGGCGCGTACCGTGACGCGCTCGCCGCGACGTCGGCCGAGCATGCGCCGTGGTACGTGATTCCGGCGAACTCGAAGACGCACCGCAACGTGATGATCGCCGAGCTGCTGCTGCGCACGATGACCGACATGAAGCTGGAATTCCCGCCGGCGAAGCCCGAACTCGAAGGCGTGAAGATCCGCTAAGCTGCACCCCTGAAAAACATCGAACTGAACGGAATCCGACATGATGCGAGTGATTACCGCCAACCTGAACGGCATCCGCTCCGCCGCGAAGAAGGGCTTCTTCGAGTGGCTCGGCGAACAGAACGCCGATTGCGTGTGCGTGCAGGAAATCAAGGTCTCGGCCGATGACCTGCCGGCCGAATTCGTCGAGCCGCACGGCTTCAAGAGCTATTTTCACCACGCCGAGAAGAAGGGCTACAGCGGCGCGGGCGTGTACAGCCGCCGCGAGCCCGATGACGTGATCATCGGCTTCGGCAGCAGCGAATTCGATGCCGAGGGGCGCTACGTCGAGGCGCGCTACGGCAAGCTGTCGGTCGTGTCGGTGTACGTGCCGTCCGGTTCGAGCGGCGAAGAGCGCCAGCAGGCGAAGTACCGCTTCATGGACGAGTTCATGCCGCACCTCGCCGCGCTGAAGAAGAAGCGCGAGGTGATCCTGTGCGGCGACGTGAACATCGTCCACAAGGAAATCGACATCAAGAACTGGAAGAGCAACCAGAAGAACTCGGGCTGCCTGCCGGAAGAGCGCGAGTGGCTCACGAAGCTGTTCGACGACGTCGGCTACGTCGACGTGTTCCGCACGCTCGATCAGCGCCCGGAGCAGTACACGTGGTGGAGCAACCGTGGCCAGGCGTATGCGAAGAACGTCGGGTGGCGGATCGATTACCAGATCGCGACGCCGGGCGTGGCCGGCACCGCGAAAAGCACGTCGATCTTCAAGGACATCAAGTTCAGCGACCACGCGCCGCTGACGGTGGACTACGACTACAAGAAGTGATGTTCCGCGCTGCGCCGCGCGCGCAGCAGCCGGATGCAGAAACGGGCCGCATGTCGAACATGCGGCCCGTTTCGTTTGGGGCGGCGATCGTGCGTATCGCCTTCGGCGCTTACTGCTTGAGCGACGCCATGTCGATCACGAACCGGTACTTCACGTCGCTCTTCAGCATCCGCTCGTAGGCCGCGTTGATCTGCTGCATCGGAATCGTTTCGATATCCGACGTGATACCGTGCTCCGCGCAGAAATCGAGCATTTCCTGCGTTTCCGCGATCCCGCCGATCAGCGAGCCGGCGAGGCGGCGGCGCTTGAAGATCAGGTTGAACACCTGCGGCGACGGATGGTCATGCTCCGGCGCGCCGACCAGCGTCATCGTGCCGTCGCGCTTCAGCAGATGCAGGAACGGGTTCAGGTCGTGCTGCGCGGCGACCGTGTTCAGGATGAAGTCGAAGCTGTTCAGGTGCGCGTTCATCTGCGCTTCGTCCTTCGAGATCACGACTTCGTGCGCGCCGACCCGCTTGCCGTCCTCGATCTTCGACGGCGACGTGGTGAACAGCACGACGTGCGCACCCATTGCGCGCGCCAGCTTCACGCCCATGTGGCCGAGGCCGCCGAGCCCGACGATGCCGACCTTCTTGCCGGGGCCGACATTCCACTGCCGCAGCGGCGAGTAGGTCGTGATCCCCGCGCAAAGCAACGGCGCGGCACCGGCCGGGTCGAGCGTCTCGGGTACGCGCAGCACGAATGCCTCGTCGACGACGAGCTGCGTCGAATAGCCGCCGAACGTGATGTCGCCGGTCACGCGATCCTGGCCGTTGTAGGTGCCGACGAAGCCGTTCTCGCAATATTGCTCGAGGCCGTCGGCGCAGCTCGGGCAGGTGCGGCACGAATCGACGAGGCAGCCGACGCCGACCAGTTCGCCGACCTTGAAGCGCGTCACCTCCGGGCCGGTCGCGGTCACGCGGCCGACGATTTCATGGCCCGGCACGACCGGATAGATCGTGTTGCGCCATTCGTTGCGGGCCTGGTGCAGGTCCGAGTGGCAGACGCCGCAGTAGAGGACGTCGATCTGGACGTCGAGGTCGCGCAGTGCGCGACGCTGGAATTCGAACGGGGCGAGCGGCGAGCGCGAATCGGTCGCTGCGTAGGCATAGGTAGTGCTCATGCGATGGGCTCCTTGTCCGGAAAGCATCCGGCGAAACAGACTGCCGTCGCATCATGTGGCGATGCGGCGAGGCAGGACGTCATCGTAAGGAGCGCGGCGCCGCAGTGAAATACACGAAGGTCTGGAAGATTTGCCTATTCCTCTCGAACTGCGTGCAAACAGCCGTCAAAACGCATTCAAGGTGCTACATTGCGAGCCAGATTCTCTTGCCGGACAGGACCGCACAGATGAGCTTCGAGCCCCTTTTCACCGACTCGGGCGACCGGATGCAGCGCCGCATGGTCGAGTTGCATACGCGCCTCGCGCCGAACGAGGGGGACACGCTCGCGGCGATCGACGGCGTGCGCTTCATCCGCGTGAGCCGTCCGGCGCCGCGCATGCCCGTGCTGTACGAGCCGAGCATCATCGTCGTGTGCCAGGGGCGCAAGCTCGGCTATCTCGGCGAGCGCTCGTTCGTGTACGACGCGCAGCAGTACCTCGTGCTGTCGGTACCGCTGCCGTTCGAATGCGAGACTTTCGCGAGCCAGGACGAGCCATTTCTCGCGATCTCGATCCGCGTCGATCTCGCGGTGATCGCCGAGCTTGCGATCCTGCTCGACGAGACGCTCGGCGCAGCCGTCAGCGAGCCGCTCGGCGTCTATTCGACGCTGCTCGATGCGCCGCTGGCGGATGCCGTGCTGCGGCTGCTCGAAGCGCTCGCGTCGCCGCACGACACGCGCGTGCTGGGCCCCGCGATCATGCGGGAGATCGCGTATCGGGTGCTGACGGGCGAGCAGGGTGACGCGATCCGCGCGGCGCTCGTCCAGCAGCATCACTTCGGCCGCATCGCGAAGGCGCTGCGGCGCATCCATGCCGACCTGAAAGCCGATCTCGACGTCGAGACGCTCGCGCGCGAGGCGGGGATGAGCCTCGCGGTGTTCCATGCGCAGTTCAAGCACGTGACGGCGACGTCGCCGATGCAGTACGTGAAGGCCGCTCGGCTGCACCAGGCGCGGCTGATGATGGTGCAGGACGGGGTCGGCGCCGGCGCGGCGGCCGCACGCGTCGGCTATGCGAGCGCGTCGCAGTTCAGCCGCGAGTTCAAGCGACTGTTCGGCCGCAGCCCGGGTGACGAGGTGCGCTGGATGCGTGAGAGCGGAAGCCGGCCGGTTGGCGATCGGGCTGCGATCGACCTGACGACCTGAGCGAACGGCGGCGCGCAGCGGCGGTGCCACGCATGGGGAAGCGGTGTGCAGCGCTGCCGCGTGCTCAGCGCCGCACGACCTTGCGACGCTGTGCGCTGATGCCCGCGTAGTCGGGCAGCGTGTCGACACGCTTGCCCACGGCCTTCGCGTACAGCGGCATGAGATCCGGCAGGCGGTTCAGCAGGTCCTGGCGGCGGGCGGTGCTGTACGGGTGCGTATAGATGAAGCCCGTCGCCTTGTTCCCGCGCGTCGCGACCGCGAGCTTGTCCCACAGCGTGATCGCCGCGCGGGGATCGAAGCCCGCACGTGCGGCGATGTCGCCGCCGATCACGTCGGCCTCGGTCTCGTCGGTCGGGTCGTAGTGAAGCGACTGCAGGCGTTCGCCGAGGTTCAGTGCCTGCGGCAGCGGCTCGCCGACACCGAACAGCGGTGGCAGCGCGGCCGCGCGCAGCGACGTCTGCGAGGTCGCGCTGAAGTTGCTGCGCGCATGTTCGCGCAGCGCATGCGCGATGCCGTGCGCGAGCAGCACGCCGAGTTCGTCGTCGTTCAGGCGGACGCGGTCGAGCAGGCCGCCGTACACGAGCACCTTGCCGCCCGGCAGGCAGGTCAGGCGAATGTCGCGCGAGCGGATCGCGTTGACGTCCCACGCCCAGCTCTTCACACGGTCGTTCCATTTCACCGAATACGGCGCGAGCTTCGCGACGATCGCGCGCAGGCGCTTCACGCGCGGCTGGTTCGCGGGCAGCAGGCGATTGCTGTCGGCGGCGGCCTGCACGATCTGCGCGTATTCGTTCGCGGTGAGCTGCTCGAGCAGCGGCGACGGAATCAGCGTGCGGAAGGCAATGGCGTCGCCGTAACGGACCTGCTGCGATGACTGCGCATAAGCTTTCGTCGACGCGGTGGCGCCGGTCGGCTGCGCGGGTTCGGCCGTGGCTGGCTGAGCGGGGGCGGCGGGCGTTGAATTCGCCGGCGGCGAAGCCGGTGCCGCGGCCGGTGCGGAACCCGCGGCGGTGGCCGCGGACGTGCCGGCGTCGGTCGCATGGGCGAACCCCGCGGCAAGCGCCGCAGCACCGACGCTCAACGAAGCCGCAACACGTGCGAGGCGATGCAGGCCGTTACTGCGCACGGCTGGCCTCGCCGTTGCGTGCGGTCCCGTTCCACGGCGCGATCTTGAACAGCAGCAGCATGCCGGGAATCGCGAGCGCGGTGCACACGATGAAGTAGTCGAACCAGCCGATCTTCGCGACGATGAAGCCGCTCGCGGCCGATGCGAGCGTGCGCGGCACCGACGCGAGGCTCGTGAACAGCGCGAACTGCGTGGCCGTATAGCGCGGGTCGGTCGTGCTCGCGATGTATGCAACGAACGCGGCCATCGTCAGGCCCGTCGTGAAGGTTTCGAAGCCATAGACGAGCGCGAGTGCAACGGTCATCGGGCTGAATTGCGGCGTGACGGCCATGCCGAATACCGACAGCACCGACGCGATCGCATGGCTCGTCGACACGGTGAAGTCGTAGAGCATCGCGAGCACGGGCGAACCGGGGCCGAGCTGCGCGAGCCACGCGAAGCCGAGCGTCGACACCATCTGCAGCGCGCCGAAGATCCATAGCCCGCGGCCGATGCCGATCTTCACGAGCCAGATGCCGCCGATGATGCCGCCGGCGACGCTCGCGACGAGCGCGGTGGTTTTTGCGACGATGCCGATCTCGGTGCGAGAGAAGCCGATGTCGAGGAAGAACGACGTCGACAGCGTGGTGGCCATCGTGTCGCCGATCTTGAACAGGAAAATGAACGCGATGACGAGCAGCGCGCCGGCCCAGCCGTCGCGCTGGATGAATTCGCGGAACGGCAGCACGATCGCGTCGCGCAGGTTGCGCGGCGGCGCGCCGACCACTTCGGGCTCGCGCACGACGAGCGTCATCAGGATGCCCGGCAGCATGAACGCGCCGGTGAGCGCGAACACGACGTCCCACGGGAGGTGATCGGACAGGATCAGTGCCAGCGAGCCGGGGATCAGCGCGGCGAGCTTGTACGCGTTCACGTGGATGGCGTTGCCGAGGCCCTGCTCGGTGTCGCGCAGCAACTCGCGGCGGTAGGCGTCGATCACGATGTCGGCGCTCGCGCCGAAGAACGCGACGAGCGTGGTGAGCGCGGCCACCGTCCAGATCGAGTCGCGCGGCGACACGAAGCCGAGTGCGGCGATCGCGCCCGCCACCAGCAGCTGCGTGAGCAGCAGCCAGCCGCGCCGGCGGCCCGGCCGCCAGCCGGGCAGGCGCGGGACGTAGCGGTCCATCAGCGGCGCCCACAGGAACTTCCACGTGTACGGGAACTGGATCAGCGCGAACAGGCCGATTTCCTTCAGGTTCACGCCCTCGGAGCGCAGCCATGCCTGCACGAGGTAGACGAGCGTGAAGAGGGGCAGACCCGACGTGAAACCGAGGAACACGCAGATCAGCATGTGCGTGTTCAGGTAGGCTCGCCAGCCGGGGTGATCCTCGTGAGCGGTGAGTGCGGGCGCCTCGTGTGGCGTTTTCGACATGGAATGGAACTGGATAGCGTTGACCGATGGCGGCGACAGCGCGGGCGGCGGCGCGGGTAGCGCTGCGGCGCGGCTGCACGTGCGTGCGGGCCGACGGCGTCCGTCAACGGCTCCCCGGCTCAGCTGCGCTTGACGCGGTAGACAGCAAGACTACCACGCCAGTTCGCTCCCCATCGAATCGGTTGGCCTTCGTGCAGCACGACGCGGTCGAGGATCGTCACGCCGACTTCGGGCGCGAGCGCCTCGAAATCCTCGATCGTCAGCACCCGCACGTTCGGCGTGTTGTGCCACTGGTAAGGCAGCGCCTTGGACACCGGCATCCGGCCGTTCAGCACCGACAGCCGGTGCGGCCAGTAGCCGAAATTCGGGAACGACACGATGCATTCGCGCCCGACCCGCGCGGTTTCGCGCAGGATCGCGGCCGTCTGGTGGATCGTTTGCAACGTCTGCGACAGGATCGCGATGTCGAAGCTGTGGTCCTCGAACAGCCGCAGGCCGTCTTCCAGGTTCTGCTGGATCACGTTGATGCCGTTCTTCGCGCTCGCGAGCACGCCCGCGTCGTTCAGCTCGATCCCGTAGCCGGTCACGTCCAGCTCCTCCATCAGCAGTGCGAGCAGCGAGCCGTCGCCGCAGCCGAGGTCGAGCACCGTCGAACGCGGTTCGACCCAGCGCGCGATCGTGCGGAAGTCCGCGCGCGCGGACAGGGAATTCAGCGCTTGCTGGTTCATGCACCCACCTCGATGGCGATTCGTTCGTAATACGCGCGGATCAGGTTGTGATAGCGCGCGTCGTCGAGCAGGAACGCGTCGTGGCCGTGAGGCGCGTCGATTTCCGCGTAACTGACCGTGCGCTTGTTGTCGAGCAGCGCCTTCACGATCTCGCGCGAGCGGGCCGGCGCGAAACGCCAGTCGGTCGAGAAGCTCGCGATCAGGTATTTCGCCTGCGTGTGCGCGAGTGCGGCCGTCAGGTTGCCGTCGAACGCCTTCGCCGGGTCGAAGTAGTCGAGCGCGCGCGTGATCAGCAGGTACGTGTTCGCGTCGAAGTAGTCGGCGAACTTGTCGCCCTGGTAGCGCAGGTACGACTCGACCTCGAACTCGACGTCGAAGCTGAAGTTGTAGGCGTCGAGCGCGCCGTCGGCGCGGCGCAGCGCACGGCCGAATTTCTCGGCCATGTCGTCGTCGGACAGGTATGTGATGTGGCCGATCATCCGCGCGACGCGCAGGCCGCGCTTCGGCTTCACGCCGTGCGCGTAGTAGTCGCCGCCATGGAAGTCGGGATCGGAGAGGATCGCCGAGCGCGCGACCTCGTTGAACGCGATGTTCTGCGCGGACAGCTTCGGCGTCGACGCGATGTCGATGCAGTGCGCGACGCGCTCCGGATACATCAGGCTCCACGCGAGCGCCTGCATCCCGCCGAGGCTGCCGCCCATCACGGCGGCGAAGCGCTCGATGCCGAATGCGTCGGCGACGCGCGCCTGCGCGTGCACCCAGTCCTCGACGGTGACGACCGGAAACTTCGCGCCGTACGGCTTGCCGGTCGACGGATCGATGCTCATCGGGCCGGTCGAGCCGAAACACGAGCCGAGATTGTTCACGCCGATCACGAAGAAGCGGTTGGTGTCGAGCGGCTTGCCCGGGCCGACCATGTTGTCCCACCAGCCGGTGCTGCGCGGATCGTCCGCGTAGACGCCGGCGACGTGATGCGACGCGTTGAGCGCGTGGCAGACGAGCACCGCGTTCGAGCGCGCGGCGTTGAGTTCGCCGTACGTCTCGACGACGAGCTGATAGTTGCCGATCACGCTGCCGCTTTGCAAGCGCAGCGGTTCGGCGAAGTGCATGGTCTGTGGAGCGACGATGCCGATCGATTCCATTCGTTCCGCCTTATGACTGGGCAGCTAAATGGTGTCGGCGATGCGCGGAGTCGGAGGTGCGCGGCTGACGACCTCTTTAGCCGCATTTGTAGTGAACCGCCGGGACGAGGACGAATCAAGGCCCTGGCTGGTTCGCGCGCCCGCAATCGAGTCAGCAAATCGGCGCGTTCTGGCTGCCGCCCGAGGGGCACGACAGTCGGCAAAGTATAGCGGATTTTTCCGGCGAGCGAACGGTCCGGCATACCGCGTTCGGACAGGGTGCCGACGCATGCCGTATGGCACCGCTGTCCAGCGAGACGCGTTTTTTAATACAGGAAATATCGAATTATTGGATGCGTTCGGTGACAGAGTAAATCCTTCAAATTCTGTAACATTTATTCAATATGAAAAGAAATTCGTACTAGTTCCAAATTTATTTGGGCGCATTTAGTTCGCGTCCTGTTTTTGGGATGAGGACATGTCAATAGAGTTTCAACCAGCTTTCAGTATCCGGTTGAAACGCGCGATTCCGCAGCGCTGTCGACATGATCGTCCGCCTGTGTTCATGCGATTTCTCAGAATGCACGTTTCGCATTTCTTTCCGGAAAGCCGTAAGCGTTGAGCTACTTATCACCGCTCTCGCCGAGTCGCCGTATCGATATGGCTATTTAAAGCCGATGCGCGCGTCGCGGAGAGGTTTACCAAAGGAAAAGGTTCGTATGAACAAGTCGTATCGTGTCGTGTGGAACGCCTCGACCAGCACTTGGTGCGCGGCATCGGAAATTGCACGCGGGCGCTCGAAATCATCGCGCTCGGCGAAATCGAAAATCGCGGCGGCCACTGCGCTGGTCGTTGCCTCCATGGGGTCCGCGTATGCGGATGAAAGCGAGCCGGTGGACCCGACGGTCGACGATCCGGTTCGTGTGAGCGAAGCGAAGCCGAGTGATCCGGAGATCCTGAAGCGGGATGTGCCCACCACCCGGATCGTCGTGCCGGACACCAAAGCGTATGTGCAGATCAATACGCGGGAAGGTTCGAGCGGCGCGTCGGCGTTGGGCGAGGAGTCGATCGCGATTGGCTCCGGCGCGAGCACGCGCCCGGGTACGTCGGCTCTCGGCGGTGCGGTGGCGGTCGGTAACAGAGCGGCGGCAGTGGGCGATGGTGTCGCGCTTGGTGCCAACGCAGCCGCAACGGGCGACCTAGGTTCGCTTGCGCTGGGAAGCGGTTCCAGCGCGACCGGCACATCGTCGATCGCAGTCGGCTACGGGTCACGGGCAAGCGGTTCTGGCGCCTATGCGCTCGGTCGGACGTCGGAAGCATCGGCGCTATCGGCGTTGGCGATTGGCGAGTCCGCGAGGGCGACGCGGGAGGGCAC
Source organism: Burkholderia sp. SRS-25 (assembly GCF_004343765.1). Lineage (NCBI taxonomy): Bacteria > Pseudomonadati > Pseudomonadota > Betaproteobacteria > Burkholderiales > Burkholderiaceae > Burkholderia > Burkholderia sp. SRS-25. The sequence goes on from NZ_PTXM01000021.1 coordinate 54,369, forward strand.
GACGGCGATCGGCTATCAGACTGTGGTGGATGCGGATGATGCGCTGGCACTCGGTGCGTATTCGGAAGCGCACCGTAATCAGACGGTATCGGTCGGTACCGCCGGTTTCGAGCGCCAGATCGTCAACGTCGGTCGCGGCACGCAGGCGACTGACGCCGTCAACATTGCGCAGCTCAAGGACGTGACCGCCACGCTGGGCGGCGAGGCTACCGTCGACGCGAACGGCAACATCAAGAAGCCGGCCTACACGATCGGCAGCAAGACCTACGACAACGTCGGCGACGCGCTGAAGGCGGCGTCGGCATCGGGCGGCGGGTCGGAGAACGCGGTGGAGTACGACTCCACGGCGAAGAACTCGGTCACCCTCGGCGGTACCGATGCGGCCGCGGTCAAGCTCACCAACGTGCGCGCGGCCACGCTTTCGTCGAACAGCACGGACGCCGTCAACGGCGCGCAACTGTTCGCGACCAACAACCGCGTGACCAAGGTCGAGCAGTCGCTGAACGACAGCGGCCTGATCGATCCGTCGACCGGCGAATCGCTCGCGGTCGTGTACCGGGATGCGACGAAGAGCACCGTTGCGCTGGGCGGCACGGGCGGTACGACCATCACGAACGTGAAGGCCGGCAAGGTCACGTCGACCAGCAAGGACGCCGTGAACGGCGGTCAGTTGTACGATGTATCGTCGAGCGTCGCATCCGCACTCGGCGGTCAATCGGCTGTCAACGCGGACGGCACTGTGTCGACGCCGACCTACAAGGTCGGCGACAAGACCTACAACAACGTCGGCGACGCACTTCAGGCTGCGGCTTCTTCGGGCGGCGCCGGCGGCGACGATACGAACGCAGTGCACTACGACAGCACGAGCAAGTCCAGTGTGACGCTGGGCGGCACGGGGGCAACGAAGCCGGTCTCGCTGAAGAACGTCGCGACGGGCACGGCCGCAACCGACGCCGTCAACGTGGCCCAGCTCCAGGGCGGCCTGAGCGACGTCAAGGACGAGATCAAGAAGGACCTCGGCGACGGCACGCTCGACATGAAGTACATCAAGGTCCGGGCCACGGGCATGCAGGCCAGTGCGCTCGGCAAGAACAGCGTGGCGATCGGCTCGCAGGCGAGTGCGACGAACGTCGATACGCTGGCGATCGGTTCGGGGGCTCGCGCTTCGGGCGTCGGCTCGGTCGCCATCGGCGTCAACTCGGTCGCCACGGGCGCCAATACCGTGTCGATCGGTGACGTAGGTGCGACGCGCCGGATCGTCAACGTCAGCGATGGCGTCGACGAAACCGATGCCGTCACCATGAAGCAACTGACCGATGCGATGCACACCGCCAATACGAAGTTCGACACGAAGATGACGCGGATGACGCGTGACGTCGAATCGAAGCCGGGCAGCTTCATCGCGATCGAAGGGTTGGGTGCGGATGGCAGCATAGCAAACATTGCATCGATGAACGGCCGCGATCCGAAGTTGGGCACGGCCGCCGCGATCGGCGTGGCAGCTGGCGCAGGCGGGCTCAATGCGGTCGCGGTCGGTTTGCAGGCTGTCGCGAGTTCGGACAACGCGGTGGCGATCGGCAGTATTGCCCAGACGGGCGTTGACCACCCGTATTCGGTCGCGATCGGCAGCAATGTTACGACGAACGGCGCAGGCGCGTTGGCGATCGGTTCTCGAGCAAAGGCCAATGCCGAAAACGCGGTCGCGCTCGGCAACAATAAGGTGGCAGCCGTGGGCAAGAGCTCGATCGCGATCGGCGACGCCGCGATGACAGCGGCGGGTACCGTGAACAGCGTTGCGATGGGCAAGTCTGCGAACATCGCGCAAAACGTCACGGATGCCATTGCACTGGGTGCCAACGCGAGTGTGGCGTCGGGCAATAACGGCGGCATTGCACTGGGCGCCAATTCTGTTGCCGATCGCGGCAATGCACTCTCCGTGGGATCGAATTCGCTCCAGCGCCAGATCGTCAACGTCGCAAAGGGTACTAAAAACAACGATGCGGTGAACGTGAGCCAGTTGACGGGCGTGACGAATGCGCTCGGTGGTGGCGCGGGCATCGAGACCGATGGCACCGTCAAGGCACCGACTTACAAGGTCGGCGACACGACGTACAACAACGTCGGCGACGCACTGGACGCGATGGCGAAGAACGGTGGCTCCGACCCGAACGCCGTCGCGTACGACAGCGCGACGAAGGACAAGGTGACGCTGGCCGGCACGACTGGCACGACGCTGTCGAACGTGGCGGCCGGCAAGGCCGATATGGACGCGGTGAACGTGTCGCAACTGAAGTCGTCGGGCCTGATCGGCGAAGACGGCAAGTCGATCGCCGCGGTGACGTACGACAAGAAGGCGGATGGCACGGCGAACTACAACTCGGTGACGCTGGGCGGCGGGAAGTCGACGAGCCCGGTGACGCTGTCGAACGTTGCACAGGGCAAGGCCGGCACGGACGCGGTGAACGTCGATCAACTGACGAAGGCGATCAGCGACGTGGAGGGCGGCATGAACCCGCTGGCGGTGTCGTACGACACCGTGGCGAAGGACAAGGTGACGCTGGCCGGTGGCAAGACGGGCACGACGCTGTCGAACGTGGCGGCCGGCAAGGCCGACACGGACGCGGTGAACGTGTCGCAACTGAAGTCGTCGGGCCTCGTTGGCGAGGACGGCAAGTCGCTTGCGGCAATCACGTACGACAAGAACACGGACGGCACGCCGAACTACAAGTCGGCGACGCTGGCCGGTGAAGGCGGCACGAAGCTGACGAACGTGAAGGCTGCCGAACTGTCGGCGACGAGCACGGACGCGGTGAACGGCTCGCAACTGTTCTCGACGAATGAGAACCTGGGCAACCTGAAGGACGCGCTGACGGATGGCGGCGTCCTCGACAAGACGACGGGCGAATCGCTGGCGGTGGTGTACGACAGCACGTCGAAGGACAAGGTGACGCTGGCGGGCAAGACGGGCACGACGTTGTCGAACGTGGCGGCGGGCAAGGCCGACCTGGATGCGGTGAACGTGTCGCAACTGAAGTCGTCGGGCCTGATCGGCGAAGACGGCAAGTCGATTGCCGCGGTGACGTACGACAAGAAGACCGATGGCACGCCGAACTACAACTCGGTGACGCTGGGCGGCGGGAAGTCGACGGGTCCGGTGACGCTGTCGAACGTTGCGCAAGGCAAGGCCAACACGGACGCGGTGAACGTCGAGCAACTGACGAAGGCGATCAGCGAGGTCGAAGGCGGCATGAACCCGCTGGCGGTGTCGTACGACACCGTGGCGAAGGACAAGGTGACGCTGGCCGGTGGCAAGACGGGCACGACGCTGTCGAACGTGGCGGCTGGCAAGGCCGACACGGACGCGGTGAACGTGTCGCAACTGAAGTCGTCGGGCCTCGTTGGCGAGGACGGCAAGTCGCTTGCCGCAATCACGTACGACAAGAACGCGGACGGTACGCCGAACTACAAGTCGGCAACGCTCGCCGGTGAAGGCGGCACGAAGCTGTCGAACGTGGCGGCGGGCAAGGCCGACCTGGATGCGGTGAACGTGTCGCAACTGAAGTCGTCGGGCCTCGTTGGCGAGGACGGCAAGTCGCTTGCGGCAATCACGTACGACAAGAACGCGGACGGCACGCCGAACTACAAGTCGGCAACGCTGGCCGGTGAAGGTGGCACGAAGCTGACGAACGTGAAGGCAGCCGAACTGTCGGCGACGAGCACGGACGCGGTGAACGGCTCGCAACTGTTCGCGACGAACGAGAACCTGGGCAACCTGAAGGACGCGCTGACGGATGGCGGCGTCCTCGACAAGACGACCGGTGAATCGCTGGCGGTGGTGTACGACAGCACGTCGAAGGACAAGGTGACGCTGGCCGGCAAGACGGGCACGACGCTGTCGAACGTGAAGGCCGGTACGGCGGATCTGGATGCGGTGAACGTGTCTCAGCTGAAGTCGTCGGGCCTGATCGGCGAAGACGGCAAGTCGATCGCCGCGGTGACGTACGACAAGAAGGCGGATGGCACGGCGAACTACAACTCGGTGACGCTGGGCGGCGGGAAGTCGACGAGCCCGGTGACGCTGTCGAACGTTGCACAGGGCAAGGCCGGCACGGACGCGGTGAACGTCGATCAACTGACGAAGGCGATCAGCGACGTGGAAGGCGGCATGAACCCGCTGGCGGTGTCGTACGACACCGTGGCGAAGGACAAGGTGACGCTGACCGGCGAGAAGGGCGCGACGCTGACGAACCTGAACGCGGGCAAGGTGAGCGCGGACAGCAAGGACGCAGTCAACGGTTCGCAGCTGTACGGCACGGCGAAGAGCGTGGCGGATGCGCTGGGTGGTGGCTCGACGGTGGACGAAAACGGCAAGGTGAAAGCGCCGACGTACACGCTGGTCGATCCGGCGGACGATACGAAGAAGGTCGATTACCACACGGTAGGCGATGCGCTGGAGAACCTGGATGGTCGTGTGGCGAGCAACACGGGCGACATCACGAACATCAAGAACCAGTTCACGAACACGGGTCTGGTGGACAGTGATGGCGACACGCGTGCTGCGGTGACGTACGACAAGAACACGGACGGCACGCCGAACTACAAGTCGGCGACGCTGGCGGGTAAAGGCGGCACGAAGCTGACGAACGTGGCGGCCGGTACGGCGGATATGGACGCGGTGAACGTGTCGCAACTGAAGTCGTCGGGCCTCGTTGGCGAGGACGGCAAGTCGCTTGCTGCAATCACGTACGACAAGAACGCGGACGGCACGCCGAACTACAAGTCGGCAACGCTGGCGGGTGACGGCGGCACGAAGCTGACGAACGTGAAGGCTGCCGAACTGTCGGCGACGAGCACGGATGCGGTGAACGGCTCGCAACTGTTCGCGACGAACGAGAACCTGGGCAACCTGAAGGATGCGCTGACGGATGGTGGCGTCCTCGACAAGACGACCGGTGAATCGCTGGCGGTGGTGTACGACAGCACGTCGAAGGACAAGGTGACGCTGGCGGGCAAGACGGGCACGACGCTGTCGAACGTGGCGGCGGGCAAAGCCGACCTGGACGCGGTGAACGTGTCGCAGCTGAAGTCGTCGGGCCTGATCGGCGAAGACGGCAAGTCGATTGCCGCGGTGACGTACGACAAGAACGCGGACGGCACGCCGAACTACAACTCGGTGACGCTGGGTGGCGGGAAGTCGACGAGCCCGGTGACGCTGTCGAACGTGGCGAAGGGCAAGGCCGGTACGGACGCGGTGAACGTCGATCAACTGACGGACGCACTCCGCGACGTGGAAGGCGGCATGAATCCGTTGGCCGTGGCCTATGACAGCGCGAAGAAGGACAAGGTGACGCTGACGGGCGAAGGCGGTACGACGCTGTCGAACGTGGCGGCCGGCAAGGCCGACACGGACGCGGTGAACGTGTCGCAACTGAAGTCGTCGGGCCTCGTCGGCGAGGACGGCAAGTCGCTTGCCGCAATCACGTACGACAAGAACGCGGACGGCACGCCGAATTACAAGTCGGCGACGCTGGCGGGCGAAGGCGGTACGAAGTTGTCGAACGTGAAGGCCGGTACGGCCGACATGGACGCGGTGAACGTGTCGCAACTGAAGTCGTCGGGCCTGATCGGCGAGGACGGCAAGACGCTGGCTGCAATCACCTACGACAAGAACGCGGACGGTACGCCGAACTACAAGTCGGCAACGCTGGCCGGTGAAGGTGGTACGACGCTGTCGAACGTGAAGGCCGGCAAGGCCGACATGGACGCGGTGAACGTTGCGCAACTGAAGTCGTCGGGCCTCGTTGGCGAAGATGGCAAATCGCGTGCCGCAGTGACGTACGACAAGAACGCAGACGGCACACCGAACTACAAGTCGGCGACGCTGGCTGGCGTTGGTGGCACGACGCTGTCGAACGTGAAGGCCGGTACGGCGGACATGGACGCGGTCAACGTGTCGCAGCTGAAGTCGTCGGGCTTGATCGGCGAGGATGGCAAGACGCTGGCTGCAATCACCTACGACAAGAAAGCGGACGGTACGCCGAACTACAAGTCGGCGACGCTGGCTGGCGAAGGTGGTACGAAGCTGTCGAACGTGGCGGCCGGTACGGCGGACGCGGACGCGGTGAACGTGTCGCAACTGAAATCGTCGGGCCTGATCGGTGAAGACGGCAAGTCGGTTGCCGCGGTGACGTACGACAAGAAGGCAGACGGTACGCCGAACTACAAGTCGGCGACGCTGGCGGGTGAAGGCGGTACGACGCTGGCGAACGTGGCAGCCGGTAAGGCTGACCGCGATGCGGTGAACGTGTCGCAGTTGAAGTCGTCGGGCTTGATCGGCGACGACGGCAAGTCGGTGGCCGCGGTGACGTACGACAAGAACGCGGACGGTACGCCGAACTTCAAGTCGGCGACGCTGGCGGGTGAAGGCGGTACGACGCTGGCGAACGTGGCAGCCGGCAAGGCTGACCGCGATGCGGTGAACGTGTCGCAGTTGAAGTCGTCGGGCTTGATCGGAGACGACGGCAAGTCGGTGGCCGCGGTGACGTACGACAAGAACGCAGACGGTACGCCGAACTACAAGTCGGCGACGCTGGCGGGCGTTGGCGGCACGACGCTGTCGAACGTTGCGGACGGCAAGGCTGACAAGGACGCGGTGAACGTGTCGCAACTGAAGTCGTCAGGCCTGATCGGCGAAGACGGCAAGTCGATTGCCGCGGTGACGTACGACAAGAACGCGGACGGCACGCCGAACTACAAGTCGGCGACGCTGGCGGGCGACGGCGGTACGAAGCTGTCGAACGTGGCGGCTGGCAAGGCCGACCTGGACGCAGTGAACGTATCGCAGCTGAAGTCGTCGGGCCTGATCGGGGAGGACGGCAAGTCGATCACCGCAGTGACGTACGACAAAAATACGGACGGCACGGCGAACCGTGAATCGGTGACGCTCGCGGGCAAGTCGGGCACGAAGCTGACGAACGTGAAAGCGGCTGAGCTGTCGGCCACGAGCACGGACGCAGTGAATGGCTCGCAATTGTTCGCGACGAACGAGAGCCTGGGCGATCTGAAGGACGCGTTGAAGGATGGTGGCGTCATCGACGAAACGACCGGCGAATCGCTGGCGGTGGTGTACGACAGCACGTCGAAGGACAAGGTGACGCTGGCCGGCGGCAAGACGGGCACGACACTGTCGAACGTGAAGGCCGGTACGGCGGATCTTGACGCAGTGAACGTGTCGCAGCTGAAGTCGTCGGGCCTGATCGGGGAGGACGGCAAGTCAATTGCCGCAGTGACCTACGACAAGAATGCTGACGGCACACCGAACTACAATTCGGTAACGCTGGGCGGCGGGAAGTCGACGGGCCCAGTGACGCTGTCGAATGTGGCCAAGGGCACGGCTGGCACGGATGCAGTGAACGTCGACCAGTTGAACGATCTGGAAGACTCGCTCCTCAATGGCTCGATCAAGCTCAAGTACATCAAGGTCAACTCGGAGGGGGGGCGCGAAGCAATTGCGAGCGTTCCCGAAAGTGTCGCAATCGGTGCGAACGCTTGGGCAACCAGGCCAGGCACGCTGGCCTTGGGATCAGGTTCGCGCGCGAACGGCCTCAACTCCGTTGCAATCGGCTCCAACTCGGTCGCCGACGACGACAACACCGTTGCGGTGGGCAACGTCGGTGAAGAGCGCCGTGTCGTTCACGTCGCAGCTGGTGTCGACGACACCGATGCCGTCAACGTGAAGCAACTGACCGAGGCGATGCATTCCGCGAATACGAAGCTCGACGCGAAGATGACGCGGATGGTGCGCGACGTCGAATCGAAGCCGGGCAGCTTTGTCGCGATCGAAGGGTTGGGTGCGGACGGCAGCATGCCGAACATCGCATCGATGAACGGTCGCGATCCGAAGATGGGCACGGCTGCCGCCATTGGCGTCGGGAGTGGCGCCAGCGGGATCAATTCGATCGCGGTTGGTCTGCAGGCGGTCTCGAATTCGGATCACTCGGTGGCGATCGGCAGCATTGCGCAGACCGGGGTCGAGCAACCGTATGCGGTTGCGATCGGCAGCATGGTCACGACGAACGGCGCAGGCGCATTGGCGATCGGTTCCCGAGCAAGGGCCAATGCCGAAAACGCGGTAGCAGTCGGTAACAATAAGGTGACAGCTGTTGGCAAGAGTTCGATCGCGATAGGTGACGCCGCGACGACGAAGTCCGGCACCGTGAACAGCATCGCTATCGGTACGAACGCGACCGTGCAACAGAACGTCGTGGACGCCATCGCGTTCGGGGCGAACTCGCAGGCGCTGAGATCGAACAGCATCGCGCTGGGTGCCAACTCGATCGCGGATCGTGCGAATGCGCTGTCGATCGGCACGGCAGGCGCCGAACGGCAGATCGTCCATGTCGCGAAGGGTACGCAGAACACCGACGCAGTCAGCCTCGCACAGCTCAAGGGCCTCGCGGACGTGGTCGGCGGCGGGACTGGCTTCGACGCGAACGGCGACGTGACCGCACCGACTTACACGATTGACGGCAAGGAGTACCACAACGTCAACGACGCGCTGCAGGCTGCGGCGAAGAGTGGCAATGACGGCGGCAACGGCACGGATCCGAATGCGGTGGCCTATGACGGCGCGCAGAAGGACAAGGTGACACTGGCCGGTCAGAACGGCACGACGCTGTCGAACGTAGCGGCTGGCAAGGCCGATACGGATGCGGTGAACGTGTCGCAACTGAAGTCCTCGGGCCTGATCGACAAGGACGGCAACGCGGTGGCTGCGATGACGTACGACAAGAACGCGGACGGCACGCCGAACTTCAAGTCCGCGACGCTGACGGGTGAAGGTGGTACGAAGCTGTCGAACGTGGCGGCCGGTACGGCCGACATGGACGCGGTGAACGTGTCGCAGCTGAAGTCGTCGGGCCTGATCGGCGACGACGGCAAGTCGATTGCTGCGGTGACATACGACCGTAAGGCGGACGGCACGACGAACTACGGCTCGGTGTCGCTGGGCGGCGGGAAGTCGGCGGATCCGGTGACGCTGTCGAACGTGGCGAAGGGCAAGGCCGGGACGGACGCGGTGAACGTCGATCAACTGACGGATGCGATCCGCGACGTGGAAGGCGGCATGAACCCGCTGGCGGTCGCTTATGACGCCGTGAGCAAGGACAAGGCGACGTTGGCTGGCCAGAGCGGTACGACGCTGTCGAACGTGAAGGCTGGTACGGCCGACATGGACGCGGTGAACGTATCGCAACTGAAGTCGTCGGGCCTGATCGGCGAGAACGGCAAGGCACTTGCAGCCGTGACCTACGACACGCGTGCCGACGGCACCACGAACTTCGCTTCGGTGACGTTCGGTGGCGTGAACGCCGGCGCTCCGGTCGCACTGCACAACGTTGCTGCCGGCACGGCATCGACGGACGCAGTCAACGTGTCGCAGTTGAAGGGCGTGACCGACATCATCGGCGGTGGTGCAGGCCTCGACGCGGACGGCAAGGTTACCGCGCCGGTCTATAACGTCGACGGCAAGGACTACGCGTCGGTCGGCGATGCCATCAAGGCGCTGGAGCAGCGTGAGGGCGGGAACGGCAACGGTACGAACCCGAACGCAGTCGTCTATGACAACTCCACCAAGGAAGCGGTGACGTTGACTGGTGCGAATGGCACGGTGCTTCGTAACGTCGCCGACGGCTTGCTTGCCGAGAACAGCACCGAGGCGGTCAACGGCCGTCAGGTGAATTTCCTCGCGCAGAGCATTGCGGACAGTCTCGGCGGTGGCGCGAAGTTCGATCCGGTGACGGGCGATATTTCGGCGCCGACGTATGAACTGACTGCGGCGGATGGCATGACGGACACGTACGACAACGTCGGCGATGCGTTCAAGCACATCGACGAGCGTGTGTCGACGCATACGACGCAGATCGAGACGCTGCAGAAGGGTGTCGCGAACGCGGTTCAGTACGACGACGCAACGCATGCCTCCGTCACGCTCGGTGGTGCAGGTGCGGCGCCCGTCACGCTGAAGAACGTCGCGGACGGTGTCGACGAGACCGATGGAGTCAACGTGCGGCAACTGCGCTCGGCCGGCCTGGTTGGTGAAGACGGCAAGCTGCAGTCGGCGGTCGTGTACGACAAGAACGCGGACGGCACGACGAACTACGGTTCGGTGACGCTCGGCGGCGCTGGTGCGGCGGCTCCGGTCGCGCTGCACAACGTAGCGGCCGGCAAGGTCGCGACGGATGCGGTGAACGTCAGCCAGTTGAGTGGCGTGACCGATGCGCTCGGCGGCGGTGCGAAGATCGACGAGGAGACCGGCAAGGTCGTCGCGCCGACCTACAACGTCGGTGGCGACAGCTTCCACAACGCCGGCGATGCACTGAACAACATCGACAACCGGGTCACGCAGATCCAGAACAACCTGGGTGAGGCCACGAAGCTGGTTGGCGCTGTTGCTTACGACAAGAACGGCGACGGCACCGTGAACTTCAACAAGGTGACGCTGGGCAACGGCTTGTCCTCGGGACCGGTGGTGCTGACCAACGTCGCGGACGGCAAGAGCCAGTACGACGCCGTGAACTACGGTCAGTACTCGAAGCTGGAAGGGCGTGTCAACGATATCGACGATCGCCTGACCTCGCTGCCCAAGCCGCCCGCGCCTGGCGACGAGAACGGCAACAACGGCGGCTCGAACGACCTGATCCAGGGCACGGGCGGCAGCGGCAAGGACAAGGCCGACGTCGTCGCCGCGAAACCGGGCAACGGCAACGGCAACATCGCTGTCGGCTCCGGCTCGCAGATCGTGGACGGCAAGAACAACGGCACGGCGATCGGTGCCGGTTCGAAGGTGTCGGCCGACGACGGTACGGCGTTGGGCCATGGTGCGTCCGTATCGTCCAGCGCAACCAACTCGGTCGCACTGGGTAGCGGTTCGAAGGCGACCGAAGCCAATACCGTGTCGATCGGTTCGGACGGCCACGAGCGCCGGCTGGTCAATGTCGCGGACGCCGTGAACAAGACGGATGCCGTCAACAAGGGGCAGCTCGACCGGGCGATCGGCGGGATGCAAGGTCAGATCAACGACATGTCGCGCAATGCCTATTCGGGTATCGCAGCGGCCACGGCGTTGACGATGATTCCGGGCGTCGATCCGGGCAAGACCTTGTCGTTCGGTGTCGCAGGTGCGTCGTACAAGGGCTATCAGGCAGTCGCGATGGGCGGTGAAGCGCGCATCACGGAAAACCTGAAGATGCGTGCCGGCGTCGGCCTCAGCAGCGGCGGCAATACCTTCGGCGTGGGCGCGTCGTATCAGTGGTAAGGCGGTAGCGCGGGCCGTTCGGCCCGCGTCATCACCACGATGCGTGGTCGAGCGGGCGCTTGTTGTCCGTCACGCCACGCATCGCGCCACACGACCGACTTCATTTCCATCCGCCAATTTCCAGGAGTCCGCCTCGCGCGGACCGAATCATCATGAATAAACCACAACACTTCGTCCGTCGGGGTCTGCTCGGCGCATTCGTCGTCCTGCTGAGCGCATGCACGACGCAATCCGGCCCGACGTACACCGTCCGGGCGATCAAGGCACCGGATCAGCCCGGGCCGGTCTTTCGCGTGACTTGCGAGGGGCTGGTAACCAGCGCGCGCTCGTGTGAAGCGGCTGCGCAGAAAATCTGTGCCGGCCAGCCGGTCACGCCGCTGCAGGCCGTCGATCGCGTTCGTCGCGGTGCCGCGATGGGCGATGCGCGCGAATTGACGTTCATGTGCGGTGTACCGCCTCAGGCGCGGGTCGAGCCTCCGGTCGCGCAACCGCAACCGGTCATGCAGCCGCAGCCGGCTGCCCAGCCCATCGCACAGCGTCAGGTGCTGCTGCAAGGCAGCGCGAACTTCGCGTTCGACAGCGCGGCGCTGACGCCGAGCGCACGCCAGGAGCTCAATCGCTTTCTGGACGTGAATCGCGAGGCTCGATTTCGCCGTGTGACCGTCACGGGCTACACCGATTCGCAAGGTGCGCACGCTCATAACGTTCGACTGTCCGAGGCGCGCGCGCGTGCAGTGGTCACGTACCTGCGCACGGGCGGGCTGCAGGCGGAACATTTCACGACCGTCGGCAGGGGCGCGGCAGAGCCGGTCGCCAGCAATGCGACGGCCGAAGGGCGTGCGCAGAACCGGCGAGTCGAAATCGAACTCGAGACGGCATAACGAGCGGGATTGACGGCTCCGCGGTCACCGGTGGCGGTTGCCGTGGAGCGAAGATTGAAAATGTCCGAATGACTCCGGGACATCTTGGACTGATACAGGAAAGTAAAAAAATGGCAGAGCAGAAGGCAACGACGCGACCGTCGCGTCCGACGATCGACACGGTCACCGACAACGTACCGCCACACACCGGCATGATTGAAAATGGCGGGCTGACCAACGACCCGCGCCCGACGGTGAGCGGTCGCGGTGACCCTGGCTCGACGATTCATCTTCTGGTGGACGGGGTCGAGGTCGGAACGGTGGTGGTCGGTGCAAACGGGACATGGAGTTTCGCGCCCACGCAGCCGCTGCACGACGGGCAGTATCGTCTGACGGCGCGAGCGAGCAATGAAGTCGGCATGAGCATCCCGTCGACGTCTTACAGCATTCAGGTGGACGTTACGCCGCCGTCGCAGCCGAAGATCGAATCGGCGACGGAAGGGGCGCAGCCGACGCTGTCGGGCCAGGCGGAAGCGTATTCGACGGTCGCGATCTATGACGGCACGACGCTGCTGGGTACGACGAAGACGGGTATCGACGGCACGTGGACGTTCCAGGTGACGTCGCCCCTGTCGAACGGCACGCATGCACTGACGGTGACGGCAACGGATCCGGCGGGCAATACGAGCGCGCGCTCGGACGGCTTCGACGTGACGGTGGGGCCGGTGACGCCGCCGGTGCCGTTGGCGAAGGCGGTGCTCGACGACATGGGGCACGACAGCGGGAATTTCAATTTTGACCGACTGACGAACGACGGCAAGGGCGGCCGCTTGCTGACGGGCCACCTGATGGGTGCGCTGGCGGCGAACGAGAAAGTGCAGGTGTCGACGGACGGCGGCCGGACGTGGTTTGACGCGGTTATGAAGTCGGACGGCACGTGGATGGTGACCGACCTGAACGAACACGGCGGCAACTGGACGATCCAGACGCGTGTGGTGAATGGCGATGGTGTCACGGGTCCGGTGATGGCGTACGACGTCGAACTGGACACGACGTCACCCGATCACGTGCTGTCGGCGGTTCGCTCGGGGAATGTGATCGACGTCTCGTTCGCCAGCAAGGACATGACGGTCGGCGACGCGATCAACGTGATGATCGGCGATCACCGAGTCTCGTACAACCTGACGGCGGCGGATATCGCGGCAGGGCGCGTGAAGGTGACGATCCCGGCCGGGATCGCTGCGACGATGGACGAGCACACGAGCTACGGTGTCGCGTTGGTCGACCGGGCCGGGAATATTTCCGACTATCTGGTGACGAAATTCGTTGAGAAAAATTCCGAAGGGAACGGAGGTTCCGGGATTTCCTACAAGATAACGGATTTCAATAATGAGGCACCTAGAGAAATCGCCGGCGGGATACCGGTTAACTTTGGCGTGTTCACGGCGGTGCTGTCATATAAACCGACGGTTAACGGGAAGCCGATCGATCAGGGTGTCCGTGTCAAAGGCGGAAGTGGTGCTGATGCCAACGAGGTGGGGTTGGTTTTCAGTTTTAAGGAGTCGCCGAGTTTTTATCTTAATAATGGAGCGCATGCAAAGGCAGTTAGCTTCGACTTGGAAAACCGCTCTAGATACGGGCTGATGGCGCGTTTCTATGACGACGCCGGCAAGCTGATTTTCAAGCAACTTTTGTATAGCTCGGATCTGAACAATCCGTCTGGTGGCGGGCTTCATTCTTATCAGATTGTATTGTCCGATAATCTTCAGTTTTCATCCTTTACGCTCGGATGGTTTGAAAAGAACGAAGGTGCGTTACCGGCGACCGCGACGGCATGGATCGACAATATTGGCTTTTCCGGTGGCAGCTTTGATGGATTGACGCGGACAGCACAAGTCGACTTCAACAATGAAAAACTTAGGGAGATCGCTGGCGGGATACCGGTTAACTTTGGCGTGTTCACAGCGGTGTTGTCAGATAAGCCGACGATTAACGGGAAGCCGATCGATCAGGGTGTCCGTGTCAAAGGCGGAAGTGGTGCTGATGCCAACGAGGTGGGGTTGGTTTTCAGTTTTAAGGAGCCACCGAGGTTTCATCTTAATAATGGAGCGCATGCAAAGGCAGTTAGCTTCGACTTGGACAATCGCTCTGGATACACGCTGATGGTCCGTTTCTATGATGACGCCGGTAAGCTGATTTTCAAACAATTTTTGGATAACTCGGATCTGAACAATCCGTCTGGTGGCGGGCTTCATTCTTATCAGATTGTATTGCCCGATAGTCTTCAGTTTTCATCTTTTACGCTCGGATGGTTTGAAAAGAACGAAGGTGCGTTACCGGCGACCGCGACGGCATGGATCGACAATATTGGCTTCTCTGGCGGCAGCTTTACCACGGCGACCTGGGAAACGGTGACCGAGCTCGTCCCTCCGGCCGATGTGCAACACGTGCTGGCGAGCGCGGATGCAGAGTATTTCGGTTCGGCGAACGGTACGGAATTCCAGCTCGACAACGTGTCGTACTTCACGAACGGGCATGCGGGCCTGCATGGCGGTGCCGGCATCGATACGCTGAAACTCATGGGTGCCGGCCAGACGCTGGATATCTCGAAGCTGCTGAACGTCGGCGGCCACGACAAGATCACGTCGATCGAGATCATCGATATCACCGGTACGGGCAACAACACGCTGAAGCTGTCGATGCGCGACGTGCTGGAACTCGGCCACGAGAACGTGTTCCGAAACGATGGTCACACGCAGTTGATGGTGAACGGCAACGCCGGTGATCGGGTCGAGTTGTCGGGCATGAGTGGCCTTGCTCAGGATGGTGGGTGGGCGAACAAGGGGCTGGTTGCGATCAACGGCCAGGCCTATACGCTGTACGAGAACGCGGCGATGCACGTCGAACTGCTCGTGCAGTCGGCCGTGTCGACCCAACTGACCTGATCCGCAGGCGCGGGTCGGAATCGCGTCGGACCAAGATGCGGTTCCGTCCCGCCGAACCGGTGCCGGCGGCCCGGTTTCTTCATTGTTTCTCCATGCGCAGCCTGCAGCGAATTGCGGGCTGCGCATGTCTGCACATTCAACACCCTTCCCCCCATTCGAACTTGTCCCAATAGATCGAGATCCCTTTTGGGACCCGTCCCATTTTTGCATCCGGGCACATTTCGTAAAGTTGTTGCGTTCCTGTCGCAGTCCCATTGGCGTGCTGCGATAGCCATCCCGTCCGGTCATGCGACGGGAGACTCCGCCGCATCGATGTATGCGCCTACCCTGTCGCTCGCGTGAAGCAGCCGCGTTCTGGAGTGCGCCAGGGTTCCGTGAATTCCAGTGGCCAGATAACGATTTCGATATGAATGTCCAACCATCCGATACCGGCGCCGGTAACGCGCCGAGTCTGCCGGACACGCTCACCCACGACAGCCTGCTCGATTCAGTCGCATGGCTTTGTGCGCACTACGGATTGGGAAGAAGTCATGCAGTCCTTATTTCCGGTCTCGCCAAGTATGGCCTGCTGACGCCGTCGCTCGCGCTCGAGGCGCTGACGCAGGCCGGTCTGGCGGCGAAGCTGGTCGAGCGCCCGCTGATGCAGTTACCCGAGCATCTGTTGCCGGCCGTGCTGTTGCGCCGCAACGGCAGCGCGTGCGTGCTGCTCGGCCGGCTTATCGACGATTCGGCGGAGCGCGACCCGCAGATCCGCTATCGCGTTATGCTGCCCGAACTCGGCGAAGCGCCGGTCGAATGCACCGACGCGGAACTGGGCGATACCTACTCCGGCTACGCGCTGCTCGTGAAGCCGGCGGCAAAGGTCGACGCGCGTCCGGACGACCTGCCGACCGAACCGGCCGGACACTGGTTGCTGCGAACGCTGTGGCGGTATCGCAGCTATTACGCGAGCGCTGCGGTAGGCGCCTTCCTCATCAACGTGCTTGGCCTCGCCAGCGTGTTCTTCACGATGAACGTCTACGATCGCGTCGTGCCGAACCAGGCCTACGTGACGCTCTGGTCGCTCGCGATCGGCGTCGCGCTCGCGATGCTGATGGAGGCGGTGTCGCGGCACGTGCGTGCGCATGTGCTCGACACCGCGGGGAAGAAGGCCGACCTGGTGCTCGGCAGCCTGCTGTTTCGGCAGGCGCTGGCGATCCGGATGGAGCACCGGCCGGCGTCGGCCGGCTCCTTCGCGCACCGGTTGCGCGAGTTCGAGTCGGTGCGGGACTTCGCGACGTCGGCGACGCTGTCGGTCGTGTCCGATCTGCCGTTCGTCTTTCTGTTCGTTGGCGTGGTGTTCGCGGTCGGCGGCCCGCTCGGCTGGATTCCGCTCCTGATGATTCCGCTGATCGTCGGTCTCGGCGCGATCGTGCAATGGCCGCTCGCGCGTGCGATGCGTGAGAACCTGCGCGAGGCGTCGCTCAAGCAGGGCGTGCTGATCGAGTCGATCGACGGGCTTGAGACGCTGAAGGCTGTTGGTGGCGAAGGCGCGATGCGTCACCGCTGGGACGCGTTCAGTGCGAAGACGGCAGCCTCGTCGATGCAGTCGCGCCAGCTTTCCAGCATGGCGACCAGTTGTGTGTCGTTCCTGCAGCAGATGCAGACCGTTGCGATCGTGATCGCCGGCGTGTACCTGATCGGCGAAGGCAAGCTCACCCAGGGCGCGTTGATCGGCTCCGTGATGCTGGCCGGCCGCGTGACGGCGCCGCTCGGCCAGGTCATGGGGCTCGCGCTGCGGTTCCAGCAGGCGAAGACGGCGATGCATTCCCTGAACCAATTGATGGCGATGCCGGTCGAGCACGAGCCGGGCCAGGATTATCTGGCGCAGCCGCCGCTCAGCGGCCATGTGAAGCTCGACGGTGTGTCGTTCGAGTATCCGTCGGCCGGCCTGCAGCAAAATGCGCCCGCGCTGGACCAGGTGTCGGTGGAGATTCGGCCCGGCGAGCGCGTCGCGATACTCGGCCGGGTCGGCAGCGGGAAATCGACGCTGCTGCGGTTGATTGCGCGGCTGTATCAGCCGACGGCGGGCAAGCTGCTCGCCGACGGGCTCGATGCGGCGCAGATCGCGCCGGCGGACTGGCGCAGGGCATTCGGCTACGTCGGCCAGGACAGCCGGCTCTTTTATGGGTCGCTGCGCGAGAACGTGACGATTGGCCGCCCGGACGTGCCGGCCACGGAGCTGCTGCGCGTGCTGAAGCTGACGGGGCTCGATGCGCTGGTCGCCCAGCATCCGGCCGGCGTGAACCTGCAGGTTGGCGAAAACGGCCGTGATCTGTCGGGCGGGCAGCGCCAGCTCGTCGCACTGGCCCGCAGCCTGATCGCGCGTCCGCGAACGTTGCTGCTCGACGAGCCGACGAGCGCGATGGACTCGCAGACGGAGGCGCAGTTCATCGAGCATCTGAGACAGGCGAGCGCCGGACAGACGCTGGTCGTGGTCACGCATCGTACTTCGCTGCTGGCGCTGGTCGACCGGATCGTGATCGTCGATCAGGGCAAGATCGTGATGGATGGCGAAAAGGCGCGCGTGCTGGCGGCACTGTCAGGGCAGCCCGAGACGGGCGAGCATCATGCTCCGCCCGAGCCGCAGCGAAACCGTGCGCCGAAAATCCGCGTGGTGCAGCGTGGCGTGGAACCCGGTGCGTCGCCCGCGGAACCGGCAGGGGCCGTGGCATCGTCGACTGCGGAGGCATCATGATGCGGCGCATTCGATCGATTCTCGGCCGCAAGCCGGCGCCGCGCCTGCGGGCAGGCGATGCCGCCTACATGAGCGACATTCGCGAGGCATTGCTCGTACGCTCGTCCGCGGGCGCACAGCTGGTTCTCTATCTCGTTGCCATGGTGCTCGGCGCCGGACTGGTATGGGCGCACTTCGCACGCGTCGAGGAGGTCACGCGCAGCGATGCGACGGTCGTATCGCCGAGCCGCGAACAATCGATCCAGAGCCTCGAGGGCGGCATCGTCCAGAGCGTGGCGGTGCGCGAGGGCGACGTGGTCGAAAAGGGGCAGTTGCTCGCGAAGATCGATCCGGCGCGCGCGCAATCGAGCTATCGCGAAGCGTTGACCAAGGCGCTGGAGCTGAAGGCGAGCGTGTCACGCGCGCGCGCCGAAGCCTATGGCACGCCGCTGGACTTTCCGGCAGACGTGAAGCGCGAATCCGGCCTCGTCGCGCAGGCCACCGCAACCTACCATGCCCGCCGCCGTGCGCTGGACGAGCAAGTCGCCGCGTTGAAGAAGAGTCAGGCGCTGGTCCGGCGCGAGATCGCGATGTCGGAGCCGCTCGCGGCGAAGGGGCTGGTCTCGGAAGTCGAGATCCTGCGGATGCGGCGCCAGGCGACGGACATCGCCGCGCAGATCGCCGAGCGCCGGAGCCGTTTCACCGCAGAATCCAGTACCGAGCTGTCACGCCTCGAACAGGAGCTCGCTCAAACCAACGAGGTGCTGGTCGGGCGCGCGGACGTGCTGGCGCGCACCGATGTCGTCGCTCCGATGCGCGGCGTGGTGAAGAACATCCGCATCCGCACGGCGGGCGGTGTCGTGCAGTCGGGCGAACACATCATGGAGATTGCGCCCCTCGACGGCCGGGTACTGGTCGAAGCGCGGATCAAGCCGTCCGACGTCGCGTTTCTGCGGCCGGGGTTGCCGGTGCTCGTGAAGCTGAGCGCGTACGACTTCGCGATCTACGGCGGGTTGCACGGGCGTGTCGTCAGCCTCGGTCCGGATACGTTGAAGGACGATCAGAAGGCCGCGATGGGGCGTCCCGACGCGAACTACTACCGGCTGATGGTCGAAACGGAGTCGGACGCGCTCGTCGCGGCGGGCAAGCGTCTGCCGGTATTGCCGGGCATGCAGGCAACGGTCGATATCCGCACTGGCGAGAAGACGGTGCTCGATTACCTGCTCAAGCCGATCTTCAAGGCCCGCGAGGCCTTCAGGGAGCGGTGATCATGAGTGGATTTCGAATGATCGGCACATGCGTCGATGCGCAAGAATCTCGCGTGGCGTTTCGTGTTGCCGCATCGGCGGTATTGATTGTCTTGTCGATGTGGCAATCGGCCGGGGCTGCGCATGCCGCCAATCCCGTATCGTCACATGTGGCGACGGCGTCGGCATCGAACGCGGCGCATGCTGCGACATCCGCAGGGTCGGATGGACGGACGGGCGCACGCGTGCTTACGTACGATGATTCCGCGTCGGCGACTCCCGGCGGGGCCGCCATGACGGAGCGCGAACTGCGGCAGATGCTGTATGCCGCGGCGGAAGCGGCCGTCGACGTCAGTCCGCAGGTGCGGCGCTTGTACGCGGAATACCAGGCCGCGCAGTCGGATGTCGATCAGGCAAAGGGGGCACGCTGGCCGCAATTGCAGTTGAACGGCCAGACACGTAGCGCACAGTTCGGCTCGAACGCCGGCAGCGCATACGACCCGGGCAACTCGCTGGGCGTGAACCTCACGACGACGTTGTTCGACTGGGGGCGCACCGAGAAAACGATCGGCAGCCGGCGGGAGCTCGCGAGTGCAGGGCAGGAGCGCTACGTCGCGCAGTTGGAGGATTCCGCCTATCAGGTCACGGCCACCCTCGTCGAGCTCGCGAAACAACGCAACATCGCCGAGTTGAGCCAGCGCTTCGTCGATCGGATGACGCGCCTCGTGCGGATGCTCGATGAAATCGTCGCGGTCGATCGCGGTCGCGGCAGCGAGCTCACCCAGGCAAAGGCCCGGTTGCTCCAGGCCGAGGCGAGTCGCGATGCGGCACTGGCGAAATGCCGGACGGTCGAGCTGAATCTTCGCAAGCTGGTGGGCGAGCGGCCGGTGCCGATGCCGATGGATCCGCACTGGCCGCTGCATCCCGGCAATCTCGACCGGTTGATGTCCGCGCTCGATGAAAATCCGCGCATCCGACAGGCGCGCGCCGAGGCCGGTGCGGCCGAACTGAACCGCGATGCGGTGCGGGCGGCATCCAGGCCGCAACTGAACTGGGTCGTCAGCACGAATACCGGCCACGATGCCGTCGGGCGCCGCATGCCGTGGCAGACGATGCTCACGCTGACGTGGAACGCGTTTACCGGCGGCGCCGCGACCGCGGCGACCGATGCGGCGACGTTCCGCGCGTCGGCGAGCTGGCGGCAGGCCGAACAGATGCGCCTGGACCTCGAATATCAGGTACGCAGCGCGGAGCAAGATGCGCACGCGTTCGGCGAACGGGCGGATCAGTATCGCGATCTGTCGGTCGAGTCGGCGCGCGTGCGCAGCGCGTTCTTCGACCAGTGGTACCACCTCGGGCGTCGCTCGTTGCTGGACGTGCTGATTGCCGAGAACGACGACTACAACAATCGCGTCAACGAGGTGGCGTACCGATTCGATGGCTATGCGGCGACGCTGCGGGGCTACGCATCGGCGGGCATGCTCGTGCAATGGTTGCGTGAGGGATGACGCATCGCGCGGTGTTGCGCCCCGGCCGCGCAACGAGGGAAATCATGAGTCCTGGATCGATCGAAAACTGGTTTGCATTGCCGCCGCCGAGGGCGGCTTCCTACCTGCCCGCCCCCTATGGCGCCCGGCACGGCGTCACCGCTCGCTTCGCGAGTTCGTCGCCGGAGTCGGTCTACTTGCCGAATCACCGTTTGGTTGTCGCCTCGGACACGTGCGCGGCCGATTTCGGGCACGACAATTTGGCATGGACCCGCAAGCCGCCGCCGCGCGGTCGTGCTCGCCTCATGTTGGCCGCGATTGGCGGCGCCGTGTTGGGGGCGGCATTGATGGCGCTGCTCGGCGCGATGATGGCAGGGCGGGCTGCGGAGCAGAGCCATTCGGCCCGAGGCAGCTTGCCCACGGGCAAACGAGCGCCTGCGTCGGTGGTTGCGTCGGCCGCTGAGGTGGTGCCTTCTCCAACGCAGGTTCTGGATTCAGTACCGGCTTTGGCCGCCCCCTCTGCTCCGGCGGCCAGCCGGGCGGGCGCGCTGCCCCAACCGATGCGCGGGGCGAACGGGCATGCAGTACCGGCATTGCGGCCCACACCACCTCGGCGGTCCGATAGCGCGAGCGTACGCGTCCGCGAACCGGAGGTGGTGCAGCCAGTATCCGGTAAAGCAGCGTTGCGTCGCGCGCCGACAAAGCCTCGACCAGCGGCGCCGGCAGACTCGTCCGTATCGAGGGCACCGGGCCGGTGCGGCGCCGACTGGCCATGCGGCGACGCACTGCGCGCGTTGCAGGGCGAGTTGAAGCAGTGGGAAGCCCGCAAGCACCTACCAGCGGCGCGAGAAAGCCATGTCGCGGGGCAGACGTCGGTTCACCTGACTGATCACCGGCGCGTGACGGAATGGTGATTCGGTGATGATCAACGCCGCTGTCTGCCCGGGCGTGTCAGTGCTGGGCCGGAATCCGTGCCATGCGGTCATTGCAGGATCAGCCGCAAATGCGCATCGGCCTGTTCGCCGGGAGGCTTCTCGAACCCGCCTTTCGCGAAGCGGTGCCATCGGCCGATCACGTAACTGACGAGCAGGCTCGCGCGGGCGGCCGGATCGTAGTCGGCCGGCAGCACGAACGGCTTGGTGCCCTCCTGCGGCGCGTTCGCTTCGGTGCGCGCCACCCGCAGGCATTGCTTGACGGTCGCCTCGATACGGTCGAGCAGCTGGTTCACGCGCTCGGTCAGCCGCTCGTCCTCGCCGACCAGCGCCTCGCCGGTCAGCACGCGCGTCATCCCCGGGTTCTTCGCGGCGAAGTTGAGCATCGTGAGCGCGATCGTGCGCGCCTGCTGCACGCCGTTCGGCTCCTTCGCGACGATCTGGTTGACGAGCCCGAAGAGCGCCTGCTCGATGAATTCGATCAGCCCCTCGTACATCTTTGCCTTGCTGGTGAAATGCCGGTAGAGCGCAGCCTCCGACACGTCGAGCCGGGCCGCGAGCGCGGCGGTCGTGATTTTCTCGGGTTTCGGCGCCTCGAGCATCGCGGCGAGCGTCTGCAGGATCATCACGCGCCGCTCGCCCGGCTTCGGGCGCGGGCGGGACGGCGTGGCCTGGTCTTCCTTTACGGCTTGGTCCTGCGGGTAAGTCGGCTGCATTTCTGTCGCCCCGATCGTGTGCCCAGTCGGAGCGATTTTAACGAACGAATGCGTTGGTCGACATAATGCGGACGGCCAATGTTCGGCAGATGGCCCGGAAGGTGGCCGGTGATCCATACGGTGCCGATGCCGAGACGCTTGTAGCGCTTCAGGTGGCTGCGGGTGTCTTCGACGAGGATCGCGTCGGCGAGCCGGGCATGCGCGGCGCGCAGCGTCCGGCGCAGCATCGCGTGGTCGGGCTTCGCGCGCCACGTGCGGCGGTCGCGCATGTGCTCGATCGCGATCACGCGCTCGAACAGCCGCTCGATGCGCAGCTCGCGCAGCACCGCGCGCGCGTAGTTCTCGGGCGCGTTGGTCAGGATCAGCTTGCGGCCCGGCAGCGCGGCGACGATGCGAGCGAGGCCGCGCTCGGCGCGGATCATCGCAGGCAGGTCGGAAAACGTGTGGACTACGTGCAGGAAATCTTGCGGATCGATCGGATGGTGGCGCGCAAGGCCGAGCAGTGCGGCGCCGTAGCGCTCGGTGTAGCCGGTGCGCAGGCGGTCGGCTTCGGCGCGCTCGACCTGCAGCGCGTCGATGATGTACTGCGTCATCGCGCGGTTGATCTCGGGAAAGATCGCGTGCGATGCGTGGTGAAGCGTGTTGTCGAGATCGAACAGCCAGACGGGCGCGCCGGCGCGCGGCCGGCTGCGGGAGATGCGCCGGCGTCGCAGCGATGCCGGCAGGTCGGGAGCGGGGGACTGGCGGCGCGTGCTCAATGCGAGCGGATCATCGTGCCGAACGGTTGCTCGGTCAGGATTTCCAGCAGCACCGAGTGCTCGATCCGGCCATCGACGATGTGCACCGACTTCACGCCGCTCTTCGCGGCGTCGAGCGCCGACGAGATCTTCGGCAGCATGCCGCCGGAGATCGTGCCGTCTTCGAACAGCGCGTCGATCTCGCGCGCGGAGAGATCGGTCAGCAGGTTGCCGTCCTTGTCCATCACGCCCGGGATGTTGGTCATCATCAGCAGCTTCTCGGCGTTCAGCACGGTGGCAAGCTTGCCCGCGACGAGGTCGGCGTTGATGTTGTACGACAGGCCGTCCTCACCGAAGCCGATCGGCGAGATCACCGGGATGAACGCGTCGTCCTGCAGCGCCTTCACGACGGCCGGGTTGATCGCCTCGACTTCGCCGACCTGGCCGATGTCGATGTACTGGCCCGGGTTGTCGCGGTCCGGCATCAGCAGCTTGCGCGCATGGATCAGGCCGCCGTCCTTGCCCGTCAGGCCCACCGCGTGGCCGCCGAAGTGGTTGATCAGCATCACGATGTCCTGCTGCACTTCGCCGCCCAGCACCCATTCGACGACTTCCATCGTCTCTTCGTCGGTGACGCGCATGCCCTGGATGAAGGTGCCGGCCTTGCCGATCTTCTTCAGTGCGTGATCGATCTGCGGACCGCCGCCGTGGACGATCACCGGATTGATGCCGACCAGTTTCAGCAGGATCACGTCGCGCGCGAAGCCTTGCTTGAGCCGCTCTTCCGTCATCGCGTTGCCGCCGTATTTGATGACCACGGTCTTGCCGTGGTAACGACGGATGTACGGCAGCGCCTCGGCGAGGATTTCTGCTTTCAGCGTAGGGGCGATCTGCGAGAGGTCGATGGGCTCGGACATGGCGGCGGCTCTGGCTGGGAACGGTTGAAACACGGCGAATTGTACAGGAGTGGCGCAGCGCAGCATCGGGTTTTTGGACGGGCCGGAACACCGGCGGCGGCGCCCGGGCACCGCACGCGGCGGCCCGCCGGCTATGGCGCGGCGCGATGTGGGCAGCGATCCGGGCAGCGCTGCGCGGGCGGTGGCGGCGGGGCGGTTCGCGGGCGTTGGGAATGGCCCTCGGCCTGACGGCCGGCGTGCAAAATCCGTTCGTCGCGCTATGCTTGTCGCGTCGGGCGGCTTCACGCCCGCTCGAGCGCTTCCGCCATGACCGATCCTGCCGTCGACGCCCGTTCCACCCCGCGCCGTGCACGGTGCCCGCACTGCGGGCGCAGCTTCGACTGCGGCGCCCGCACGCAGCCGTTCGAATGCTGGTGCGCGTCGATGCCGGTCTTGCCCGGCGGTACGCCGCCCGCGGCCGGCGCACGCTGCCTCTGCCCCGAGTGCCTGGCCGACGAGATCGCGCGGCGGATGGCCGGCGCGGCCGGCTGACGGCAGCGGCCGCGCACGCGCGGGCGTCCCGTTCGCCTCGTATCGATCCGGCCCCGCTAGAGGCGCCGCCCGCTAAACGGGTAAACTGCTCGGATGCAACGAATCACCACCACCGGGCGCGTCAACCTCAGTCACCTGTTCTGGCTCCGCAATCTCGCGATCATCGGCCAGCTCGTGACGATCGGTGTCGTGCAGACCTATTTCGGCGTGCATCTGCCGTTGCCGGCGATGCTGATGGTCATCGCGCTCGAAATCGTTTTCAACGCACTGACCTGGGTGCGCGTGCTGCGCGCGCGGCCCGAGACCAATTTCGAGCTGCTCGGCCAATTGTGGGTCGACCTCGGTGCGCTGTCCGCGCTGCTGTTCCTGTCGGGCGGCACGACCAATCCGTTCGTGTCGCTGTACCTGCCTTCGCTCGCGATCGCGGCGGCCGTGCTGCCGTGGCACCTGATGATCTGGCTCGCGGCGTTCGCGGTCGCGTGCTACGCGGCGCTCGGCTTCGACTCGGTGCCGCTCAACATGGACAATCCGGCGAACCTGTTCGACTACTACCGTACCGGCATGTGGGCGAACTTCATGGTCAGCGTCGGGCTGATCGCGTGGTTCGTCGCGCGCATGTCGAATGCGCTGCGCCAGCGTGACGCGGCGCTCGGCGAGGCGCAGCAGCACCTGCTGCGCGACGAGCGGGCCGTTGCGCTCGGCGTGCAGGCCGCTACCGTCGCGCACGAAATGGGCACGCCGCTGTCGACGATCGCGATGCTCGCCGAGGAGCTGCGCGACGCGGCGCGCGACGATCCGGGGCTGGCCCGCTACGACGCCGACCTGAAGGTGCTCGAGGAACAGATGACGCTCTGCACGTCGGCGCTCGCGCGCCTGCGCAGCCGGGCGAGTACGCCCGCGAGCCGCCAGCCGGTGGACGACTGGCTCGACACGTTCGTCGAGCACTGGCGCCTGCGGCATCCGCACGTACAGTTCGAATTGCTCGGCGCGCGCCCGGCAGGCGTCGCGCTCGACGACACGGTCGCGGCCGGCCAGATCCTGACGATCCTGCTCGACAACGCCGCGCGCGCGAGCCCGCAGCGCGTGACGCTGGCCGCGAAGGTCGCGCACGCCGGGGCGGCTGACGAGATCGAATTCGAGGTATGCGACGACGGGCCCGGCATTCCGGCCTCGCTGCGTGAATCGCTCGGCGCGATGCCGGTCGACAGCACGCAGGGCGGGCACGGGGTCGGCCTGTATCTCGCGTTCAGCGCGGCCGCGCGGCTCGGCGGCGAGATCGAACTGTCCGATGTCGTGCCGCGCGCGTCGGGCGGCAACGGGCGGGCCAACAGTGCGGCGAATGGTCACGCCGCGGCAGGATCGGCACAGCGCGCGGGCCAGCGCCTGGCCGAAAGGACAACCGGCACGCCGGAGAGTCGCCCGGCCGGTACGACCGCCGCGCGCGGCACGCGGGCCGTGCTGCGGCTGCCGGTCGTGCGCGTCGCGGCGTCGGCCGCCTCAACCAACACGTAGACGGAGAAACCACATGAGCGAGAACAATTTCCTGGTGATCGACGACAACGAGGTGTTCGCGGGCACGCTCGCGCGCGGCCTCGAGCGCCGCGGTTATGCGGTCCAGCAGGCGCACGACAAGGAGGCGGCGCTCCGGCTCGCCGCCGGCGGCAAGTTCCAGTTCATCACCGTCGACCTGCATCTCGGCGAGGATTCGGGCCTGAGCCTGATTGCGCCGCTGTGCGACCTGCAGCCCGACGCGCGGATCCTGGTGCTGACCGGCTACGCAAGCATCGCGACCGCCGTGCAGGCGGTGAAGGAAGGCGCCGACAACTATCTCGCGAAACCCGCGAACGTCGAGTCGATCCTGGCCGCGCTGCAGACCAACGCGACTGAAGTACAGGCCGACGAAGCGTTGGAGAATCCGGTCGTGCTGTCGGTCGACCGGCTCGAATGGGAACACATCCAGCGCGTGCTGGCCGAGAACAACAACAATATTTCAGCGACCGCGCGGGCGCTGAACATGCACCGCCGCACGCTGCAGCGCAAGCTCGCGAAGAAGCCGGTGCGGCAGTAAGCGGCGCACCAGCGAAAACGGGCGGCCCCCGACGAAAGGGGCCGCCCGTTTTTCATCCGGCGCCGTGCGCGTTACAGCACGTAGCGCGACAGGTCTTCGTCCTGCGACACTTCGCCGAGCGCGCGATCGACGTACTTCGCGTCGATCGTCACGCGCTCGCCGGCGTGGTTGCCGGCCGAGAACGACACTTCCTCGAGCAGCTTCTCGATCACCGTATAGAGCCGGCGCGCACCGATGTTCTCGGTCTTCTCGTTGACCGAATAGGCGATTTCCGCGAGGCGGCGGATGCCGTCGTCGGCGAATTCGAGCTGCACGTCTTCGGTCGCGAGCAGCGCCTGGTACTGCTTGACGAGGCTTGCGTCGGTCGCGACGAGGATCGCTTCGAAATCGTTCACCGACAGCGAGTCGAGCTCGACGCGGATCGGGAAGCGCCCCTGCAGTTCCGGAATCAGGTCGCTCGGCTTCGCGAGGTGGAACGCGCCGCTCGCGATGAACAGGATGTGATCGGTCTTCACCATCCCGTACTTCGTGTTGACCGTCGTGCCTTCGACGAGCGGCAGCAGGTCGCGTTGCACGCCCTGGCGCGACACTTCGCCGCCGCTGCCTTCGTTGTTGCGCGACGTGATCTTGTCGATCTCGTCGAGGAACACGATGCCGTTCTGCTCGACGTTCTGCACGGCCTTCGTCTTCACTTCCTCGTCGTTGAGCATTTTCGCCGCTTCCTCGTCGGTCAGCAGCTTCAGCGCTTCCTTGATCTTCACCTTGCGGCGCTGCTTCTTGCCGCTGCCGAGGTTCGAGAACATCGAGCGGATCTGCTCGGTCATCTCTTCCATCCCCGGCGGCGCCATGATGTCCATACCGGCCGACGGCTGCTCGATGTCGAGCTCGACTTCCTTGTCGTCGAGCTGGCCTTCGCGCAGGCGCTTGCGGAACGTCTGGCGCGTCGCGTTGTTGTCGTCGTTCGCGTGTTCGGCGTTGCCGCCGAAGCCCACCGCGCGCGGTTGCGGCAGCAGGATGTCGAGGATGCGGTCTTCCGCCTGGTCGGTCGCCTTGCTGCGCACCTTGCGCATCTCGGATTCGCGCGTCTGCTTCACCGAGATTTCGATCAGGTCGCGCACGATGCTGTCGACGTCACGGCCGACGTAGCCGACTTCGGTGAACTTGGTCGCTTCGATCTTGATGAACGGCGCGTCGGCGAGCTTCGCGAGGCGGCGCGCGATTTCGGTCTTGCCGACGCCCGTCGGCCCGATCATCAGGATGTTCTTCGGCGTGATTTCCTGGCGCAGCGGGTCGGCGACCTGCTGGCGGCGCCAGCGGTTGCGCAGCGCGACCGCGACGGCCTTCTTCGCCTTCGCCTGGCCGATGATGTGCTTGTCGAGTTCCGAGACGATCTCGGCAGGGGTCATGGTGCTCATGGGGCTGTCCTTACTCGATCGTTTCGATGATGCGGTTGTGGTTCGTGTAGATGCACATGTCACCGGCGATCCCGAGCGACTTCTCGACGATCTCGCGCGGCGACAGCTCGGTGTTCTCGACCAGCGCGCGAGCCGCGGCCTGCGCATAGGCACCGCCCGAGCCGATCGCGCAGATGCCGCCTTCGGGGTCGAGCACGTCGCCGTTGCCGGTGATCACCAGCGTGGTGGTGGCATCGGCCGTGATCAGCATCGCCTCGAGGCGGCGCAGCATCCGGTCGGTGCGCCAGTCCTTCGCGAGCTCGACGGCCGCGCGGGTCAGGTTGCCCTGGTGCTTCTCGAGCTTCGCCTCGAAGCGGTCGAGCAGCGAGAACGCATCGGCGGTGCCGCCCGCGAATCCGACCAGTACCTGGTTGTTGTAGATCCGCCGCACTTTCCGCGCGCCACCCTTCATGACGATGTTGCCGAGGGTTACCTGGCCGTCGCCGCCGAGCGCGACCTTGTCGCCGCGCCGGACCGAAACGATGGTCGTGCCGTGAAATTGCTCCATCTGCGTTCCTTGAGAAAAACGGGGAAGAGTCGGGGGCGCGAGGCGCCGCCGCGTAACTCGCCGCGCGCCGGGAAGCGGCCCGGCGCGCGTCCGATTCATTTTAGGGCGGGCGCCGGGATATCAAGAGGCCGGGTGGGCAAATCGACGGACCGGGAAGCGGTGCCGGAAAAACAAAAAGCGCGCGGCAGGCCGCGCGCTTTCGGGAAGCAGCGTGTCTGAGCGGAACGCCGCTCGATCAGTCGCCGAACAGCTTCTGGCGCAGCTCGCGGCGCTCCTGCGCCTCGAGCGACAGCGTGGCGGTCGGACGCGCGAGCAGGCGCGGAATGCCGATCGGCTCGCCGGTTTCCTCGCACCAGCCGTAATCGCCGGAATCGATGCGGGCGAGCGACTGCTGAACCTTCTTGAGGAGCTTGCGTTCGCGATCGCGCGTACGCAGTTCGAGCGCGTGCTCCTCCTCGATCGTCGCGCGATCGGCGGGATCGGGGACGATCACCGTCTCGCGCAGGTTCTCGGTCGTCTGGCCTGCATTCTTGAGGATGTCCGCCTGCAACTGTTCGAGCCGATTTTTGAAGAAGGCGAGCTGATCCTCATTCATGTAATCCTTGTCGCTCATCTTCAGGATTTCGGCTTCGGTCAAGAGTTTCTTCGTCATCTGCTTGCTTCTTCAATGTGCGGCAAATCGAGAGATATTGCCTGCACTTTGGGATTACCCGCAACCGCGTTTGCATTCATTTGCGATTTGCCGCCGCGGGGCCGAAAGCCTCTGGAAAACCGGTTCTCAAATACCAGGATAGGCCTGGCGCGGAGTTGCGCGCGCTGCGAACCGGTGTGCTGCGCGGCACATCGCATCGGCCGCGGCCGGGAGGCGGATTGGCGATCCGGCGCGGTTGCGATGCCCGGAAAACTGGTTCAGCAAGAACCGGGCCTGTTTGTTGCCGTACTCCAGCGGGCACGTATTGTAACTGAATCGCAAGCGGGCGCCGTATCGGGTCGATCCCCGTCGGCTGCGCCAATATCTAGAAAATATAACGCGCAAATCGCGAAAAAGCGATGACGGCGAAACCCTGCCCAAAAAGGGCGCTCCGCGGCCGCCGCAGCCGCCTGCGAGGCGGCCCGCCCGGCGGCGTGTGCGGCGGTTGCCCGTGCGTCAGGCGAGGCAGGCGTCGAGGCCGTCGGTGATCAGGTCCTGCGGCAGGTCGACGCCGATGAACACCATCTTGTTCGTCTTCTTCTCGACCGGCAGCCACTTCGACGCGAGGTCGCTGCCCATCATCTGGTGCACGCCCTGGAACACGACCTTGCGGTCGACGCCCTTCATGTACAGCACGCCCTTGTAGCGCAGCATCCGCTCGCCGTAGATCTGCAGGATGCCGCCGAGGAAGTCTTCCAGCTTGTTCGGGTCGAACGGGCGGTCGTTGCGGTACACGAACGACTTGATCTTGTCGTCGTGGTGCGCGTGGTGGTGGTGGCCGTGATCGTGCGCGCATTGACCGTGATCGTGGTCGCAACTGGCGTGATCGTGATCATGGTCGTGATCGTGGTGGTGATGCGCGTGATCGTCTTCGGCGAGGAAGTCGGGGTCGATCTCGAGCTTCGCGTTCAGGTTGAAGCCGCGCAGGTCGAAGATTTCCTTGATGTCGGCTTCACCGAAGTTCACGACCTTGATCGCGGCCTTCGGGTTCATGTGCATCAGGCGGTGCTTGAGGCCGGCTACCGTCTGGTCGTCGACCAGGTCGGACTTCGTGATGAACAGGCGATCGGCGAAGCCGACCTGGCGCTGCACGACTTCGTGCTCGTCGAGCTGCGCGTTCGCGTGCTTTGCGTCGACCAGCGTGATGACCGCGTCGAGCAGGAAATCGTCGGCGATTTCGCTGTCGATGAAGAAGGTTTGCGCGACCGGGCCCGGGTTCGCGAGGCCGGTCGTTTCGATCACGATGCGGTCGAAGTCGAGCTTGCCTTCGCGCTTCTTCGCGGCGAGATCGCCGAGCGTGCGCGCGAGGTCGCCGCGGATCGTGCAGCAGATGCAGCCGTTGCTCATCTGGATGATCTGCTCGTTCGAATCCTGGATGAGGATTTCGTTGTCGATGTTCTCTTCGCCGAACTCGTTCTCGATCACGGCGATCTTCATGCCGTGCTGTTCGTTCAGGATGCGCTTGAGCAGCGTCGTCTTGCCGCTGCCGAGGAAGCCGGTGAGGATGGTGACGGGAGTGGCCATGTCAATCGCCTGTGGTTCGTGAATCGGGGTCAAAACCAGGATGTGCGTCGCGCCCGGGGCTTTGCCAGCCGGGGCGCACAACCATCCATTGAAACATACCTGTCAAGCCCTCGCCCGTCGTCCGAACGACAGGCGGGAGCGCGGATCCGCCGGGCGCGGAGCCGCGTCCGGCGAACGGTTACGCGCGTAGATCGGGGCAATCAGACGATTTGCAACAGCAGGCCCTTCAGATATTCGCCTTCCGGGAACGCGGCGAGCAGCGGGTGATCGACGCCCGCGCCGAGGCGCTTCAGGATGCGCGCGTCGACCTTCGCGTCGGCGGCCGCGCCCGCGACGATCTTCTGGAACAGGTCCATGTCGATCGCACCCGAGCACGAGTACGTGAACAGCAGGCCGCCCGGACGCAGCAGCTTGAAGCCGCTCAGGTTGATGTCCTTGTACGCGCGTGCCGCGCGATCGACGCTGTCGCGGGTCGGCGCGAACTTCGGCGGATCGAGCACGATCAGGTCGAAACGCTCGCCTTCGTCGACGAGGCGGCGCAGGGTCTTGAATGCGTCGGCGTCGAGCCAGGTCGCGCGTTCGGCGTCGAAGCCGTTGGCGACGACGTTCTGCTGCGCGAGCGCGAGCGCATCGCCCGACGAGTCGATCGATACGACGCGCTTCGCGCCGCCCTTGAGCGCGGCGAGCGAGAAGCCGCCCGTGTAGCAGAAGCAGTTCAGCACGTCACGATCGGCCGCGTACTGCGCCACCAGTGCGCGGTTGTCGCGCTGGTCGACGTAGAAACCTGTCTTGTGGCCGTTCGGCACGTCGACGTGATAGCGCACGCCGTTTTCGTTCGAGACCAGCGTCGCGGGCGGCGCATCGCCGGCCAGCACGCCGGTCGTCTGTTCGAGCCCTTCCTTGTCGCGGATCGATACGTCCGAGCGCTCATAGACGTTCGGGCAATCCGTGGCGCCGACGAGCGCCTTCACGATCGCATCCTTCCATGCCTCGACGCCCGCGGCCATGAACTGGCAGACGAGCTGGCCTCGCGGCGCGGCGCCGGCTTCGGCGGTGTCCGCGACGTAATAGTCGACGATCAGCCCCGGCAGCCCGTCGGCTTCGCCGAACACGAGCCGCACCGCGCCCGTGCCCGACACCATCGTCGTGCGATGCGCGACCGCGCGCTGCACGCGGCGCTTGAAGAACGCGTGGTCGATCGGCTCGTTCTCGTCGAAGCTCCACACGCGCACGCGGATCTGCGATTGCGGGCTGTACGCGCCGCGCGCGAGGAAGCGGCCGTCGTGCGCGCGCACGATCACGGTCGCGCCGGGCGCGGGCTTGCCGTCGACGCGGTCGATCGCATTGGCGTAGATCCACGGATGGCGGCGCAGCAGCGATTTTTCCTTGGACGGCTTGAGGGTGACGGTTTGCATGATGAGATCGAAATGGGCCGTGCACGACGCCGACCGTTGCCGGTCGCCGCGCGCGGCGGGTAATACGGGACGCGCGTCAGTCGCGCTTCTTCGCGCGCGGATGCGCGCTGTCGTAAATCTTCGCGAGATGCTGGAAGTCGAGCGACGTATAGACCTGCGTCGCGGAAACGCTCGCGTGGCCGAGCAACTCCTGCACCGCGCGCAGGTCGCCGCTCGACTGCAGCACGTGCGTTGCAAACGAGTGGCGCAGCACGTGCGGATGGACGTTGGCGGGGATGCCCGCGGTGAGCGCGGCGCGCTTCACGCGCTCGCGCACGACGCCCGGCGACATCCGGTTGCCGCGCACTGAC
Source organism: Burkholderia sp. SRS-25 (assembly GCF_004343765.1). NCBI lineage: Bacteria > Pseudomonadati > Pseudomonadota > Betaproteobacteria > Burkholderiales > Burkholderiaceae > Burkholderia > Burkholderia sp. SRS-25. Next base: position 86,781 of record NZ_PTXM01000021.1, read on the forward strand.
ACGAACAGCGGATGCGGATCGTGCTTCACGAATTCGCTGCGTACCGCGAGCCATGCGTTCAGCGCATCGATCGCCTTGCGGCCGACCGGCACCTTGCGCTCCTTGTTGCCCTTGCCGCGCACGGTGACTTCGGCTTCGGCGAGGTCGAGCCAGCCGGCCGAGCGGTAGCCGTCGGCCTGCGTGTACATCACGTCGAGCCCGATCAGCTCGGCGAGGCGCAGCCCGGACGAATAGAACAGCTCGAGGATCGCGTGATCGCGGATGCCTTCGGTCGTGTTGGCGAGCGGCGCGTCCATCAATGCGGAAGCATCGTCGACCGACAGCGCCTTCGGCAACGTCTTTGCGCGTTTCGGCGCACGCACCGCGGCGACCGGGTTCGCGGGCATCTCGACGCGCTGCGCGAGCCAGCGGTAGAACGCGCGCCACGCGGACAGCCGGTGCGAGATCGACCGGGCAGACAGCCCGCCCGAATGCGCGCGCGCGACCGCGCCGCGCATGTCGACGGCAGTCAGCGCTTCGAGCGGCCGGCCGTTCGCGAGCTTCTTCAGTTCGTCGAGTTCGTGCGTGTAGCCGCGCAGCGTGTGTTCCGACAGCTGCCTGACGTGCTTCAGGTTCGACAGGTAGGCGGCGATCGGATCGTCTGTCATCGCGTGCGGAAGGATCAGTGCGGCAGCAGGCGCGTGAGCGCGGCGCTCGCGAGCGTTGCGATCTGCGCGAGGAAGTCGGTGGCCATCCCGTCGTGGAAGCGGCGCGGGTCGGGCGAGCCGAGCACGAGCAGGCCGAACGCGGGCGGATCGTTGCCGGCGAGCGGCGCACGCAGCGCGAGCAGCGCGACCGATGCGGCCGAGCCGTCGCCGGCCGGCGGTGCGGCGTCCGCGCCTTCCGCCGCATTCGCGGCCGAGGCGGCGATCGCGGGCGCGAGCCACTGCGCGGCCTCGAAGCCCGTGTTCGCACCGCAGTACGGCGTCGACAGCCCATTCGTGAACAGGCGCACTTCCTCGCCGACCTGGCGCGCGAAGTCGGCCTGCGAGTAGGTGTCGGCGACATCCCACACGCGCAGCGCTGTCTGCGGTACGTCGAAGACTTCGGCGATGCCGTCGGCGATCGTGCGCGGCAGCGCGTATGGATCGCGTTCCGCGATCACGCGTGCCGTCCAGCGGCTGAACTTCGCGGACAGGCTGTCGTTCTCGTGGCCATAGCGCACGAGTTCGGCGAGCCGGCGCTCGAGATGCTTGTTCTTGTCGCGCAGCATCTCCATCTGCCGCTCCTGCAGCGAGATCGCGGCCTTGCCGTGCGGGTTCGCGAGGCGGATCGTCGCGAGCAGTTCGGCGTGCCGCGCGAAGAATTCGGGATTGGCGAGCAGGTAGTCGGCGACTTCGCGATCGTTCATGTGGCTGGAGCGTTCAGTTATCAAGGACGTTGCAGGGTCAGGCGGGCAGGTCGATCTCGCCTTCGAACACGGTCGTGGCGGGCCCGGCCATCATCAGCGCGGCAGCTTCGTCGCGCGCGCCGTCCCAGTTGATCGTCAGCGTGCCGCCGTGCGTGTGCACGGTCACGGGCGAATCGAGCAGGCCGCGCCGGATACCGGCCGCGACCGCCGCGCAAGCGCCGGTGCCGCACGCGAGCGTCTCGCCTGCCGCGCGTTCGTACACGCGCAGCTTCACCTCGCTGCGCGACACGATCTGCATGAAGCCGGCGTTCACGCGCTCCGGGAAGCGCGCGTGATGCTCGATCAGCGGGCCTTCTTCGAGCACCGGATACGCTTCGGTGTCGTCGACGACCTGCACCGCGTGCGGGTTGCCCATCGTCACCGTCGAGATCCAGCGCGTCGCGCCGCCGACGTCGAGCGGCCACAGCGTGTCGCGGCCCTCGGTGCGGCCGTCGAGGCCCGCTGCGTCGAACGGCACCTGCGCCGGCGTGAACACGGGCGCACCCATGTCGACGACGACTTCGCCGTTGTCCTGCATCGTCAGCGTGATCAGGCCCTTCATCACCTGCACGCGCACGCTGCGCTTGTCGGTCAGGCCGCGGTCGCTGACGAACTTCACGAAGCAGCGCGCGCCGTTGCCGCAGTGTTCGACCTCGCCGCCGTCACAATTGAAGATCCGGTACTTGAAATCCACGCCGTCGACGGTCGGTTTTTCGACGAGCAGCAGCTGGTCGGCGCCGATGCCGAAGTGACGATTGGCGAGCGCACGCACCTGCGCTTCGGTGAGCGGCGGCAATGCGCGCGAATAGCCGTCGAGCACGACGAAGTCGTTGCCCGCGCCGTGCATCTTGGTGAACGAGAGTTTCACTGGGTCCGGATTTCCATGGCGATCAAGGCGGTCAGCGCGGCGTGCTCGACGCCGCGCCAAGCGGGGCCGCCTCGTTCGTCGTGCTGATCTCAACCGCAAATGATACATGCAGCCGACAGGGGCGTCCTGCGCGGGCGGGGGCGAATTGGGGCGCATCTGTCGATCGGTCGACTGGGCGCGTGTGCGATAGGCGGGCAGATTGACGAGATGTGGCGGGCCTGTCGTCGTGCGAGCAGGTTCGGCGAACGCACGGGATGGCGCGGACGCGTACTTTCGTACAGGTCAAATTGACGAGGCAATCAAGCGATTCGTATAGTGTGGCTATACGCATGGGCCATGCTGTCGGCATCGCGACTCGAATCTGGGAGATCCATGATCAAGTCGTGGCAGCACAAGGGGCTGGAAGCGTTTTTCACGAGCGGAAACAAGGCCGGCATCCGGCCCGACCATGCGCCAAGGTTACGTCGCCAGCTTGCGCGTCCCGACGTCGCGAGCCGACCGCTCGACATGAACGTGCCGGGCTGGCGCTTGCACGGTCTCGCTCGGGGGCTGGACGGCCATTTCGCGGTGAGCGTGAGCAGCAACTGGCGCCTGACTTTCAGCTTCGAGGGTGCCGACGCTGTTCTGGTCGATTACCAGGACTACCACTGAGGTGATTCAAACCATGACCCGTATCTTCAATCCGCCGCATCCAGGCGAAGCGCTGCGCGACGACGTGCTGCCGGCATTCGGCCTGACCGTCACCGAGGCCGCGGCGCAACTCGGCGTCACGCGTGCGGCGTTGTCGCGCATTCTGCATGGTCATGCAGGGATCTCGCCGGAAATGGCGTTGCGCATCGAGGCGTGGCTTGGCGAGGAGAACGGCGGTCGCGCGGATCTGTGGCTCGCGCAGCAATCCGCTTACGACTTGTGGCAGGCGCGCGCGAAAGGCGTGCCCAAGATAGCGAGAGCGCGGGCACGCACGTGACCGCGCTCTCGTGAGCATGGCTCAATACAGGCTCGGCTCGCCGTTCGGGCGCGTCTTGAAGCGCTTGTGCACCCAGTAGTACTGCTCGGGCAGCAGCGGGATCTGCTCCTCGAGGAATTCGTTCATCCGCCGCGCGTCGAGATCGTCGTCGCCGGTCGGGTAATGCTCCCACGGCTTGAATACCTTCAGACGGTAGCCCTTGTAGTTCGGCAGCACCTCGCCGATGAACGGGACGACCTGCGCACGGCCCGTCTTCGCGAGCCGGCCGACCGCCGTCAGCGTGCAGGCGGGCACGCCGAAGAACGGCACGAACGTCGAATTGCGCAGCCCGTAGTCCATGTCGGCGCCGAGCATCACCGGCTTGCGGTCGCGCAGCCAGCGCAGCACGACGCGTGCGCTGTCCGCGCGGCCGACCATCTCGGCGTCGAAACGCCCGCGCGCCTTCTTCGCCTCTTCCTCGAGCACCGCGTTCGAGAACGGCTGGTAGAGCGACCCGCAGCGGCGATGCAGCGAACGATTCAGCCAGATCGAGCCGGCCTCGATGCCGACGAAATGCAGGCCGAGGAACAGCGTCGGCGGCAGGTCCGGATCGTCGAGGTCGACCGCGCTGTCGACCTGGATCAGCTTCGCGAGCTTTTTCTCCGAACCGAACCACTGCACGCTGCGTTCGACGTAGCTGCGGATCGCATGGCGGAAATGCTGCCCGGCAATTTCCTCGCGGCGCTCGTCGCTCCAGTCAGGGAAGCAGAGTTTCAGATTGGTGTGTACGATGCGCTTTCGCCGGCTGGGGATCTTGTAGAGCAGCCAGCCGAGACCATCGCCGAACCGTGCGGTCAGGCCGTACGGCAACAGGGCGAGCAGTTTCAGCAAGCCAATGGCGAGGTGCGTGGCTAGACGACCTAGCATGCGAAACCTCCGTGGGACCGGCTGGCCGGCGCTTTGCAAACAGGGTGGTGAGACAGCGGAAGATGCAGCACGGGCGGCGCTCTGTGACAATTCAGGAAAGCCGCTATAATACGGGCTTCGCCGAGTTAACTGACAACTTGCGGGGCGAAGCCGGTTAGCGTGACACGCGCTGCCCGGTCCTGGTAATCCGCTAAAGCGTCGCCGCTTCAGGCCCAACGAAGCTGGCTACGTGAAACCAACCGTAACCACACAGGAGCCTGAAAAAGTGGCAAACGATTATCTCTTCACGTCCGAATCCGTCTCTGAAGGCCATCCGGACAAAGTCGCGGACCAAATCTCGGACGCGATCCTCGATGCCATCCTCGAGCAAGACAAGTATTCCCGCGTTGCGGCGGAAACGCTGTGCAACACGGGTCTCGTCGTCCTGGCCGGTGAAATCACCACGACGGCCAACATCGACTACATCCAGATCGCACGCGACACGATCAAGCGCATCGGCTACGACAACACCGACTACGGCATCGACTACAAGGGTTGCGCGGTGCTCGTCGCGTACGACAAGCAGTCGCCGGACATCGCCCAGGGCGTCGATCGTGCACACGACGACAACCTCGACCAGGGCGCGGGCGACCAGGGTCTGATGTTCGGTTACGCGTGCGATGAAACGCCGGAACTGATGCCGCTGCCGATCTACCTGTCGCACCGCCTCGTCGAGCGCCAGGCCAGCCTGCGCCGCGACGGCCGCCTGCAATGGCTGCGCCCGGACGCGAAGTCGCAGGTGACGGTCCGCTACGTCGACGGCAAGCCCGATTCGATCGACACCGTCGTGCTGTCGACGCAGCACGCACCGGACATCGAGCTGCCGGCGCTGCGCGAAGCCGTGATCGAGGAAATCATCAAGCCGACGCTGCCGGCCGACCTGATCAAGGGCGACATCAAGTTCCTGGTGAACCCGACCGGCCGGTTCGTGATCGGTGGCCCGCAGGGCGACTGCGGCCTGACCGGCCGCAAGATCATCGTCGATACCTACGGCGGTGCCGCACCGCACGGCGGCGGCGCGTTCTCGGGCAAGGATCCGTCGAAGGTCGACCGTTCGGCTGCGTACGCAGGCCGCTACGTCGCGAAGAACATCGTCGCCGCCGGCCTCGCGTCGCGCGCGCTGATCCAGGTGTCGTACGCGATCGGCGTGGCCGAGCCGACCTCGGTGATGGTCAACACGTTCGGCACGGGCCGCGTGTCGGATGCGGTGATCACGAAGCTCGTGCGCGAGCATTTCGACCTGCGTCCGAAGGGCATCATCAAGATGCTCGACCTGCTGCGCCCGATCTACGAGAAGACCGCTGCTTACGGCCACTTCGGCCGCGAAGAGCCGGAATTCTCGTGGGAAGCGACCGACAAGGCGCTCGCCCTGGCCGAAGCGGCCGGCGTCGAGCCGACGGCACGCGTCGCGTAAGCGTCGTTCGCCTCAAATGAAAAACCCCGGCTTGCCGGGGTTTTTTTATGGGTTCCGATCGCCGGGGCAGTCGGGCAACGGCGCGGGCAGCGACGCGACGGCGATCGCCGCGCTGCGGTGCCCGCCGGCGTGCGCTCAGCGTGCGCCGAAACCGAACCAGCCGTTGCTGGCCGCGAGGCGGCGCGGGCGGTTGACGCGGCGCTGCGGGCCGAGCGTGCGGCGCAGCGCGAGCGCGCGCAGCGACGACGGCTTCTGCAGCAGCGAGCGCAGGCCGGCACGGCGCGAGAACGCCTGCGCGCTCATCATCGAGAAAAATGCGTGGAACCACGCACGGATACCGTCCAGCCGGCTATGTGCGGGCGTACGCTCCGCCAGCGCCTGCGTGCGTGCGCGGTGATGGCGCAGCGAGCGGGCAGGAGCGGGCGGTACGACGCGCTTCGCAGCGCGGCTGAGACGGGAAGTCAGACGGAATGGCATGTGAACGATGCTTCGCTTGTATGGATGGCGCCCTTGGGAGCGCACTGGTATGAACGGCCTCGGATTGCGCAACGGATCTTACCGAAACCCGCTGCGCGCCGCGCCCGCCAGAATTGACAGGCCGCGACAGGCTACAGGGGATTCATGACGGGCAAAAGTCGCGATAAACCCTTGTGCCACAAGGCGTGTGCCGCATACCGCCTGTGGGTGAGGCCAGCACCGCGCCGTACAGTTCCCTTGAGCCGGATCAAATTCGAGATTGGCATGCCCCTGCGCACGACAATGGTGCTGTTCGCGGTATCCGGTGCCGATTTACAATCGTCACATTCACACAATAAACGTCTGGCATCCCATGTCGTCTCCATTGCAGTCGGAATCGATCCGCGCGCAAGTCGCGGAATTGCGCGAGCGGGGCTTCGTCGTCGCGCGTGGCCTCGTCAGCGCCGAGCAGTGCGCGGTGCTCAGGCAGGTCGCGGAGCGCCAGTTGCAGGAGGCGGCCGAGCCGATCGAGTTCGAGGCGGATCTGCGCTACCCGGGCGCGCCCGAGTCCAAGCATGCGCCGGGCGGGCACACGGTGCGGCGGCTGCTTGATGCGTATTCGCGTGATCCGGCCTTCGCCGAGCGCGCGATCGCACCCGAAATCGGTGCGTGGATGCGCGAGTATTTCGGCGAAGAACCGGTGCTGTCGCGCGCGCATCACAACTGCATGATGACGAAGCACCCCGCGTACGGCAGCCTGACCGGCTGGCATCGCGATTTCCGTTACTGGGCGTTCGAGCGTCCGGACATGGTGTCGGTGTGGCTCGCACTCGGCCCGGAAACGAACGAGAACGGCGCACTGTGGCTCGTGCCGGGGTCGCATACGGCCGAATTCGGGCCTGAAGCGTTCGACGATGCGAAGTTCTTCCGCAGCGACCTGCCGGCGAACAAGAAGATGATCGACGCGGCCACGTGCCCGTCGCTGCAGACGGGCGACGTCGTGTTTTTCCACAGCAACACGCTGCATTCGGCCGGGCAGAACCGTTCCGACCAGGTGAAATTCTCGCTCGTGTACACGTACCACGGCGCGAGCAACCGGCCGTTGCCGGGCACGCGTTCGGCGTCGAAACCGGAAGTGCAGTTCTAGGCGCGGAGCGGGCGGCCCTCAAGGCCGCGGCGATTCCGCGATGCAGCGCATCGCGGGGGCATGGAACAACGGGCGGCCTGGCCGCCCGTTTCGTTTGGCGCGGCCCGGACGCAAGACGCAGGCCGTGCGCGCATCGCGCGACTGCGCGCTCAGCGCTTGTTGCCCGGCATCGCGAGGCCGATCAGGCCGATGAACGATGCGACGGCGCCGCCGACGATCAGCAGGATCGTCTTCGTCGCGGGCGAACCGGTGAAGAAGCGCGACACATTGTCGTTGATCGAGTGGAACGACTGGCCGCCGAAATACAGCAGCACGACGCCGCCGACGAGCAGCGCAACCGAGATGACCCGGGACATACCAACCTCGCTGAAACGGTGATTCGAGACGCCGCAGTGTAGGCGACGACCGCGGCCGCGTCCATCGCCGTGCCGCCGAGCGCGATCCGGCCGCTTTCGCTACCATAGTCGTCGTATGACTCCTTCGCCGCCGTCGCGCCGCAAGCGCGGCCGGCGCGCGTCCCTTCTCCCGATGTCCTGACGGAACCGACTCATGGCCTACGAAGCAGCTTCCGAACGTTATGCCGACATGCACTACCGCACCTGCGGCAAGTCCGGGCTCAAACTGCCCGCACTGTCGCTCGGCCTGTGGCACAACTTCGGCGACTCGACGCCGATCTCGACGCAGCGCGAGATCCTGCGCACCGCGTTCGACCTCGGCATCAACCACTTCGATCTCGCGAACAACTACGGGCCGCCGTACGGCAGCGCGGAAACCAACTTCGGCCGGTTGCTGAAAGAGGATTTCCGGCCGTATCGCGACGAGCTGCTGATTTCGACGAAGGCCGGCTGGGACATGTGGCCGGGACCGTACGGCAGCGGCGGCGGGTCGCGCAAGTACGTGCTCGCGAGCCTCGACCAGAGCCTGCAGCGAATGGGGCTCGACTACGTCGACATCTTCTATTCGCACCGCTTCGACGCGCACACGCCGCTCGAGGAAACGGCGGGCGCGCTTGCGTCGGCCGTGCAGCAGGGCAAGGCGCTCTACATCGGCATTTCGTCGTACTCGGCGGCGAAGACGCGCGAGATGGCCGAGTTGCTCGCGCAATACAAGGTGCCGTTGCTGATCCACCAGCCGTCGTACAACCTGCTGAACCGCTGGGTCGAAACCGAACTGCTCGGCACGCTCGACGAGATCGGCACGGGCAGCATTGCGTTCACGCCGCTCGCGCAGGGGCTGCTCACGTCGAAGTACCTGAACGGCGTGCCGGCCGATGCGCGCGTGAACAAGCCGGGCGGCGGTTCGCTGAAGCAGGATCACCTGAGCGCGGACAATCTCGATCATGTGCGCAAGCTCAACGCAATCGCCGAACGGCGCGGGCAGAGCCTCGCGCAGATGGCGCTCGCCTGGGTGCTGCGCAACGGCCGCGTGACGTCCGCGCTGATCGGTGCAAGCCGCGCGGAGCAGGTGCGTGAAAACGTCGGCGCGCTGAAGAACCTCGAATTCTCGGCGGAAGAGCTCGCGGAGATCGATCGTTACGCGACGGAAGGGGGCATCAATCTGTGGGAAAAGCCGTCCACCGACCAGGCGATCTGACCGGCAGTCGATACGGCATGCGAAACATCGCGTGCCGTATCAATGGCTGGCGCGCAGCATATCGCATCGCTGCACTGCAGCGATGCGCGCCGCGCACGGGTTGCGCTGCTAGATCAGCGCAGGCAGGCCTTCGACGAGCAACACCGCGACGCCGACGCCGAGGATGACGCCCAGCACGCGCAGCAGGTTGTGGCGGAATTCGGTTGCGCACGGCACCGCGCCGAGAAATAGCGCTCCGGCCAGCGCCATCGGAATCAACAGGATGAAGTCGCCGATCGTGAAGTAGGTCGTCATGCGTGTCTCCAAGGTCGACCGGAGTGGGCGCTTGCGCGCTTGCTCCGGCCCCATGCCGGGTGTTTCTAGTATTGGTCCGGCCCGATTGCGAGCGGGGCGGTCAATTCGAGTATAGGCAACCGGCAGTGCTTTTCGCTATCCGAACCATTAAAAATCGGCGGAAAGCCTGACGAATTACGCATTCTTCCCCGCAAGTCAGACGAACGCCTTGAGCATATCTTTCTCGTGCCTTTCGATTTTCGCGGATTCGTCGTATGTGTCCGATGCGTGCCGCCGCACTGGCGGGCGCGGCGGCACGCCCGCTCATGCGCGGTCGGGTTGCGCGCGGGCCGCCGGCGCGCGGAACACGAGTGCGAGCCCCGCGATGATGGCCCCCATGCCGGCGAGTGCGAGCGGCTCGGGCCGGTTGCCGAGCCACGCGGCATCCATCAGCGTGGTGACGACGGGCACGAGATAGAACAGGCTCGTCACGTTGACGAGATCGCCGCGCTGCATCAACCGGTAGAACAGCAGTTGCGCGATCACCGAAATCACGATGCCGAGCCACAGCAGCGGGATCACGAATGCCCAGCTCATGTCGAACGACACCGGCCGGAACGGCACGATCGCCACGCACAGTGCGAGGCCGATTGCATTCTGCAGCGGCAACACGTCGGCGGGCGCCGCTCGTACGCGCTTTTGCAGCAGCGAGCCGGCGGTCAGCGCGACGAGCGCGGTGAGCGCGCACGCGATGCCCGCAAGCGACAGGCCGCCATCCCCTACGCCCCGGAACACGACGAGCGCGAGGCCGGCCAGCGACAGCGCAAGCCCCGCGACACGTACGGGCTGCCAGCGCCGCTCGACGATCGCGAGCGTGAGGATCGGCTGCACGCCGAGGATCGTCGCGAGCACGCCCGGCGCGATCCCGCGTTCGAGCGCGAGCAGGTAGAAGATCGAATAGCCGCCCATCATCAGCAAGCCGGTCAGCGCGGCCATGCGCCGCTCGCCGAGCGGCGGCAGCCAGCGTTTGCGCACGAAGGCCAGCCCGAGCAGCACGAGCGATGCCAGTGCGAAACGTGCGGTGAGAAAGACGAACGCGGAGGCGTGACGCAGACCGAGTTCAGCGAAGATCGCGCCGCTGCTCCACAGCAGCACGAAGAGCGACGTCGCGCCATGCGCGGCGAGCGCGCGTTTGAACGAAACCATGTGAATCCACCTGTCGAACGGATCGAAATGTTCCATCCGCGCGCGCAGCAACCCGCCGTGCGTCACGACGCACGAATGCGAGCCTGCGGGCGAATGGAAGACGAAACGAAAAGCCGGCGGGTCAGCCGGCGCGTGCCGCCGGCGGGGGCGGCGCGGCGCCGACGAGCGGCGGTGCGACAGGGGGAGGAAGGACCGACGGATGCGCGCACGCCTGCGGCCGCGAGTCGAACTGCGGCCGGGATTTTGCGAGGGCGGACGTGAGCGGATGCATCGTGTCGGAATGCGCTTGAACGCGAATGAGCATCAAAGGTACCGCAACGCCTGCACCGGACGCAACATCTGTCGGCGGCGCATTGCATGACGAAGAGCGCTAGGCGATGCGTGCGCAACCGTTGCCGTGCCGGCTGCGTTCGAGGCAGGGAGAAGGTGGTGACGGCGTCGCGTGATTCGGCAATCGCAGTCGAGCGAAATTGCCTGGCGACCCGATACCGGATTCACGGTGCACGTGGAGCGTGGGTCACGTGCGCGCCGCGGTGATGCCGGGGATTCGGCGGGCAGTCACATTCGACAGGGTATGATGGGGGTAACCGGGCGGGCAAGCGCCTGCTCCGGCGTAGTGGTTGATTGGAGACATTCGACGAATTCGCGGCACTTCGCCTGCTTCTTCTTCTTTTCGTGCTTCGATAAACCGTGAACAATGGGATTACGCGCAACGCTCCGTCGAGAGCGCGCGGATCGTGCATTTGCCGGCTCGCCAGCGGGCCGGGTTTCAAGATTCAAGAGTGGGGAACCATCATGCATGTCGGGTCGATTGTCTGCACTACCCATATCGCGGTGCCGAAGGGCGCGCGCGGCATCGTCCAGCGCGTCCTGGGCGACATGGCCATGGTGACCTGGTACGCGGGCGTACCGGGCGAGTCCAAGGAACTCAACACCGAGCCGTTCTTTCTCGAGGACCTGATCGACACCGGCGAATCCGTGCTGCCGGCCGGCGCGGCGCTTCACTAAGCGCAACCACCGCACCGGGCGCTCGTCTTTCAGCCCGGCAGGCGGCACAATGCGGGGCATGAAAGACGTCACTTCCGCTCCCGCTTCTCCCGTCGTCCCGCCGTTCGCCGGACTCACGCCCGAGTGCGTGCTCGATGCGCTCGACAGCGTGCTGATACCGGCCGGCCTGCGCACCGACGGGCGCCTGCTCGCGCTCAACAGCTACGAAAACCGCGTCTATCAGGTCGGCATCGAAGACGGCCCGCCGGTCGTCGCGAAGTTCTACCGTCCGGCGCGCTGGTCGGACGAAGCGATCCTCGAAGAGCACGCGTTCGTCGCCGAACTCGCCGCGCGCGAGATTCCGGCGGTGCCCGCGCGCACCTTCGACGGCCGCACGCTGCACGCGTTCGACGGCTTCCGCTTCTCGATCTTCGAGCGGCGCGGCGGCCGCGCGCCCGATCTCGATCGCAGCGACACGCTCGAATGGCTCGGCCGTTTCATCGGCCGGATCCATGCGGTCGGCGCGACGCAGCCGTATGTCGCGCGCCCCGTGCTCGACATCAAGACGTTCGGCTACGAGCCGCGCGACTACCTGCTCGCGCACGACTTCATTCCGGACGATGTGCGGCCCGCGTACGAGACGGCCGTGACGCTCGCGCTCGAAGGCGTCGAGGCCGCGTTCGAGCGGGCCGGCGAGATCCGCCTGCTGCGCACGCACGGCGACTGTCATCCGAGCAACGTGCTGTGGACCGATGCCGGCCCGCACTTCGTCGATTTCGACGACAGCCGGATGGCGCCCGCGATCCAGGATCTGTGGCTGCTGCTGCCGGGCGATCGTGAAGGCGCGTCGCGTGCGTTGGCGGACCTGCTGGCCGGCTACGAGGATTTCTGCGAATTCGAGCCGCGCGAGCTGCATCTCGTCGAAGCGCTGCGCACGCTGCGGCTGATCCACTACGCGGCATGGCTCGCAAGGCGCTGGGACGATCCCGCCTTTCCCGCCGCGTTCCCGTGGTTCAACACGCATCGCTACTGGGAAGCGCGCGTGCTCGAGTTGCGCGAGCAGATCGGCGCGATGCAGGAAGGGCCGCTCTGGCCCGTGTGACGGCGCGCGCGGCACCCTCACCGCGCGGCATGCATATGCGGGCCGCGGCGCGATGCGCGCGGCCCGTTCCCCTCAGAACTTCAGCATCAGCTTGATCAGCGCGGCGAAGCGCTTGCCGTACGGCGGCGCGAGCAGGTTGCGCGCGTTCAGGCGCGCCTGCGTGAGCACCGGCTTCATCTTCGAGAACGTCACGAAGCCATCGTAGCCGTGATAGGCGCCCATGCCGCTCGCACCGACACCACCGAACGGCAGACTGCCGCACGCGATGTGCATCAGCGTTTCGTTGATCGACACGCCGCCCGAGATCGTTTCGCGCATCACGCGGTCGATCGTGCCGCCGTCCTCGTCGAACAGGTAGAGCGCGAGCGGACGCGGGCGCGCATTCACGTATGCGATCGCTTCGTCGAGCCGTTCGTACGGCACGAGCGGCAGCAGCGGCCCGAAGATTTCCTCCTGCATCAGTTGCGACGCGGCCGGCACCTGCGTGACCGCGCACGGCACGAAGCGGCGCGATGCGGGATCGGATTGCGCGTCGGACAGCGGATGCAGCTGCGCGCCGGCCGCCTGCGCGTCGCTCGCGAGCTGCTGCAGCCGCGCGTAGTGGCGCGGCGACACGATCGTCGTGTAGTCGCCGTTGGCCGACAGGTCGGGATACAGCTTCGCGAACCGTGCGCGCGCGCGCTCGATGAACGCGGCTTCCATCCCGCGCGGCAGCAGCACGTAGTCGGGCGCGATGCAGGTCTGGCCCGCATTCAGCGTCTTGCCCGCGACGATCGCGTCGACCGCCGCATCGAAGCGCGCGTTCGGGCCGACGATCGCCGGCGACTTGCCGCCGAGTTCGAGCGTGACGGGCGTGAGGTTGTCGGCGGCCGCGCGCATCACGTGGCGGCCGACGTGCGTCGAGCCGGTGAACAGCAGATGATCGAACGGCAGCCCGCTGAACGCGGCGCCCACTTCCGCATCGCCGTTCACGACCGCGACGTGGTCGCGCGTGAAGGTCTTGGCAATGAGCTGCTCGAACAGCGCCGACGTGCGCGGCGTCAGTTCGGACATCTTGATGATCGCGCGGTTGCCGGCCGCGAGCGCACAGATCAGCGGGCCGGCTGCGAGCAGCACCGGGTAGTTCCACGGCACGACGATGCCGACCACGCCGAGCGGCTGCGGAATCACCTTCGCGCGCGCCGGGCGCAACCATTTGTTCATCGGTTTGCGGATCGGCTTCATCCAGCGCTTGCCGTGCTTGAGCGCGTCGTCGATTTCTTCCTTCGCCATCCAGATTTCCGACAGCAGCACTTCCTGCTTCGCGCGATGACCGAAATCGCCGCTGATCGCTTCGGCGAGTGCATCCGCATGGTCGATCAGCATCGTGCGCAGCGCGCGCAGGTGTTGCACGCGCGTTTCCCATGCCGGATACGGCGCGCGCAGGTAGGCCGCGCGCTGGTCACGCAGCAGCGCCGTCAGCGCATCCACCGACGGCAGCGCTTGCGGGGCCAGTTCGGGCAGGTCGTTCTTCATGTCGTCTCCTCCAGTTGGGCCTGGCTGGTCGGCCGGCCGTCACGCCGCACGCGCACGCTCGGCGAGCGCGGCGACGCGGATCGGGGTGGTGCGGGTCGCGCGGCACGGGGCCGGATGCGACGTGTGCTCGAAAACCGGTTGAAGCGTGCAGCGGGCGTCGCATCCACGCGACGGTGTGCGCATCCGGAAACGGCTTTGCGGCGCATGCGCGTGCGGCGCGATGTGACTGCCGGCAGGCACGCGTCGCTGCGCCGTGACTACCCGCCAGCGCTCCGAAGCGGGGCAGCGCGACAGGTCCGTCAAATCATGCCGCGGCGCATCGTGCCGCTGCGGCGGCAAACCGTCCAAACGGTCGGCGACGACACGTGCCGTTCGATTTCGATCGACGGCGCGCATGACGTCGCGCATCCGCGCGCGGGCAGCCGTTTGAAATGAAATGCGGGCTGCGCGCATCGCGTCCGGGCAACCCGGTCGACACGCGGCCTGCAGAACCTGACGCTGCATCGTCGTCGCTCCCGTTTCGCGACGGATCGGCTTCTCGTGGCCGGCGCGTCGCGCAAAGCGAATCGATACATCTTAAATTTAGTTCACCCGGGCGTTTAGAGGAATCGCTCTTGAATCCGCGCGCCGCGCGCGCGACGGCCATTCCTACAATGCCCGAACATTACAAGAGGGGACGCGGTCGCGTGGCGGCCTTCCATGACACGACGGAGACGTGACATGCAATACGACTACATCATCGTCGGCGGCGGTTCGGGCGGATCGAGCCTGGCAGGCCGTCTCGCCGATGCCTGCCCCGATGCGACGATCGCGCTGATCGAGGCCGGCTCGCACACGGAGCGCAACCTGCTCGTCAACATGCCGGTCGGCATCGCGGCGCTGGTGCCGTTCAAGCTCGGCACGAACTACGGCTACGAGACGGTGCCGCAGCCGGGCCTCGGCGGGCGGCGCGGCTACCAGCCGCGCGGGCGCGGGATGGGCGGCTCGAGCGCGATCAACGCGATGATCTATACGCGCGGCCACCCGGGCGACTACGACGAATGGGCGCAGCTCGGCGCGACGGGCTGGGGCTGGCAGGACGTGTTGCCGTATTTCCGTCGTGCGGAAGGCAACGCGCGCGGCGCCGATGCATGGCATGGCGCGGACGGCCCGCTCACGGTGTCGGATCTGCGCTTTCGCAATCCGTTCTCCGAACGATTCATCCAGGCCGCGCACGCGGCCGGCTATCCGCTGAACGACGACTTCAACGGCGCGACGCAGGAAGGCGTCGGCTTCTACCAGGTCACGCACCGCGACGGCTCGCGCTGCAGCGTCGCCCGCGCGTATATCTATGGCCGCAACCGGCCGAACCTGCATGTGATCACCGATGCGACGGTGCTGCGCGTCACGTTCGACGGCAAGCGGGCGGCCGGCGTCGCTGTCGCGCGCAACGGGCGCATCGAGACGCTCGACGCGCGCGCGGAAGTGATCCTGTCGGCCGGCGCGTTCAATTCGCCGCAACTGCTGATGTGCTCCGGGATCGGCCCGGCGGAGCAGCTGCGCCGGCACGGGATCGCGGTCGTGCAGGACGCGCCGGATGTCGGCACGAACCTGATCGACCATATCGATTTCATCATCAATACGCGCGTGAATTCATCGGAGCTGGTCGGCGTCTGCCTGCGCGGGATCGCGAAGATGACGCCCGCGCTCGCGCGCTATTTCTCGAGCCGCACCGGGATGATGACGAGCAACGTCGCGGAGGCCGGTGGCTTCATCAAGAGCGATCCGTCGCTCGAGCGTCCCGACCTGCAGCTGCATTTCTGCACGGCGCTCGTGGACGACCACAACCGCAAGATGCACTGGGGCTTCGGCTATTCGCTGCACGTGTGTGCACTGCGGCCGTTCAGCCGCGGCACGGTGGCGCTCGCGAGCGGCGATGCGCGCGACGCACCGCTGATCGATCCGCGCTTCTTCAGCGATTCGCGCGATCTCGACCTGCTCGTGCGCGGCACGCAGGCGATGCGCAAGATCCTGTCGCAGGCGCCGCTCGCGTCGCAGGGCGGCCGCGAGCTGTACACGCGGGCGGACCAGAGCGAAGCGGAACTGCGCAAGACGATCGTCGAGCATGCCGACACGATCTACCACCCGGTCGGCACCTGCCGGATGGGTTCGGATGCGCGCGCGGTCGTCGATCCGCAACTGCGCGTGCGCGGCGTCGAAGGATTGCGCGTGGTGGATGCGTCGGTGATGCCGACGCTGGTCGGCGGCAATACGAATGCGCCGTCGGTGATGATCGGCGAGCGCGCGGCGGATTTCATCGTCGCCACGCGCAAGGGCGCGGCGCCGCGCGGCGAGGCAGCCGCAGCGGTGCACGGCCGCTGAGCGGCGCGCGCACGGCGGCGGCCATGCTCAGGCAAACGTATCGACGAGGCCGGCGCGGCTCACGCTCGCGGCGGCCGGTGCGGGTTGCGCAGCGCCGACCGGTGCATCGCCGGCTGACGATCCGCCGCTCCCGCGCCGCGACGGCTGGCCGTGGGCGAAGGTCTGCTGCGGGTTCTGTTGCTGCGAGGCGAAGCCGCCGTCGCTGACGGTCGCGCTGCCCAGCCCGAGGCCGCCCGCTTCCATGGCCTCGCGCAGCTTCGGCAGCGCGGCTTCGACCGCTTCGCGCACCTGCGGGTGCTGCGACACGAACAGCGCGTGCGCGTTGTTGTCCGCGACGCGCAGCACGACCTGCAGCGGCCCGAGATCGGCCGGATTGAGCGTCAGTTCGGCGCTCTGCTGGTGCGCATTCGACAGGAACACGACCTTCTGGCTCAGCGCGTCCGTCCAGTCCGGCGTGCTGATGTGCGGCGCGAGCACGTGCGCGTTCGCGGCGGCGATCGCCCCCGCGGCCGGCGACAGCTGCAGGTTCGCCTGGGCCGCGGCCGCAGCCGTGGCGCCGGCCGCGAGCGTCGCGCTGGCGGCCGGGTCCGCCGCGCCGCTGGCTGCCGCGAGCGCGTGCTGCTCGCCCGACTGCGCGTTCGCGTTGGCCTGCAGCGCCTGCGCGGTGGCTTGCGCGGGCGCTTGCTGGGTGGCGAGCGCGCCCTTCGCGTCTGCGAGCGTACGGTCGAAGGTCGGCACCTTCGGCGCTAGCGGCACGGCCGTGGCGGTCGCCGCGGTCGAGGCGGGCGCGGACGCCGTCGTCCCGGCTGCTGGCATCGCGATCGCACCCGAGCCGCCCGTCAGCCTGGCGAGCGCTTCCTGCAGCGCGTCGCGGCTCGTCGCCGGCGTGGCCTGGGTGGTCTGGGCGGCCGCGTCCCTGGCCGCGTGATCCGCCAGCGTGGCCGTGGCATCGGGTTGGCCGGTCACGGCGGTCTTTTGCGCAGCGGCGGCGGCAGCAGCCGCATCGGCCGGCACAGTGTTGTCCGTGCGCGCCTGCAGTTGCGCCTGCACGGCCGCGGCCGCCGCGAGCGCGGCGGCGTCGGGGTTGGTGGCGGCGTTCGTGGTCGTATCGTCGGTCGTGTCGTCGTCATCGGCGGCGGACGGCTTCGTGCCGGCGGCCGGCTTCGACGAAGCCTGTTGCGTCGACGCATCCGGCACGTCGGCATTCGACGCATCGCGACGGGTGGTGACGCTTTGCTTCAGCGTCTGCGCGAACGGCACGGCGGTCGTCGCGGTCGCGGCATCGTTGCCGGCGGCGCTGGACGAACCCGCGCCGCGGGCGGCCTTGAGTGCGGTGCCGGCGGTGTCGAGCAGCGCGCCGAGCAGGGGCAGGGGAGGCATGTCGGTTCTCTCGTTCGAATGCGGTGGTCGGTTACGACGAACGGGCCGCGTCGGCCCGCATGCGCAGGATCTTCGCGGCGTGTTCGTCGGCGTCGCGCTGTTCGCGCCGGGCGTCGCGCTTCGCTTCCTGCGCGACGCCGCGCGCCTGCAGGATTTCAAACGAGCCGACGGTGCGTTTCTTGTTTTGCCAGTTCGGGCGTGCTTCGTCGATACGGACTTCGGCGGCGGCCAGCACGCTGCGCTGCTGCGCGATCGCGGCGTCGAGCGTATCGATGAACGCCTGGAAATTGCGCCAGTTGCCGGCCGGCATCCCGTGCTGCGCGGATTGCGAGAAGCGCGCGTGGTATTCGTCGCGGTAGCGCAGCAGCGCGTCGAGCTGCTCGGCGGCTGCGGTGCGGTCGCGCTGCGCGGTGCCGAGCTGCTTCGTGGCGGAGTCGAGATCCTCCTGCGCGCGGTCGAGCAGCAACTGGAGGGGAAAGCCGTGTGCCATCTGGATCAGCCTCCGTAAGTGTCGAACAGTGCATCGAGCCCGGCGAGGCTCGACGCGAACGGTGCGCATTCGCGAAAGCCCTGTTGCAGGAACGCCTCGATGCGCGGATAGAGCGCGATCGCGCGGTCGAGCTGCGCGTCGCGGCCGGGCGCGTACGCGCCGACCGCGATCAGGTCGCGATTGCGCTGGTAGCGCGACAGCATCTGCTTGAACTGCCGGACGTGGTCGAGGTGCGTTTCGTCGATCAGCGCGGTCATCGCGCGGCTGATCGACGCCTCGATGTCGATCGCCGGATAGTGGCCGGCCTCGGCGAGCGCGCGTGACAGCACGACGTGGCCGTCGAGGATCGCGCGCGCCGAATCGGCGATCGGGTCCTGCTGGTCGTCGCCTTCGGTCAGCACCGTGTAGAACGCGGTGATCGAGCCGCCGCCTTCCGGCCCGTTGCCGGTACGCTCGACGAGCGCGGGCAGCTTCGCGAATACCGAAGGCGGGTAGCCCTTCGTCGCGGGCGGTTCGCCGATCGCCAGCGCGATCTCGCGCTGCGCCATCGCGTAGCGGGTCAGCGAATCCATCAGCAGCAGCACGTGCTTGCCCTGGTCGCGGAAATACTCGGCGAGCGACGTCGCGTAGGCCGCGCCCTGCATCCGCAGCAGCGGCGACACGTCGGCCGGCGCCGCGACGACGACCGAGCGCGCGAGCCCGTCTTCGCCGAGGATCTGTTCGATGAATTCCTTCACTTCGCGGCCGCGTTCGCCGATCAGCCCGATCACGATCACTTCCGCGCTCGTGTAGCGCGCCATCGTGCCGAGCAGCACCGACTTGCCGACGCCGGAGCCCGCGAACAGGCCCATCCGCTGCCCGCGGCCGACGGTGAGCAGCGCGTTGATCGCGCGCACGCCGACGTCGAGCACGTGGTGGATCGGTTCACGCTCGAGCGGGTTGATCGACGGCGCCGACAGCGGCGCATCGACCTTCGATGCGAGCGGGCCGAGGCCGTCGAGCGGGCGGCCCGACGCGTCGACGACGCGCCCGAGCATTTCCCAGCCGACCGGCAGCCGCTTCGCGCCCGCGAGCGGATCGGCGACAGGCGCGCTTTCGCGCGGCCACACGCGCGCGCCGGGCAGCACGCCCGCGACGTCGGTGGTCGGCATCAGGAACAGGCGATCGCCGGCGAAGCCGACGACTTCCGCTTCCGCGTGCGGCAGCGTGCTGCCGGGCGGCAGTTCGATCGTGCATTCGGCGCCGACGGACAGGCGTAGCCCGATCGCTTCCAGCACGAGGCCGGCCGCACGCGTCAGGCGCCCGCACGGCCGCAGCGGCAGCGCGCGCTGGCTGCGCGCGGCGAGCCCGTTCAGGTGGGTGCGCCAGTGCGCGAGATGCGGGTTGTGCGGTGCGCGCGGCGTGGCGCCGGCTGCTTCGGCCGCTGCAGCGGCGGCGTGCGGGGTGGTGTCTTGGGCGGTGTCCAGCGCGGCGCTGTGCGCGTCCGGGCCGAACGACGCGAGCGCGAGTTCGCGCTCGAGCGGCGTCATGCCGTCGTGCGCGAGCGCCTCGGGCGGCCGCGTCACCACGTGCTCACCTTGCCGATCGCGGCGGCGACGCGCTGCCAGCGCGTGGGCAGCGTCGCGTCGACCTCGCCGGTCGCGGCGTGGGCGCGGCAGCCGCCGCGCTCGATCGATGCGTCGGTGCGCACGGTCCAGCCGAGCGTATCGAGATCGTCCTGCAGATAGGCTTCGACGACGGGCAGGTCGGCCGGATTGACCGCGAGATGCGGCGCGCCGGACAGCGCGGGTTCGGCCGCGAGCACGTCGCGCACGGCGGCAACCAGCGCGGCCGGGTCGTGCTTCACGTGCTGGCGGACCACCTGCTGCGCGATGTCGAGCGCGAGCTGCGCGATGTCGGCGGCGAGATCGTGTTCGATGGTCGACACGGCCTCGCGAAACGACGCGGCGAGCGCCGCGAGCTGCGCGGCCTGTTCACGCGCGTCGGCCTGGCCGGCTTCGAAACCCTGTTCGCGGCCCTGGTCGAAACCGGCCTGGTAGCCGAGCGCCTGGCCTTCGACGTGGCCGGCCGCATGGCCTTCGGCGTGCGCGGCGTCGCGCACGCGCTGGAGATCCTCGGCGAGCGCGGCGGCGGGGGCGGCGGCGGGTCGAACGACGCCATCTCCCACCGCTGGTAGGCGGTGAGGGTGCCCGCGCGATCGCTCGCCGAATCAGACATATGCGTCTTCCGCCTTGCCGCCGATCGCGATCGCGCCGCTCTCGGCCAGGTTGCGCACGATCTGCAGGATGCGGCGCTGCTGCGTTTCGACGTCGGACACGCGTACCGGGCCGCGCGCATCGAGATCCTCGGCGAGCAGTTCGGCCGCGCGCTGCGACATGTTCGCGAGGAACTTCTGGCGCAGTGCCGGCGGCGCACCCTTCAGCGCGATGATCAGCGTTTCCGACTCGACTTCCTTGAGCACCATCTGGATCGCGCGATCCTCGAGGTCGAGCAGGTTCTCGAACACGAACATCTGGTCGATGATCTTCTGCGCAAGTTCGGCGTCGTACTGGCGCACGCTTTCGAGCACGCCTTCCTCATGCACGCTCGTCATGAAGTTCAGGATCTCTGCCGCGGTGCGGATGCCGCCCATCGGGCTGCGCTTCAGGTTGTCGCTGCCGGACAGCAGGCCCGTCAGCACGTCGTCGAGCTCGCGCAGCGCGGCCGGCTGGATGCCGTCGAGCGTCGCGATCCGCAGGATCACGTCGTTGCGCAGCCGCTCGGTGAAGCACGACGCGATTTCCGACGCCTGGTCGCGGTCGAGGTGCACGAGGATCGTTGCGATGATCTGCGGATGCTCGTTCTTGATCAGTTCGGCCACCGCGGCCGAATCCATCCATTTGAGGCCCTCGATGCCGCTCGTGTCGCTGCCCTGCAGGATGCGGTCGATCAGCACGCCGGCCTTGTCCTCGCCGAGCGCCTTGGTCAGCACCGAGCGGATGTAGTCGCTCGAATCGAGCGACAGCGCGGTGTGCTGCTCCGCTTCCTTCGCGAATTCGTGCAGCACGCCCTCGACCTGCTCGCGCGTGACGTTCTTCAGCGCGGCCATCGCGGCGCCGATCTTCTGGACCTCGCGCGGCGCGAGGAACTTGAATACCTGCGCGGCCTCTTCCTCGCCGATCGACATCAGCAGGAGCGCGCTCTTGGTCAAGCCTTCAGCGTTCATCGGACACCCAGTTCTTCACGACGGTGGCGACGATCTTCGGATCCTGGCGGGCGATCGTGCGCGCGTAGTCGAGGTTGCGTTCGTAACGGTTCTTCTCGCTCTCGAACCCGAGCAGCAGCGCGTCGGGTTCCTCGGCCTTCTCCGGCGCCGGCAGGCCGTCGAGCGCGACCGGATCTTCCGGCGCGGCGAGCGCCGGCGCGGCCGGCTCGGGCGGCGGGAACGCGCGGCGCATCGCCGGGCGCACGAACATGAAGTAGAGCGCCGCCGCCGCTGCCGCGATGCCGAGCCACTTCGCCGCTTCCTTCGCCATCGCGATCATGTCCGGCTGGCGCCACCACGGCAGGTCGGCGTACGGGTCGCTCGCGGTCGAGAACGCGCTGTTCACGACGTTCACCGAGTCGCCGCGCTTCTCGTCGTAGCCCATCGCATCCTTCACGAGCTGTTCGACCTGCGCGAGCTTCGCGGGCGGCAGCGGCTGCATCGTCACGTGGCCCTTCGCGTCGGCGACCGGCTGGTAGTTGACGACGACCGCGACCGACAGCCGCTTCACGCTGCCCATCGGCTGTTCGAGATGGCGGATCGTCTTGTCGACTTCGTAGTTGGTCGTCTGGTCCTTGCGGTCGCTCACCGGCGTCGTCTGCGGCGCGTTCGCGCCGTTGCCGGCGACGATCGGCGCGGAAGCCGGCTGCGGCGGCGTGTTCGACAGCGCGCCCGGCACGCCCGACGCGCCGCCCTGCGCGAGTTCGGTCGCGCTGCTGGTCTGCTGGCTGCGGATCGTGGCCTGTTGCGGCGAGCCGTTCGGGCCGTAGCTTTCCGACGTCTGCTCGACCTTCGAGAAATCGAGGTCGGCGCTGACCTGCGAGCGCGCGTTGCCGGCGCCGAAGATCGGCGCGAGGATCGCGTCGATGCGCTTCTGCGTGTTGCGCTCGACCTGCTGCACGTACTTGAGCTGGCTTGCGTCGAGGCCGGATGCCGACGCGGTCTGGGTCAGCAGGTTGCCGTCCTGGTCGACGATCGTCACGTTCTTCGCGGGCATGTCGGGCACGCCGGACGACACCATCCGCGTGATTGCCTGGACCTGGCCTTCGTCGAGCACCCGGCCCGGGTAGAGGTCGACGAACACTGACGCGCTCGGCGCTTCCTTGTCGCGCACGAACACCGACGGCTTCGGGATCGCGAGATGCACGCGCGCGCCGCGCACGGCGTTGATCGATTCGATGGTGCGCTGCAGCTCGCCTTCGAGCGCGCGCTGGTAGTTGATCTGCTCGGCGAACTGGCTGATGCCGAATTTCTGGTTGTCCATCAGCTCGAAGCCGACCGAGCCGCCCTTCGGCAGCCCCATCGCGGCGAGCTTCAGGCGCGTTTCATGCACCTGGTTCGACGGCACGAGGATCGCGCCGCCGGCATCGGCGAACTTGTAGGGAACGTTTGCCTGCTGGAGCGCGGCAATGATCGCACCGCCGTCGCGATCCGACAGGTTGCTGTACAGCACGCGGTAGTCGGGCGCGCGGCTCCACAGCACGAGCGCGGTGATGACGGCGATCGCGAATGCAACGGCGATCAGGAACGGCAGCTTCGGGTTGCCCTTCATCCGCGAGATGCCGGGGATGCGTTCCGCGAAGCCGCCAAGCCCGAAGTCCGCGCCTGCGCCACCCGCGCCCGGCAACGCGGCGGCCGCGGCGGCGCCGGGCACCGGGCTGGCGAGGCCCGCGCGGGCATCTGGGTTGATCAGCGAGTTGGCCTGCGAATCCATGCGTCGAGTTTCTCCGGAGCGGGACGACTGAGCTCGCTCGGACGAGCGGGCGGACAATGACACGATGCGATTATCGTGACCCGGGCCGCACTCTGATCGACCGAAAAGAGCGGGGTTTCCCCCGTACTTTCGAGGCTTTGACGCGCGGCGCGCTGCTATCCTTTTTCGGAATCCGGCATGGTGCGCGTGGTGCGGTACCGGCGGATCTCCCGGTGCGTCCGGGTCTCTCTCTCAGTTTTGGGGACAGCATGACTGCGAACGTCAGCGGAATCGGTTCGGTGTTGCAACAGATGCAGTCGATGGCCGCGCAGGCGTCAGGCGGCGTCGCGAGCCCGACGGCGGCCCTGGCCGGCTCGGGCGCGGCGACGGCCAGCACGTTCGCCAGCGCGATGAAGGCGTCGCTCGACAAGATCAGCGGCGACCAGCAGCACGCGCTCGGCGAGGCGCAGGCGTTCGAGGTCGGCGCGCCGAACGTGTCGCTGAACGACGTGATGGTCGACATGCAGAAAGCCAACATTGGCTTCCAGTTCGGGCTCCAGGTCCGCAACAAGCTAGTGAGCGCTTACAACGACATCATGCAGATGGCGGTTTGACAAGGCGGCTATTCGGGAAAAGCGATCCGCGGACGGCCATCCGGCCTGGTCCGCGGGCCGGCCTTGCTGCGCCAGGCGGCATGCGCCGCTTGCCTAAAGCTTTCCAAATCCCTTCCGATAACTCCGGTGAAGGCCGCGTCGTGCGATGCACGGCGGCGGTTCCCGTATAGCCAAGGCACAACAAGGAGAAGCGCATGTTTTCCCCAGGACACGCTGGAGCCAGTGCATACGCGCGTGTCGGCGTCGAGACCGGGGTGATGGGCGCTTCCCCGCACCGGTTGATCGCGATGCTGTACCAGGGCGCGCGGCAGGCGGTTGCGCTGGCGCGCATGCATTTGCAGCAAGGCAATGTGTCGGCGCGCGGCGAAGCGATCGGCAAGGCGATCCGGATCGTCGACAGCGGGCTGAAGGCGTCGCTGAACCTCGATGCGGGCGGCGAGATCGCGGCGCGGCTGGATGCGCTGTATGCGTATATCGGCCGGCGCCTGCTCGAAGCCAATGCGCAGGCGAGCGACGCCATGCTGGTCGAGGTCGACAGGCTGCTCGCGACGCTCGAGGAAGCATGGACGGGCATCGGCCCGGAAGTCGCTCGGATGGCGGCGCAACAGGCAGTGGAAGCATCGAGATGAATCGCAAGGCCGAATACTTCGAACGTTACGAGGCGCTCGCCGCCGTGTCGGGCCGGATGCTGGGCGCCGCCCGCAGCGCCGACTGGAGCGCGTTGCCGGGGTTGCAGGCCGAATTCATGCAGCTGGTCGACGGGCTGAAGGAAGCCGATCCGGGCGTCGTGCTCGACGAATCGGATCTCGGCCGCAAGCTCGACCTGATCCGCCGCATCCTGGCCGACGACGCCGCGATTCGCGATCTCGCGAGCCCGGACGTCGCGCGGCTGTCCGCGCTGTTCGAGGCGCGGCGCTCGACCAAGGTATTGACCGATCTCTACCGCGCGCGCGGGTAGGGCCCGTTTCCGGGGAAACGGGCGCGGGGGCGCACGAGCCCGCTGTGGCAGGCGCGCAGTTCCCGCGGACGGCACCGGCGTGCCGTTCCCGGATTCGCAACGATGTGGCTGAGATGAGCAGGCTCCGATCATGACCGGTATCGACTCCGTTGCTGCCGCACTGCTGGCGAGCCGCCTCGACAGCCTGCTGACCGGCACCGTGTCGGCGCCCGCCGGCGGCGGCGCGACTTCGCAGGTCGGCACGCAGGGCGCCGGCGCGTCGTCCACGCCTTCGTCCGGCAGCCCGCCCGCCGCACCACCCGCTTCCGCCCAGACGGCCCTGTCCGATGTCGGGCGCGTGCTCGACGCGATCTCGCGTGCCGGCGGCGACTCGACGCCGGCCATTGCCGGGCGTGCACCGCTGCTGGCCGATCCCACCGTGCTGCTGACCGACACGGCTGCGCCGGCCCGCGCGCCAGCCACTGCCGATCCGGCTGCGTCTTCCACGCCCGCTTCAGCTGCTGCGTCGTCGGCTGCGTCGTCCACGCCGGCTTCGTCTGCTGCGTCGTCGGCTGCGGCGGCGCGCGACGCGGCTGCGACGTTGCCCGTCGCGGCGCTGCGCGCGGCGCTCGCGCAAGCCGTGAGCGAAAGCGGCCTTTTCTACGAATCTCATCTCGCGCAGTGGCTGGCCGGCCAGCGTCCGCTCGCGGCGCTGATGCGCGAGCCGCAGGCGCGCCTCGCGGCCGCGCTCGCGCCGGCCGATCCGGATGCCGCGCAGCACGGCTCGACCGACCTGCTCGACGAGCTGCTCGCGCAGCGCCCGCCATTGCCGGCGACCGCACGCGCAACCGCGCAGCCGGGCACGCTGGCCCAGGGCGGCGCGCCGGCTCGCGATCCCGCGCAGGCGTTGCCGGCAGGCGCGCGGCAAGGGGCGTCGCTGCCGCACGATACGGCCGATCTGCTCGGCGACCGGCCCGACGCGCGCTGGACGCCCGCGCGGGCCGAGCTGGCCACCGCGTCGTCCGATTCGCAGGCGCAGACGCTTGCGACCGTGCATCCGGCCGCCGTGCCGCTCGTCAGGCAGCAACTCGACGCGCTCGCGACCGACCAGTTCCGCTGGGCGGGCGAGGCATGGCCCGGCGCGCGGCTCGACTGGACGATCGAGCCCGACGATCCGGGCAACCGTGCGTCGCGCGGCGACGGCGACACGGGTGACGGCATCGCCTGGCGCACGCGCCTCACGCTGACGTTGCCGTCGCTCGGCACGGTCGACGCGGAGCTGGTGCTGAACGGCACGCAGCTCGTCGCGCGGCTGCGTGCGAACCAGACGGGTGCCGACCGCCTCACGCGGCACGAGGCGGCGCTGCGGCAGCGGCTCGAAGTGTCGGGCCTCAAGGTGGGCGGGCTGTCGATCCGCGCGGTCGACAACGGCCCGGACGGCTTCGACCTGTTTGCGGCCCAGGCGGCGGCCGCCGCGTATGCGCGGGGTTCGGCCTCGGCCAGCGGCCCGGCGATGCGTGCGCCGGATGCCGACGACGAGGCGCTGCCATGAGCATGACGTCCCGCAAGCGCGCGGCCGCGCTCGTCTACGATCCGAAGGGCGGCGATGCCGCGCCGCGCGTGGTCGCCAAGGGCTACGGCGCGCTCGCCGAGATGATCGTCGCGCGCGCGCACGACGCCGGGCTGTACGTGCATACGGCGCCGGAGATGGTGTCGCTGCTGATGCAGGTCGATCTCGACGACCGGATTCCGCCGCAGCTCTACCAGGCGGTCGCGGATCTGCTCGCGTGGCTGTACTCGCTCGACCGCACCGAACCCGCGCCGGACGACGCCACATCGCGCTTTCCGCTGCCGCCGCTGCGCTGAACGGCTCGGCGTCGCGCGATTTCTTACGAAATGCCGCCTTGACCTTGCAAGGTCATTCTGCCGGTATTTTTCGCCTATCGATCGGCATCGTGCTGCAATGCTCGCGCTTCGCCCGCATTTCCTCGCTCGGCGGGCTTGCCGCTGCGTATCCGGGCGGATTGAGCCGGCAATAGATTTGTGTAATGATATCCATTCTCATTTTCATGCTGCCCGGGCGGCGCGCACGCTTTGCGCGCCGCCCGTTGCTTTGAACGAATGGAATCTCTCGCGTGAACGCGCCCGAAACGATCAATCCGCCCAAGACGGGAGCTTCCCGCGCGGGCGTCACCGTGCTGCACCCGGCGGCCCGCCCGCTGAGCGACGACGAACTGGCCGCGCGCCGCCAGCGTTCGCGCCGCGCGACCTTCATCAAGTGGCTGCGCAAGGTGCATGGCTGGGTCGGGCTGTGGGGCGCGGTGCTCGGGCTGCTGTTCGGCGTGACGGGCGTGCTGCTCAACCACCGTGCGCCGCCGCTGAAGATTTCGACCGGCGAGCCGCAGGTCGAGGAGATGCAGATCGCGCTGCCCGATCCGGCGCCGAAGACGCCCGCCGCGATGACGAAGTGGCTGCAGCACGAACTGCATTTCGACGGCAAGCCGGGCCGCATGCGCAAGGAGCCCGCGCAGCCCGTCGCGTGGGGCGACAAGCGCGTGATGCAGCCGGAGCACTGGCAGATGGGCCTGTTCGGCCCGCACCAGAACGTGCAGGCCGAATACTGGGTCGGCAACGGCTACGTCGCGGTGAAGCGCACGGGCAACACGTTCCTGACGACGCTGAACAACCTGCATCGCGGCGTCGGGATGAATCTCGGCTGGGTGCTGCTGATGGACACGATCGCGGGCTCGCTGATCCTGCTGTCGCTGACCGGCGTGCTGCTGTGGACCGAGCTGAACAAGCGCCGCACGGTCGGCGTCGTGCTGGTGGTCGGTTCGGTCGCCGCGGCGCTGGCCGCCGGCCTGACCTGATTCGCGGCGCGCGCCGGCCTGGCGCCGGCGCGTGTGCTTTCGCCGGTTTCGTCCGCTTCGCCCGTCGCCGACGCGTGCCCGGCGCGACCGTGCGCCGGCGTCGTTAGCCGATCAGAGGCCGCAGGCCGCGCCGCTGTTCGCGGCGATCTCGCGCGCGGCCTTCGCGCCCTCGACCTGCAGGATCGTCGGCAGCGACACGTTGTTCTTCGCGGCGGTGATCTCGGCGAGGATCGAGATCGCGATTTCCGGCGGGGTCCGGCTGCCGATGTAGATGCCGGCCGGCCCGTGCAGCCGGGCCAGTTCCGCTTCGTTCAGGTCGAATTCGCGCAGCCGCTCGCGCCGTGCCGCGTTGTTGCGCCGCGAGCCGAGCGCGCCCACGTAGAACGCCGGCGTTTTCAGCGCCTCCATCAGCGCGAGATCGTCGAGCTTCGGGTCGTGCGTGAGCGCGATCACCGCCGAACGCGCATCGAGGTTCATGTCGAGCACCGTATCGTCGGGCATCGTGTGCACGACGCGCGTGCCCGGCACGTCCCACGCATCCGTGTATTCCTCGCGCGGATCGCACACCGTCACCTGGTAGTCGAGACCGACCGCGATCTGGCACAGATAGCGCGACAACTGGCCGGCGCCGATCACGAGCATCCGGTAGCGCGGCCCGTGGATCGTCACGAGCCGCTCGCCGTCGAACGCGAGCCCGTCGGCTGCCTGCGCCGGCGACAGCGATGCACGGCCGGTCGCGAGCGTCATCGTGCGCGTGACGAGGCGGCCGGCCTCGACTTCCGCGCACAGCGCGGCAATCCCGCTGTCGCGCGTGAGCGGCTCGAGCACGAGCTGGATCGTGCCGCCGCACGGCAGCCCGAAGCGGTGCGCTTCCTCGGCCGTCACGCCGTACTTGAGCGCTTCCGGGCGCGCGTCGGCCGCGATCCCGCTCGTGTGCACGCGGGCGATCAGGTCGTCTTCGATACACCCGCCGGACACGGAGCCGACCACGAGCCCGTCCTCGCGCACCGCGAGCATCGCGCCTTCGGGGCGCGGCGACGAGCCCCACGTCTTCACGACCGTCACGAGCAGCACGCGGCGCCCTTCTTCGAGCCAGCGCGCGCTGGATTTCAATACATCGAGATCGACGCTTTCCATCATCTTCTTCCTGTTGCCGGGGCGACACCGCCGATGCGGGCCGCCGTTCGATGGCGCGATTATGAACCGGCCGCGGCAAGCGTGCTGGCAATGGGGAACGCGCAAGACGGGGAAGGGATGGGCGGAGCGGCGAGGAAGGCGGGCAGGGCGGCCCGGGATGAGCCGCCGGCAGGTCGCCGGGCGGAGGCATCCGCCCGGCCGGTCGCTCCGTCAGAGCGAGCCCAGGTACTGCGTCAGGTTGCGGATGTTGTTGTCATACGCGTTCGGCGAGCCGAGCTCGACGCCGCCGCTGCGCACGTAGTACTCGAACGGCACGGAGCGGGTGCCGAAGAACGGCAGGAAATTGTCCGGTTGCAGCGTCGTGCCGTTCAGGCCGATCGCCCAGTTCCGCGACTTGTACAGCTCGAGCTCGCGGATGGTCGCCTGGACCTGGTTCGTCTCCGACGCGCGAATCGCGGCGATGCGCTGCGTCAGCGTCTCGATGTTCGCCTGGTAGGCGCTCGGTTCGCCGACCGAGACGCCACGCGCGCGGACGTAGTAGCTGAACGGCAGGTTGCGCTCGGTGAAGAACGTCAGGAAACCGTCCGGCGCCAGCGTATCCCCGTTCAGCCCGATCGCCCAGTTCTTGCTTTGGTAATCCTTGAGCCCCGCGATCGTCTGGTTGGTCGCGCTGATTTCGGCCTTCGCCGTGACGTTGACCAATGTATTGCTCATGACAGACCTCTCTGGTTCTTGTTGAACTTCGGACAGGTACAGCGACATGCCTCCGGGCGGAGGCAATAAAATACCGTCGACCGGATTATCCGGCCGTGATTGTTTTTAATTAAAAATATGCTAAAAATCCGTTTTTGAATGCGCGATGAAGTTGTGTTTTATAAAAAGGCGCTTCGATGAAATCGATCGCATCCCGCCGCGCTCCTGCTGCGGTCCGTGCCCCGCCTGGTCCAAGCGGGGCGGGTGTGCGACCGGCCGACTTGAATACTAGGTTGGCTAATGCAGGAGTTCAATGGCGGCCACGTAATTATCTTCTTCTATTCATATTCGATTCGATCGAATTGAATTTTTAATCGATTAATAAATTGATCGGAATCGAATATATCGGCATTCGAAAAATGACCAATGGGAATGGTAATTGCCGAGGGGATCGTTGCAGGAAAGGCAACGTGGCGGCGGGACGGGTGAAAGCGGGGCGGGAAGGGTGCGGGGCCGGTGTCCGGCCCCGCGGCTGCGCACCGTGCCGCGAGCGGCACGGCGGCGCTCAGTGCGCGTCGTGGTGACCGTGCGCGAGCTTCGAGTGGTGGCGCGAGTACAGGAAGTAGATCACGAGGCCGATCACGAGCCAGATGCCGAACGCGGCCCACGTGACGGGCTGCAGGTTCAGCATCAGGAACAGGCACGACGCGACCGCGAGGATCGGCACCACCGGCACGCCGGGGCAGCGGAACGCACGCGGCAGGTCGGGGTGCGTGCGGCGCAGCACGAGCACGGCGATCGACACCATCGAGAACGCGGCGAGCGTGCCGATGTTGATCAGCTCGGCGAGCACGTTGAGCGGCACGAGCGCGGCGATCAGCCCGAAGAACAGGCCGACGAGCCAGGTCGTCAGGAACGGCGTCGCGTAGCGAGGGTGCACGCGCGACAGCGCCGCGGGCAGCAGCCCGTCGCGCGACATCGCGAAGATCACGCGCGTCTGGCCGTAGCTCATCACGAGGATCACCGTCAGCATGCCGAGCACGGCGCCGAGATCGATGAAGCCCGCCACCCACGTTTCACCGGCCTTCTGCAGCGCATACGAGATCGGGTGCGAGATGTTCGCGTACTGGGCCGACGGCACGATGCCGGTCGCGACCGCGGCGACCGTCACGTACAGCACCGCGCACACCGCGAGCGACGCGATGATGCCGATCGGCAGGTCGCGCTTCGGGTTCTTCACTTCCTCGGCCGCCGACGACACCGCGTCGAAGCCGATGAACGCGAAGAACATCACGGCTGCCGCGCCGAACACGCCGTTCCAGCCGTGCGGCATGAACGGCTTCCAGTTCGCGGGCGTCACGTGGAACACGCCGACCGCGATCACGAGCAGCACGACCGACACCTTGATGAACACCATGATGTTGTTGATGCGGGTCGACTCCCGGATGCCGATCGACAGCAGCGTCGTGATCACGATCATCACGAGGAACGCGGGCAGGTTGAACCACGTGACGACGCCCGGCACCGCACCGGGCGCGGCCGTCAGCACGGTGGGCAGCGTGAGCCCGAAGCCCTGCAGCAGCGACTGCAGGTAGCCGGACCAGCCGACCGACACGGCCGACGATGCGAGACCGTATTCGAGCATCAGGTCCCAGCCGATGATCCACGCGACGAGCTCGCCGAGGGTGGCGTACGAGTACGTGTAGATCGAGCCGGCGACGGGGATCGTCGACGCGAACTCCGCGTACGACAGCGCGGCGAGGCCGCACGCGATCGCGGCGATCACGAACGAGAGCATCAATGCGGGGCCGGCCTGCACGGCGCCGGTACCGGTCAGCACGAAGATGCCGGTGCCGATGATCGCGCCGATGCCGAGGAAGGTGAGGTCGATTGCGCCGAGCGCTTTCTTGAGCCCGGCGGCATGCGCGCCGGCGATCATGCGATCGACGTTTTTCTTGCGGAAGAGAGACATTGCGGAGGAATCGCCAGCGCGCGCGGGCGCGATAGCGCTGACTGAGTGAAAACCCGCAATTTTAGCCGATTTGGCGCACAAGACCCGCTGCAGCGCAGCGGCGCGACGAGAAATCGTCCGATAAAACAAGCGCTTGCGCTTCGGGCGGGCGGCAGCACGCGGCGGCGTGGCATGCGCGGCGTCGCTGGATCGGATGAACCGGGTGGCTCGGGGAAATCAGGCGCCGGCCGTGGGCGCCATGTCGACGAGCCGGTTGCTCATCACGTAGAACGTGAGCTCCGCGTTGTTCGACAGCCGCATCTTCTCGAGCAGACGCGACCGGTACACGCTCACCGTCTTCACGGACAGCGACAGCGTGTTCGCGATGTCGGTGAGCCGCTTGCCCGACGCGAGCATGCAGAGCGTCTGGTATTCGCGATCGGACAGCTTCTCGTGCGGCAGCGGCTCGTTCTCGAACGACACGTATTCGGCGAGCGCCTCGGCCATCGCGGGGCTCACGTACTTGCGGCCGGCCGCGACCTGCTGGATCGCGCCGATCATCTGCGCGGCGTTGACCGTCTTCGACAGGTAGCCGGCGGCGCCGGCCTTCAGCGCGCGCACCGCGTACTGGTCCTCGCGATACATCGAGAACATCAGCACGGGCGTGCGCGGCAGCTTGCGCTTGAGGCGCTTGAGCACCTCGATGCCGTTCGTGTCCGGCAGCGAGATGTCGAGCAGGATCACGTCGAATTCCTGTTTGTCGACGGCCGCCATCGCGTCGCCGCCGGTTTCGGCCTCGGTGACGTCGCGCGCGACGCCACGGTCGATCAGCAACTGACGGATCCCTTGCCGGACGATCGCGTGATCGTCCACGAGCAGGATGTTCAGGCTCATGACGACCTCACGAAAGCGACGCGCGGCGGGCCGCGACGGGCACCGCGAGCAGCGAATCCCAAGCGAAGCGCGCGGTGACGCGCGTGCCGTGGCCGGTTGCCGGCGTGGCCGTCTCGAAGCTGCCGCAGAACGCCTCGCAGCGGGCGCGCATGCCGGCCAGACCGTAGCCGGTGCGGCGGCTCCGGGAGAAACCGGTCCCATCGTCGGAGACAATCAGTGACAGGTGCGTGCCGTCGGTGGCGATCCGCACGTCGACCGACGTCGCGCGTGCGTGCTTCGCGACGTTCGACAACGCTTCCTGGGCGACGCGGAACACCGCGAGCGCGCTGGCGCCGGCGATCTGCGTCAGGCGTGCGTCGGCCGCACAAACGAAGCTGGTGCGCAGGCCGGTGCGGGCCGCATGGGTGTCGGCCCACGACGACAACGCGCCGACCAGGCCCGCGTCGAGCGCCGGCGTGTCGCGCTCGTCGATCAGCCGGCGATTCGCGTCGGTCGCGGCGTCGAGCGCCTGCTGCGCCAGCTCCAGCGCGCGTAGGCAACCGTCCGGCGCATCGGCCGGCAGCCACGTTTGAACGTTTGCGAGCGCGAAACGCGCAGCGGTGAGTTCGGCGCCGAGCCCGTCGTGCAACTCGCCGGCCAGGTGGCGGCGGGCCGCTTCGTCGGCGGCGAGCAACTGCGCAGACAGCACTGCGATCCGCGCGGCGGAGGCGCCACGTTTGGACGCGGCGTCGGCAATGGGCGGAGTCGCGACGCAGCCCGGCACGAGCTGTTGCGACGGGAACGGGGCGTGGGCGCCCAAAGGCGCGTTAAGCGACGTATCCATGACTCTCCCTGCTGTCAGAAAGCGGTTCAGACACCGGCTGGCTGCGTGGATCGGCTGCCGTTCCGATGACGGTCGCCGCCAGAGAATCGCCCCCTGCCGAGGTAACAAAAGTTACGTTTTGTAACACTTGCATCCGACCCTTCCACTCTCATCCGAACGGCAACCACGCGCGGCGAATAATATCTCAAAATTTCCGAAAAGGTCATGTCGGGCGGACATTTAAGGGTAAATGTGAATAATCGGAATGAAGGTGTTGTAGGAAAAACACTGACACCCGAGCACCGGACGATGACGTATCCAAATGTAACTATTTGAGATGGGATGATCCCAATTTGTTACGAATTCGCCAAGTAGGGACGAAAAAAAAACCGGAGCTTTCGCTCCGGTTCTTGATGACGCGCAATTAGGGCCTGTTCCCGCCAATAACGGGCTTGCGAACGTGCCTTGCCGGCTGTAGTGCAAGGAGCGAGGAGCGCCGTTTGGCCGAGCCAAACAAGCGACGAACGACGCCGCAATACGGCCGGCAAGGCGCGTTCCCCTGTTTGGAAAAATGCATTCGTGGGGCTGGCCGTCAGAAGGGCCGAGCGCTGCGTCATGCTCCTCGCGAATACGTCGAGTATTCGCTTCGTCGCAATCCTTGCGCTCGGCCCTTCTGACGGCCAGCGCAAGCCCGTTATTGGCGGGAACAGGCCCTAAGGGATCGATCAGTCCACGAACGCGCGCTCGATCACGTAGTGGCCCGGTGCGCTGTTCTTGCCTTCGACGAGGCCGGCCTGCTTCAGCAGGTCGGTCGTGTCCTTCAGCATCGCGGTGCTGCCGCACAGCATCACGCGGTCGTTTTCCGGCGAGAACGGCGGGACGTCGAGATCCGTGAACAGCTTGCCCGTTGCGATCAGGTCGGTGATCCGGCCTTCGTTGTCGAACGCTTCGCGCGTGACCGTCGGGTAGTAGACGAGCTTTTCCTTGATGATGTCGCCCAGGTACTCGTGGCCCGGCAGGTCGTGCTTGATGTAGTCCATGTACGCGAGCTCGCCCTTCAGGCGGCACGTGTGCGTGAGGATCACCTTGTCGAAGCGGTCGTAGATGTCCGGGTCGCGGATGATCGACATGAACGGCGCGAGGCCCGTGCCCGTCGACAGCATCCACAGCGTCTTGCCCGGCAGCAGGTTGTCGGCGACCAGCGTGCCCGTCGGCTTCTTGCCGATCAGCACCGTGTCGCCCACCTTCAGGTGCTGCAGGCGCGACGTCAGCGGGCCGTTCTGCACCTTGATGCTGAAGAATTCGAGATGCTCTTCGTAGTTCGGGCTGACGATCGAGTAGGCGCGCGCGAGGGGCTTGCCGTCGACCTCGAGGCCGACCATCGTGAATTCGCCGTTGTTGAAGCGCAGGCTCGCCTCACGGGTGCAGGTGAAGCTGAACAGCGTGTCGGTCCAGTGATGGACGGATTGGACGGTGGCGGTGTCGTATTTGCTCATGGCTTTGAAAACGGACGCGCGTAGCGAACGCGAGTAACGGGCCCAAAAACGGGCAAAAAACCGAGTGCGACGGCCCGATCACGGATCGGCCGGCCGGCGCGTCGGACACGCGCCTTCTCGATGACAGACGATTGAGGAACTCGTTATTTTACCCTGTTGACGCGGATCGCGGGCTTGACCCCCGCGGCCGCGCGGATTTGGCGCAACGAATTATTTCAATCTGCTTTCGGTTTTTTCGGCGCTCGGCCACGAGTTTCGCGCCGAGTCCGACGAGCGCCACGCCGCACAGTGCGTCGAGCGGGCGGCGCGCTGCTGTGCTGTGGCGGCGCGCAATCCGGCTGTTATCGGGCCGAGGTCGGGAGCGTCATTGCGGATCGAGGCGCAGACGCGCGATGTACGGCAGGTGGTCCGACAGCCACGCGGCCTCGCCGGACGGCGCACGCCATTCGAGCGGCGTCAGCCCGCGCACGAACATCTTGTCGAGCGCGAGCGCCGGCGAGAACGCGGGGAACGTGCGGCCCGATTCGCCGAGCAGCGTCGCGACCTCGGACAGCCCGATCTCGCCGAACAGCGCGACCGAATCGTTGCGCCAGTCGTTGAAGTCGCCGGCAAGCATCAGCGGGCCGTCGCCTGCGTTGCGCACGATCCAGTGCGCGATCCAGTGCATCTGGCGCAGCCGCGCGGCGCGCGTGAGCGCAAGGTGCGCGCACAGCAGCGTGACCGGGCGGGCGCCCGCGAGCGTCGCGCGCGCGACCAGCAGGCCGCGCCGCTCGAAACGGTGCGCCGAGATGTCCCAGCGGCCGCCGAGATCGAGCGGATGTGGTGACAGGATCGCATTGCCATGCCGCCACGACGGCTTGAACACGTTCGGCCCGAGCGCGATCTGCCAGTCGAGCGCATGTGCGATCTCGGTGGCCTGGCAGTGCCAGACGTCGTCGACCGCGTCGTCCATCGGTGCGCCGAAGCCGGGCGCGAGCACCGGGCGCGGCATGCGGCGCGCCATCGCTTCCTGCAGGAAATACACGTCGGCGTGCGTCGACTGCATCCAGTTGCGCATCGCGTTCCACGCGGTGAAGCCGAGCGGAGAGCGGCCCTTGTGCAGGTTCCAGCTCACCGCGGTGATTTCGTCGGGGGCGGCGTGCGGTTCGGCGAACGGCAGGGACAGGGCGTCGGCGGACATGACGCTCAATCCTTCGCGACGTGCGCACGCACGCGGTACACGAGGTGCGGATGTTGCTCGACGAGCGTCCAGTCAGTCCACGCGTCGGCGCCGACCGTCAGGCCCGGGTGGCTCGCGACGATTTGCCGCGGCGACGTGGGCACGCACGGATCGGCGGGCTTCGCGCCTTCGTCGTCGATCGTTTCCTGCACGTCGAGCGCGAGCGACACCGTGTTCGCGCCGGTATCGACGGTGAGCGGGGCGACCGTCACCGAGCGCGAACGCTCGGTCGGCACGACGCGCGCGGCATTGCCGCAGCCGACCGGCACGGCGGACGGATAGCGATGGGTATCGGTACGGGTCTGACCCACGGTGGTGCGCTGCTGGAACGTGTCGATGGTCTGACCGTCGCGTACGACCTGGATCTCCCACGCGACGGAGGCCGGTGCGGGGCTCTGCGCATGGGCGGCGAGCGCGATGCTCGCGAGCAGGACGGCCAGGCCGTGTTTCAGCATGAAACGTCTCCGGAAACGCGGAATAGCGGGGAACGGACGCACATCTTACGCCCGATCGATTTCGATCGCGATGTGACAGGACGCGTCGCCGCAGGTTCGCCGCACGATGCGTTCCTGTTCGAAAGGTAGGGCCGCGTCGTGCGTTTTCAAGCGAAAAAGCGCGTGAACTCGGCGACGGGCGCGCGCTCGGTGACGAGGCGGTTCTCGATCGCGTCGGGGTCCGCATGGCCGAGCGACATCCCGCAGACGAGCTGTTCGTTGGCGGGAATGCCGAGGTGTTCGGTGATGATCCGGTGAAACGGCACGAACGCGGCCTGCGGGCAGGTATCGAGCCCGCGTGCGCGCGCGGCCGTCATCACGCCCTGCAGGAACATCCCGCAGTCGAGCCACGCGCCGTAGGTCATCACGCGGTCGAGCGTGAAGAACAGCGCGACCGGCGCGTCGAAGAAGCGGAAGTTGCGTGCGTGCTGCGCATGCATGCGCGCCTTCTCGTCGCGGCCGATGTTCAACAGGCCGTACAGGTCCCAGCCGACCTTGCGGCGCCGGTCGATGTACGGCGACACCCATTCGCGCGGGTAGTAGTCGTACTCGGCGACGTATTTCTCGTCGCGCGCGGGATCGTCGTGGGCCGCGGTGAGTGCCGCGGCGAGCGCATCGCGCGTGGCGCCCGTCGCGACGTACACGCGCCACGGCTGGATGTTGGTGCCCGACGGTGCGCGGCTCGCGGCTTCGAGGATGGCCTCGAGCGTGTCGCGCGGCACGGGCGTCGGCAGGAACGCGCGGACCGCGCGGCGCGACGTGAGCGCAGCGTCGACGGCGCCGATCGCATCGGCATCGACGCTCGGGAAAGCACGGGGGACGGACATCGGCATACCTTCGGGGCGGGTCCGACGCGCCGCGCGGGCGCGGTCGGCAAAGCCGGTGCGGCGGGTGGGTGGACCATCGATCATACGCCGGGGCGCGCAGGCGTGCAGCGCGCGCGGGTGTTAGCAGCAGACGCACGCGGCTGCTTGCTTGCGCGGGGATGCGGGATCGCTACACTGAAATCGTAAGGGTCTGATGATCATGTGACGGCAAGCGGCAGCGAGGTTGGTATGACGACGGCGATGGTGAAACAGGAACTGGCGGTGGCATCCTTCAGCACGGTGTACGACCTCGAGCAGGTCGAGACGGCGCTGAACGACCTGAACGAGAGCGCGAGCGACGCACTGCGCGCCACCTACGAGAGGATGCTCAAGACGGGCAATCTGCGCTTCTGCGTGAAGCCGAACCGGATGCCGTCGTTCGACGCGCTCGGCGAGGCATTGCCCAATTTCGCCGAGCCGCTCGATGACGTGCGCAAGCAGGTCGCGCTGTGCCTCGAAACGGACGACCGGCTCGAACTGAT
The DNA here is from genome assembly GCF_004343765.1 of Burkholderia sp. SRS-25. Lineage (NCBI taxonomy): Bacteria > Pseudomonadati > Pseudomonadota > Betaproteobacteria > Burkholderiales > Burkholderiaceae > Burkholderia > Burkholderia sp. SRS-25. Next base: position 124,306 of record NZ_PTXM01000021.1, read on the forward strand.
GCCGATCCTGCTGCTCGGGCCCCCGGGCATCGGCAAGACGCACTTCGCGAAGGCGCTCGCGCAACTGCTCGGCACCGCTTACCACTACGTGCCGATGAGTTCGCTGACGGCCGGCTGGATCCTGTCGGGTGCGTCGTCGCAATGGAAGAACGCGAAGCCCGGCAAGGTGTTTGATGCGCTCGTGAACGGCAGCTACGCGAACCCGGTGATCGCGGTCGACGAGATCGACAAGGCCGGCAGCGATGCGCAATACGATCCGCTCGGCGCGCTGTATGCGTTGCTCGAGCACGACACCGCGCGCGCATTCATCGACGAATTCGCGGAAGTGCCGATCGATGCGGGCAACGTGATCTGGATCGCGACCGCGAACGAGGCGCACGCGATTCCGGAGCCGCTGCTCAACCGGATGAACGTGTACGAGATCGAGCCGCCCGACGCGGCCGGCGCGCGCCGGATCGCGCAGACGATCTACGACGAGATCCGCACGTCGCATGCGTGGGGGCGGCGTTTCCCGGACACCCTCGGCGACGACGCGCTCGACGTGCTGGCCGCGACCCCGCCGCGCACGATGCGCCGCGCGCTGCTGCACGCGTTCGGCGCCGCACGGCTCGCCGGCCGCGACGCGATCGGGCCGCGCGACATCCGGGCGGACGAAGGCGCCGCGAAGCGCCGGACGATCGGCTTCTGAACGGGCGGAGCACGCACGGCGGCGGCATGCGCACCGTGCCGCGCCGTGAGTCGCGCCGTGCGGCGCGCTTCATGCACGGCGTCGTCGCGATACGCTGCACGACCTTCGGCAAGCGGATGAACCGGGACGTACAATTGCCTTCTCTCCCCTCGACGCGCTAGCGGCGCGAAACGTCATGGAGCAGATGGATTGTGTCGTGATCGGCGCGGGTGTCGTCGGTCTGGCGATTGCGCGCGAACTGGCCGCGCGCGGGCGTGAAACGCTCGTGCTCGAGGCGGCCGATGCGATCGGCACCGGGTCGAGTTCGCGCAACAGCGAAGTGATCCATGCGGGGCTCTACTATCCGCGCGGGTCGCTGAAGGCAACGTCGTGCGTGCACGGGCGCGACCTGCTGTACGAATTCTGCGAGACGCATCATGTGCCGCACCGGCGCACCGGCAAGCTGCTCGTCGCCACGAGCGCCGCGCAGGTGAAGCAGTTGAGGGCGATCGCCGCACGCGCGGCCGAAAACGGCGTGCTCGACCTGATGCCGCTCACGCGCGCCGAGGCGCAGACGCTCGAGCCCGCGCTCGAATGCGTCGAGGCGCTGTTCTCGCCGTCCACCGGCATCGTCGACAGCCACCAGCTGATGCTCGCGCTGCTCGGCGACGCGGAGCGCGACGGCGCCGTGTGCGCGCTGAAATCCCCGGTCGAATCGATCGACGTGCTGCGCGGCGGCCGCTTCGTCGTGCGCACGGGCGGCGACGCGCCGACCGAGATCGAGGCCGCCTGCGTGATCAACAGCGCGGGCCTCGGCGCCCAGGCGCTGGCGCGCCGCACGCGCGGCCTCGACCCGCGCTGGGTGCCGCCGCTCTATCTCGCACGTGGCAACTATTTCAGCCTGTCGGGGCGCGCACCGTTTTCCCACCTGATCTACCCGATGCCCGACCGCGCGGGGCTCGGCGTGCACCTGACGCTCGATCTCGGCGGGCAGGCGCGTTTCGGCCCGGACGTCGAATGGTGCGATGCGCTGCGCTATGAAGTCGATCCGGCGCGCGCGACCGCGTTCTACGCGTCGATCCGCGCCTTCTGGCCGGGCTTGCCGGATGGCGCGCTGCAGCCGGCGTATGCGGGCATCCGGCCGAAGGTCGCGGGCCCCGGCGAGCCGCCGGCCGATTTCATCGTGCAGGGCGCCGCGCAGCATGGCGTGCGCGGGCTCGTGAACCTGTTCGGCATCGAGTCGCCGGGGCTCACCGCGTCGCTCGCGCTCGCGCAGCGGGTGGGCGACATGGCGGCTTATCGTTGACGCGTTGATGCGCGTGTGTGTGACGGGTGCGTATCGGCGTTGTGGCAGCCGTGTGAAATTCCTTATCTCTGGAATTTCGGCACGCACATTTACTCGCTTGAGCGTTATTCTGTCGAACGGCTGTCGCCAGAACAGCTTTCAAACCGATAACGTTGGAGCGAGTCCCCCATGAAAACATCCCGTCGGAGTTTCCTGATTACGAGCATTGGTGCCGTGTCCGCGCTGGCGCTGTCGCGTGAAGCGCTGGCCGACGCGCCGATGCTCGCGGAAAGCGACCCGACCGCGACGGCACTCGGCTACAAGGCCGATGCGACGAAGGTCGACAAGACGAAGTACCCGAAGTACGCAGCAGGCCAGGATTGCGCGGCCTGCATGCTGTACCAGGGCAAGAAGGGCTCGGCCTCGGGCCCGTGCGGCGCCTTCCCCGGCAAGCAGGTGTCGGCGAAAGGCTGGTGCAGCGCCTTCTCGAAGATGGGTTGAGGCCCGTGCGGCATCGTGCGATGCCGCATTGTGGCGAAAACCGCACAACGCCCGCCGTCGAAAGATGGCGGGCGTTTTTTATTCCTTGAAAACGGTTCCGTCGCTTTCTACACTCGCTGCAAACCGGCGCGCCGCGGGCACCCCGCGCGCCGCGCAGCCCGACACGGCGAACTGACGAGGACGAGGCACGCATGGCGACGATTGCGAATTCAACGAAAACGATCCGGCCCGAGCGTGCGCTGAACCGGCGTGCGGTCGCGGCCGCCGTGATCGGCAATGCGCTCGAGTGGTACGACTTCACGGTGTTCGGCTTCATGACGGTCGTGATCGCCGAGCTGTTTTTCCCGACCTCCAGCGAATACTCGTCGCTGCTGCTGACCACCGCGACATTCGGCGTCGCGTTCTTCATGCGCCCGATCGGCGGCATCGTGTTCGGGCTGTACGCGGATCGCGCGGGCCGCAAGGCCGCGCTGTCGCTCGTGATCCTCCTGATGACGGCCGGCATCTTCCTGCTCGCGATCGCGCCGCCGTATGCGGCGATCGGCATCGGCGGCCCGATCCTGATCGTGCTCGGCCGCCTGCTGCAGGGCTTCTCCGCGGGCGGCGAATTCGGCAGCGCGACGGCGCTGCTGATCGAGGCCGCGCCATTCTCGAAACGCGGCTTCTACGGCAGCTGGCAGATGGCGAGCCAGGCTGCCGCGCTGCTGATCGGCGCGCTCGTCGGCGCGGCCGTCACGCGCGGCCTGTCGCACGACGCGCTGCGCAGCTGGGGCTGGCGCGTGCCGTTCATCCTCGGGCTCGTGATCGGTCCGATCGGTTTCTACATCCGCCGCCATCTCGCCGATTCCGAGGCGTTCCTGCACGCGCAGCAAAGCGCGCGCCGCGCGACGCTCGGCGAAGTGTTCACGCGCCACCCGCGCGAGGTGCTGTGCGGGCTCGGCTCGGTGATCGCGCTGACGGTGACGATCTACGTGCTGATCAGCTATCTGCCGACCTTCGCGGTGAAGCAGCTGAAGCTGCCCTACGCGGAATCGTTCTACGCGGTGATCGTCGGCAACCTGCTGCTGATGGTGCTGTCGCCGATCGCCGGTGCCTGGTCGGATCGCATCGGCCGCAAGGGGCTGTCGCTGTGGTCGCTCGCGCTCACGCTCGCGCTGATGTATCCGCTGTTCGCCTGGCTCGACGCGGCGCCGAGCATCGCGCGGCTGATCGCGGTGCAGGCCGTGCTGTCGGTCACGCTCGCGGGCTACTACGGGCCGTTCGGCGCGATGATCGCCGAGCTGTTCCCGGCCAACGTGCGCTCGACCGGGCTGTCGATCGCGTACAACGTCGCGGTGATGCTGTTCGGCGGCTTCGGGCAGTTCATCGTCACGTGGCTGATCAAGGTAACGGGTACGCCGCTCGCGCCGACCTACTATGTGATGGCCGGGATCGCGCTGTCGATCGTCGCGGTCGCATTCGTGCCCGTGCGCAGCGCCGACCTCGACGCGCCCGCGTGACGATTCGACGACATGACGATTTGACGACGGTCACCGGATCATTTCGCAAAACGCAATGATGTGCTGCAGAACACGGGAAAGCGGTGGGTCGATCCTTCGTGTTCGCGCCCGTATTGTTTAGTCGTCGAACGAAACATGCGCGAAATGAACGAAATTGGCGCTCGCGCGCGTTGTCGCATTTTTTACTCCCACTAAACATCGGCAAAAACCCGGCGGGCATCTAGAAGAGTTTTTTCTCCAGCTTGTTGCCACATCGTTAGCTCAAGTAATATCCGCGTACGCCGGCCCCTGGCGGGCCGGTTCCGATCTGGAGACCTGGAGGAAACATGGAATACAACCGTCTGTTGCACACCCTGCGTGTTACCGCCATTGCAGGCGTGGCAGCGGCATCGCTCGGCGTCGCGGGCTCTGCATTCGCACAGATCCCGAACAAAACGCTCGTCTACTGCTCAGAAGGCAGCCCGGCGGGTTTCGATTCCGCGCAATTTACGACCGGCGTCGATTTCACCGCAGCCACGTTCACCGTCTACAACCGCCTCGTCGAATTCGAGCGCGGCGGCACGAAGGTCGAGCCGGGCCTCGCCGAGAAGTGGGACGTGTCGCCGGACGGCAAGGTGTACACGTTCCACCTGCGTCACGGCGTGAAGTTCCATACGACCGACTTCTTCAAGCCGACGCGTGAATTCAACGCGGACGACGTGCTGTTCACGTTCCAGCGCATGCTCGACCCGAACCAGGCGTTCCGCAAGGCGTACCCGGTGTCGTTCCCGTACTTCACCGACATGGGCCTCGACAAGCTGATCACGAAGGTCGAGAAGGTCGATCCGTACACCGTGAAGTTCACGCTCGCCGAGCCGAATGCGCCGTTCATCCAGAACATGGCGATGGAATTCGCGTCGATCCTGTCGGCCGAATACGGCGACCAGCTGATGAAGGCAGGCAAGGCCGCCGACATCAACCAGAAGCCGGTCGGCACGGGTCCGTTCATCTTCCGCAGCTACACGAAGGACGCGACGATCCGTTTCGACGGGAATCCTGATTACTGGAAGAAGGGTGAAGTGAAGATCTCGAAGCTGATCTTCTCGATCACGCCGGATCCGGGCGTGCGCGTGCAGAAGATCAAGCGCAACGAATGCCAGGTGATGAGCTATCCGCGTCCGGCCGACATCGCGACGCTGAAGGCCGATTCGAACGTCGACATGCCGTCGCAGGCAGGCTTCAACCTCGGCTATCTCGCGTACAACGTCGAGCACAAGCCGGTCGACAAGCTCGAGGTGCGTCAGGCACTCGACATGGCGATCAACAAGAAGGCGATCCTCGAGTCCGTCTACCAGGGCGCAGGCCAGGCGGCAAACGCGCCGATGCCGCCGACCCAATGGTCGTACGACAAGAACCTGAAGATGGCGCCGAACGACACCGCGAAGGCGAAGGCGCTGCTCGCGAAGGCCGGCTTCCCGAACGGTTTCGAGATCACGCTGTGGGCGATGCCGGTGCAGCGCGCGTACAACCCGAACGCCCGCCTGATGGCCGAGATGATCCAGGCCGACTGGGCGAAGATCGGCGTGAAGGCGAAGATCGTCACGTACGAGTGGGGCGAGTACATCAAGCGTGCGCACTCGGGTGAGCAGGACACGATGCTGATCGGCTGGACGGGCGACAACGGCGACCCGGACAACTGGCTCGGCACGCTGCTCGGCTGCGAAGCGATCAAGGGCAACAACTTCTCGCACTGGTGCTACAAGCCGTTCGACGAGCTGGTCCAGAAGGGCCGCACGACGACGGGCCAGGACGCACGCACGAAGCTCTACATGCAGGCTCAGCAGATCTTCGCGCAACAGCTGCCGTTCTCGCCGATCGCGAACTCGACGGTCTACCAGCCGGTGCGCAAGACCGTGGTCGACATGCGTATCGAGCCGCTCGGCTATGCCCGCTTCGACGGTGTTAGCGTGAAGTAACACGCCTGTCGTAAGCTGTCCACGAAGACCGAGACCGGCTAATTCATCCGGCGGCGGGAGGCCAAAAGCTTCCCGTCGCCGGTCGCACATTTCCCACAAGAAAATCCGAGACGCATCATGTTCACATTCGTGTTGCGCCGCGTGGGCATGGTGATCCCGACTTTCATCGGCATCACCATCCTGGCGTTTGCGCTGATTCACCTGATACCGGGCGACCCCATCGAAGTGATGATGGGCGAGCGCGGCGTCGATCCCGCGATGCATGCGGAGGCGATGAAACGCCTCGGGCTCGACCAGCCGCTGCCCATGCAGTACATCCACTACATCGGCCGGGCGCTGCATGGCGACCTCGGCACGTCGATCATCACCAACACGAGCGTCGCGGGCGAATTCTTCGCGCGCTTCCCGGCGACCGTCGAGCTGTCGCTGTGCGCGCTCGTGTTCGCGCTCGCGGTCGGGCTGCCGGCCGGCGTGATCGCCGCGCTGCGGCGCGGCTCGGTCGTCGACCACGGCGTGATGGGCACCGCGCTCACCGGCTATTCGATGCCGATCTTCTGGTGGGGACTGATCCTCATCATGGTGTTTTCGTCGTACCTCGGCTGGACGCCCGTGTCGGGGCGCATCGCCGTCGAATACGACTTCCCGCACCCGACGGGCTTCATGCTGATCGATGCGCTGCTCGCGCCGGACGAAGGCTCGTTCAAATCGGCGGTCAGCCACCTGATCCTGCCCGCGATCGTGCTCGGCACGATCCCGCTCGCGGTGATCGCGCGGATGACGCGCTCGTCGATGCTCGAAGTGCTGCGCGAGGACTACATCCGCACCGCACGCGCGAAGGGGCTGTCGCCCGCGCGCGTGGTCGTCGTGCATGCGCTGCGCAATGCGCTGATCCCGGTCGTCACCGTGATCGGCCTGCAGATCGGCACGCTGCTCGCGGGCGCCGTGCTGACCGAGACGCTCTTTTCGTGGCCCGGTGTCGGCAAGTGGCTGATCGATGCGATCGGCCGCCGCGACTATCCGGTCGTCCAGGGCGGCATCCTGCTGATCGCGACGCTCGTGATCGTCGTGAACCTGGTCGTCGACCTGCTGTACGGCGTGCTGAATCCGCGCATCCGCCACACGAGGTAATCCCATGAGCAATCTGCAAAATACCCTGCCGACCGAATCCGCGCCGGCCGGCGGCCGTGCGCTCGCGCTGCGCGAGTTCTGGGCGAACTTCTCGCGCAACCGCGGCGCCGTCGGCGCCGGCATCGTCGTGATCGTGCTGATCCTGGTCGCGCTGCTCGCGCCGCTGCTCGCGCCGCACAGCCCGGTCGAGCAATACCGCGACTTCGTGAAGATCCCGCCCGCGTGGCTCGACGGCGGCAACTGGAAGTTCATCCTCGGCACCGACGAAGCGGGCCGCGACATTCTTTCGCGCCTGATGTACGGCGCGCGGATGTCGTTCTGGATCGGCTTCGTGTCGGTCGTGCTCGCGCTGATCCCCGGCATCGTGCTCGGGCTCGTCGCCGCGTTCTTCCAGAAGTGGGCCGACACGCCGGTGATGCGCATCATGGACGTGCTGCTCGCGCTGCCGTCGCTGCTGCTCGCGGTCGCGGTCGTCGCGATCATCGGCCCGGGCCTCACCAACACGATGTTCGCGATCGCGATCGTCGCGCTGCCGGCCTATGTGCGCCTCACGCGCGCATCGGCGCTCGGCGAGCTGCAGAAGGAGTACGTGACCGCATCGCGCGTGGCCGGTGCCGGCACGCTGCGCCTGATGTTCTCGCAGGTGCTGCCGAACTGCACGGCGCCGCTGATCGTGCAGGCGACGCTCGGCTTCTCGTCGGCCATCCTCGACGCGGCCGCACTCGGCTTCCTCGGCCTCGGCGTGCAACCGCCGACCGCCGAATGGGGCGCGATGCTGGCCTCCGCGCGCGACTACATCGACAACGCATGGTGGATCGTGACGATGCCGGGCCTGTCGATCCTGATTTCGGTGCTCGCGATCAACCTGCTCGGCGACGGGCTGCGCGACGCGCTCGATCCCAAACTGAAGCGGATGGCATGACCATGAGCCAAGATCTTCTGACCATCCGCAATCTCGCGGTGAATTTCAACGGCTTGCCCGCCGTCGACCGGATCAACCTGTCGATCGCGCCGGGCGAGGTGGTGGGCGTCGTCGGCGAATCGGGCTCGGGCAAGAGCGTGACGATGATGGCGCTGATGGGCCTGATCGACGCGCCGGGCAAGGTGACGGCCGACGAGGTCACGTTCAACGGCGTCGACCTGCTGAAAGCGTCGCCGAAGGCGCGCCGCAAGATCGTCGGCAAGGACATCGCGATGGTGTTCCAGGACGCGCTGACGAGCCTGAACCCGAGCTACACGGTCGGCTACCAGATCAAGGAAGTGCTGAAGCTGCACGAGGGCTTGCGCGGCGACGCGCTGCACCGGCGCGCGCTCGAACTGCTCGACCAGGTCGGCATTCCCGATGCGAAGAACCGCATCACGTCGTTCCCGCACCAGATGTCGGGCGGGATGAACCAGCGCGTGATGATCGCGATGGCGGTGGCGTGCAACCCGAAGCTGCTGATCGCCGACGAGCCGACCACCGCGCTCGACGTGACGATCCAGGCGCAGATCATGGACCTGCTCGTGAAGCTGCAGAAGGAGCGCGGGATGGCGCTCGTGCTGATCTCGCACGATCTGGCCGTGGTGTCGGAAGTCGCTCAGCGCGTGGCGGTGATGTACGCGGGCGAGGTGATCGAGACCAACAGCGTGCCCGACATCTTCCGCGCGCCGCATCATCCGTACACCGAAGCGCTGCTCGCGGCGATTCCCGAGCACAATCAGGGGGCGCGTCGCCTTGCCGCATTGCCGGGCATGGTGCCGGGCCGCGATGATCGCCCGTCCGGGTGCCTGTTCGCGCCGCGCTGCAAGTACGTCGTCGACGACTGCCGCAAGGCGCGGCCGGCGCTCGACACGCTGGTGCAGGGCAACGGCGCGATGCGCGCACGCTGCATCAAGCCGCTCAACGTTTCCAACCTCGACCTGACGGGAGGTGCACGATGAATGCAGTCAATCAAACGCCTCGCGTGTCGCACGACGAGGAAGCCGTACTGGTGGCCGACGGCCTCGCGAAACACTATTCGGTGAAGCGCGGGATGTTCGGGCAGGGCACGGTGAAGGCGCTGAACGGCGTGTCGTTCTCGTTGAAGCGCGGCAAGACGCTCGCCGTCGTCGGCGAATCGGGCTGCGGGAAGTCGACGCTCGCCCGCCAGCTGACGATGATCGAGACGCCCACCTCGGGCAGCCTGACGATCGACGGCAAGAACGTCGCCGGCGCAAGCCGCGAGACGGTCGCCGACCTGCGCCGCCGCGTGCAGATGGTGTTCCAGAACCCGTTCGCGTCGCTGAATCCGCGCAAGACCGTCGAGCAGACGCTTTCCGAGCCGCTCGAGATCAACGCGAACCTGACCGCCGCCGAACGTGCGCAGCGCATCGCGCAGATCATGCGCACGGTCGGCCTGCGGCCCGAGCACGCGAAGCGTTATCCGCACATGTTCTCGGGCGGCCAGCGCCAGCGTGTCGCGATCGCGCGCGCGATGATCCTCGATCCGCGCATCGTCGTGGCCGACGAGCCGGTGTCCGCGCTCGACGTGTCGATCCAGGCGCAGATCCTGAACCTGTTCATGGATCTGCAGGAGCAGTTCAAGACGAGCTACGTGTTCATCTCGCACAACCTGTCGGTGGTCGAGCACGTCGCGGACGACGTGATGGTGATGTACTTCGGCAGCGTCGCGGAGCTGGGCGACAAGGCGACGATCTACGCGCGGCCGCGCCATCCGTACACGCGTGCGCTGATGTCGGCGACGCCGGCGATCTTCGAGGAAGACCGCCGCGTGCAGATCAAGCTGCAGGGCGAACTGCCGTCGCCGCTCAATCCGCCGTCGGGCTGCGCGTTCCATCAGCGCTGCCCGTATGCGGTCGAGCGCTGCCGGGTGGAGGAGCCGCAGCTGCGCGAGGTCGACGGCCGGCGCGTGGCCTGCCATCGGGCCGAGGAAGTCGGGGAGGAGAATGCCTGAAGCGTTGGCGGCGCGCGCGTCCGGCGTGCGCCGTGCGGGGGCAAGCAGCGCGCGCGTGATGCGCGCGTACCGCTACGCGCGGCGCTGGAGCGTGCGTACCGTCACGGGCGCGGCGCTGGCCGGCGCGTGCGTGGCGGCCAGCCTCGTGGTTCCCGTCGAATCCGCGCGCGCCGAAGGGCGCGCGCCGGCCACTTCACCGATCCATCCGTCGCAAGTCCCGCCGCCCGGCATGAGCCTGCCGGGCTTTCACGCGCCCGCCGTGTCGGACGGCACCGTGTCGCGCGGCACCGTGCGCGTGCAGCCCGCGCGCATGCCGTTCTACGTCGCGACCAAGGGCAAGGTCACGCTCTACGTGCTCGGCACGCTGCACACCGGCGACCCGTCCGATTACCCGAGCGCGCAGCCGTTCCGGCCGCGCATCCTCGCGGCGCTCGCCGCGTCGCCGACGCTCGCGCTCGAGCTGTCGCCAGACGATCTGCTCGAATCGCAGGACGACGTGTCGAAGTACGGCGTCTGCCGCTACCCGTGCCTGCAGCGCCTGCTGCCCGAGCCGCTGTGGCAGCGACTCGCGGCGCGCCTGCGCGGCAATCCGGCCGCGCTTGCCGAGATCCGCAAGATGCGGCCGTGGCTCGCGGCGCTCGTCGTCGAGACCTACGATTCGCTGTCGGCCGGCCTGCAGACGGAATACGGCACCGAGGCGCAGCTGCAGAACGTGTTCCTGAAGAAGAAGGGCGGCCGAGTGATCGGGCTCGAGACGCTCGCCGAGCAGATGCGCGCGTTCACCGGGCTGACGCTCGCCGAGCAGCGCGAGATGCTCGCGCAGGACATGGTGCAGACGCCCGCGCAGAACGCCGACGACATCAAGGCGCTGCATCGACTGTGGCGAATTGGCGACGCCGATGCGATCTCGGCATGGGCGGTCGCGAAGAGCGAGCGGCTCGCGCGTTCGAAGACGTTGTCGGACGCGATCGACAACAAGATCGTGTACGAGCGCAACCGGCGCTTCGTTGCACGGATGACGGCAATCGCCGCACCGAACCGGCCGCTGTTCGTCGCGATCGGTGCGCTGCATCTGGGCGGCCCGCGCGGCGTGCTCGAATTGTTGCGTCAACAAGGTTACAGGGTCGACGCGAACTGATCGCCGTCACCGCGCCCGAACCGATCCTCCCCTGTTTGATTGACGTCGTGCGAACGGCTCGAACGCCTGTATGGGCACGCGATTCGATAAGGAAAACCCTCGAATCATCAGAAAATAGCGTTTCAAACGATTGACATCCCGATCTGCCAATATCTATTCTTCGATCCACAAGTTGAAAAAATGAAAAGAATAGAAAAAGTTCTACGGGGTAGCAGAAAATAAAGCGCGGGGTTAGCGCGTTGCCGGCACGTGGTGCACGTGCCGGCCGCGGAAGTGTCTGCATGTACGGCGGGGCCAAACATCGTCGAACAACAATCAGGCATGCAGGCCGACTTGCGGGATAAGCGACGTTCCGTCGTCCCACCGGGGAAAGGCAGTGATCGGGCGGCGGCGGACGTTTTTTAATCCGGAATAATTTTCCGGTCACCGTCGCAAGACGGTTTCGGGGGGCGAATCGACAGACGGCGAAGCCGCAGCGATTGCGCCAACGGAAAAGCGCCACGAGGGCGCTTTTTTCTTTTGTACGACGGATCGTGCGTTCGCTCGTGTGAGCGGCGGGATCAGGCGCGTTCGTCGGCCTGCAGCATCCCGGGCGCGACCACGTCGACGCCCACCGCCTCGAGCGCGGCGCGAATCCGTTTCGCGAATACCAGCGCGTGCGGCCCGTCACCGTGCAGGCAGACGGTCTGCGCATTGAGCATCACCCATTCGCCGCCGATCGCACGCACCTGCCGGCTGCGCACCATGTCGAGCGTGCGCGCGATCATCGTGTCCTCGTCGTCGATCAGCGCGCCGGGCTGGTTGCGCGGCACGAGCGAGCCATCGGCGCGGTAGCCGCGATCGGCGAACACTTCCTCCACCGCGGCGAGCCCCGCGTGCCGCGCGGCCGCGACGAACACGCTGTTCGCGAGCCCGAACACCGCGAGCGACGGGTCGAAATCGCGGATCGCGGACACCACCGCCTCGGCGATCATCGGGTCGCGCGCGGCCTGGTTGTACAGCGCGCCGTGCGGTTTCACGTGTGCGATGCGCCCGCCTTCCGCCTGCGCGATCGCCGACAGCGCGCCGAGCTGGTACAGCACGCCCGCGTAGATGTCGCTGGCCGGCAGCTGCATTTCCTTGCGGCCGAAATTCTCCGGATCGTGAAAGCTCGGGTGCGCGCCGATCGCCACGCCTTTCTGCACGGCCCAGCGTACGCAGTCGCGCATCGCGTTCGCACCGCCCGCATGCCACCCGCATGCGATGTTCGCGGACGTCACGAGGTCGAGCAGCGCCTCGTCCGAACCGCATCCTTCGCCGAGATCGGCATTCAGATCGATTTCCATGATGTTCCTCGTCCACTGATTGCGTGGCCCGTCTTCTCTACTGCGACTGCCTCCGGTACCGCTACCGCTATTGTCACGCCGCACGCGACTCGGCGCGGCGGCGCGCTTCCTCGCGCATGTCGATCGCCACGTCGATCTGCCGCAGATATGCGCGTTCCGCGGCCAGCGCGGCGCGCGCGGCGTCGGGTGTCGTGCGCACGAAGCGGATCGGCAGGTTGAGCCGCGCCTGCGCGAGTTTCCACAGATCCGCACGGATCACCGTGCCGATCTTCGGGTAGCCGCCGGTGGTCTGCGCGTCGTGCATCAGCACGATCGGCTGGCCGTTCGGCGGCACCTGGATCGTGCCGGGCAGCACCGCGTGCGACAGCAGCTCGGCCGGCCGCTCGCGCACGAGTTCGACACCGGCAAGCCGGTAGCCCATGCGGTTGCTGTTCGCCGTGACCAGCCATTCTTCATCCCAGAACGCCTGCTGTGAATCGGCGGCGAACGACGCGTAGTCGGGGCCCGGCAGCACGCGCACGGGCATCGCCCACGGCGCGTGCGCCGGGCGGTGACGGCGCGGCGGCTCGTCGACGCGCACGAACGCGCACCACGCCGGCGCCTTGACGCCGAATTCGGGGGCGTCGGCCGCGAGGCAACCCATCCCGGCCGGAAGCACGCCGACCGGGAGGCGATCGCCGTCGCGCAGCGCGCGGCCGCCGAGGCCGCCGAAGCGCGAGGCGAGATCGGTGCTGCGCGAGCCGAGCATCGGCAGCACGTCGATGCCGCCGGCGATGCACAGGTAGCCGCGCATTCCGCGTTTCGCGGCGGGCAGCACGAGCGTCTGCCCGGCCTCGACCGGCAGGCTCCACCATGAATATACGCGCCGGCCGTCGAGCGTCGCACCGAACTCGGTGCCGGTGATCGCGATGCGGGTCGCGCGCGTGAAGCGGAAAGCGGCCGGGCCGATCGTGATCTCGACGGCCGCCGCATCGGGGCGGTTGCCGACCAGCCGGTTGCCGACTTCGAGCGCGAGGCCGTCGAGCGCGCCGCCCTGCGCGACACCGAGATGGCGCGCGCCGCGGCGCCCGAGATCCTGCACGGTAGTCAGCGGGCCGGCCCGCACCACCTCGATGGTGCCCGTTACGTTGCTCTGGGTCATCGTGCGTCGACTCCCGCAATGGTGAAGCGCACGCGGTCGCCGGGCAGCAGCAGCGTCGGTTGCGGCCGCGCCGGATCGAACAGCACGTGCGACGTGCGGCCGATCAGTTGCCAGCCGCCGGGCGACGTGGCCGGATAGATGCCCGTCTGCGCGCCGCCGATGCCGACCGAGCCGGCCGGCACCTCCAGGCGCGGCGCCGCGCGGCGCGGCATGTGCAGCGCGGCGTCGAGCCCGCCGAGATACGCGAAGCCCGGCTGGAAGCCGACGAAGAACACGACGTAGGCGCCGGCCGCGTGGCGCGCGACGACTTCGTCGACCGACAGGCCGGTATGCGCGGCGACGGCCGGCAGATCGGGGCCGGCGGCGCCACCGTATTCGACCGGGATCTCGACCTCGCGGCCGTCCGCGTGCTCGACGTCGGCCGTCTCCCACGCGTCGCGCAGCGCCGGCGTGAGCGAATCGGCCGTCGTGGCGAGCGCATCGAATACGATCGTCAGGTTGTTCATGCCGGGCACGACGTCGATCACGTCGGGCCACGCGCGCGCGGCCTCGGCAACGGCCCAGACGCGGCGCTGGCAATCGAGCGTGGCGGGCGGCGGCACCTCGCAGACGAGGGCGGCATCACCGAGCGGATAAATGCGGGGTTGCGTCATCGGACTGGCACGGTTCGGACGGCAATGTTAGCGCACATTGTCGATAAAATATCGACAACTTCCCAATAAGCGTTTTCGCCTAGCCCGTATGTCGGGGCTTCTGGCGTACACTCGGCACACCCTGTCATCCGGCTTGCTCCGCCTTTCCATGAAGCGTCCTGCGACCAAGATCGTGTCATCCGAACACCTCGTTTCCGATTCGAGCGCGGAGCTGTCGGAGCTCGAATACGGCCTCATCATGGCAGGCAATGCTTTCAATCGGTGGATGGTGCGCTGCATGTCGGCGGCCGGCGCGAAGGACATGACGGCGGTCGAGGTGTCGCTGCTGCATCACGTCAGCCATCGCGAACGCAAGAAGAAGCTCGCCGACATCTGCTTCGTGCTCAATATCGAGGATACGCACGTCGCGACCTATGCGCTGAAAAAACTGATCGCCCGCGGCTATGTGAAGAGCGAGAAGAACGGCAAGGAAGTGTTCTTCTTCGCGACCGACGCGGGCCGCGACCTGTGCCTGAAGTACCGCGAGGTGCGCGAGCATTGCCTGATCGAGACGCTGAAGGACAGCGGGCTCACCAACGAGCAGATCGGCGACGCGGCGCAGTTGCTGCGCAACGCATCGGGCCTGTACGACACGGCCGCGCGCGCGGCGGCGTCGCTGTAAACGGTTGCGCCGCGGGTGGCGCGCGGCGGTGCGCTGACGGGCGTGCGACGACGGATGCGGCGCCGCCCGCCGCGTCATCCGGCGGCCGGATACAGCGCGCCGTCGGTCACGATCCAGTGCAGCGCGAGATCGTGCGCTTCGGCCGGCAGCGCGTCGACGCGGCACGCTTCATACGCGATGCCGACCGTCACGGGCGGTTCGCTGCCCGGCCATGCGGCAAGCGTGCGGTCGTAGTAGCCGCCGCCGTAGCCGAGCCGGTAGCGCTGCAGATCGAATCCCACACAGGGAATCAGCAAAAGGTCGGGCACGACGACGATTCCCGACGCCGGTTCCGGAATCCGGTGATGACCTTCGCGCATCGGCGTGTGCGCGTCCCACGCATGGAACTCGAGCGGCGTGTGCCGTTCGTCGATCACCGGCAGTGCGGCCTGCCTGCCGGCACCGGCCGCGCACCACGCGAGCACCGCGTCGCGCGCATCGAATTCACCCGGCAGCGGCCAGTAGAACCCGACCGTGCGCGGCGCGAGCCGTTCGAGCAGCGTGCGCAGCCGCGCGTCGAGCGCGGCGTTCGCGGCGGGTTGCGACGCGGCGTCGCGACGCGCGCCGGACAGCGTTTTGCGTAGCGCAACCTTCGGGTTGGGCACAGGGTTGCGTGCTATGCTTTCGCTCACTTCGCGCTCCATTCAAAACGATGTCGAACAGCCTTTTCCGAGTATATCGCGCGGTCGCGCTGGCGCTTTCGGCCACCGCGCTCGTCGCGGGCACGGCCGCGTGCGCCGCACCGAACGACGATACGGTCTCCGGGGACGACCAGACCTTCGTGCAGCTTCGAGAAGCCGCACGCCGCAACGACGCCGCGAAAGCCGCGCAGCTCGCGTCGATGATCCCGAACTATCCGGTACCGTCCTACGTCGAGTATTTCCAGATCAAGCCGCAGTTGTTCGATTCGACGGGCCGCGCGCGCGTGGACGCGCCGGACGCGCCCGTGCAGTCGTTCCTGCAGCGCTACGACGGCCAGGCGATCGCCGATCGCCTGCGCAACGACTACCTGCTCGTGCTCGGCGCGCGCCACGACTGGCGCAACTTCGACGAGCAATACAAGCGCTTCGTGCTCGACGACGACACGCAGGTCAAGTGCTATGCGCTGGAATCGCGCGCGGCGCGCGGCGAGAACGTCGCCGAAGCGGCACGTGCGCTGCTCGTCGAGCCGAAGAACTACGGCGACGCGTGCGTCGACCTGATCACCGCGCTCACGGTCAACCAGCAGTTCACGAGCGACGACGTGTGGCAGCAGGCGCGCCTCGCGTACGAGCAGAACTACACGACGCTCGGCGGCAAGATCGTCGATGCGCTCGGCCCGCGCCCGGTCGGCTTCGACCAGGCGACGAGCGCGCCGCCGCTGTACCTCGCGCGCGGCGTCGGCCCCGACGCAACCTCGCACCAGATCGCCCTGATCGCGCTCAGCCGCATGGCGCGCAACGATCCGGACGCCGCCGCCGGAATGCTGACCACGGTCGCCCCGTCGCTGACCAAGCAGGAGCAGGCGATCGCGTGGGGCGCGATCGGCTACCAGGGCGCGATCAAGCGCTCGCCGCTCGCATCGGTCTGGTATGCGAAATCGACGAATGCGCCGCTGTCGAACCCGGGCTACGAATGGCGCACGCGCGCCGCGCTGCTCGCCGGCAACTGGCCGATGGTGCGCTGGTCGATCGAGCAGATGCCGCCGTCGCTGCGCAACGATCCGGCCTGGATCTACTGGCATGCGCGCGCGCTCAAGCAGAGCGGCGACACGCTGCAGGCGAACCAGGAATTCGAGCAGGTCGCGGGCCAGTTCAACTTCTACGGGCAGCTCGCCGGCGAAGAGCTCGGCCAGCGCACGACGATCCCGCCGCGCACGAAGGTGAGCGATGCCGAGATCGATGCGATGAGCAAGATTCCGGGCTTCGCGCTCGCGCAGCGTTTCTACGCGCTGAACCTGCGCCTCGAAGGCAACCGCGAATGGAACTGGCCGCTGCGCGGGATGACCGATCGCCAGCTGCTGGCCGCGGCCGAATACGGCAAGCGCGTCGAGCTGCTCGACCGCACGGTCAACACGGCCGACCGCACGAAGGCCGAGCACGACTTCACGCTGCGCTACCCGTCGCCGTACCGCAACATCGTCGAGCGCTATGCGCAATCGACGGGCCTCGACATCGAGTGGGCGTACGGGCTGATCCGCCAGGAATCGCGCTTCATCATCAGCGCGCGTTCGTCGGTGGGCGCGGGCGGCCTGATGCAGCTGATGCCGGCCACCGCGCAGATGGTCGCGAAGAAGCTCGGCATGGGCACGATCTCGCGCGCGCAGATGCACGACATCGATACCAACATCCAGCTCGGCACGTGGTATCTGGCGGACATCTACAACAACTTCGACAGCTCGCCGGTGCTCGCCACGGCCGGCTACAACGCGGGCCCGGGCCGGCCGCGCCAGTGGCGCCAGGTGTTGACGCAGCCGGTCGAAGGCGCGATCTTCGCAGAAACGATTCCGTTCAACGAGACGCGCGACTACGTGAAGAACGTGCTGTCGAACACCGTCTATTACGCGGCGCTCTTCGAGGGCAAGCCGCAGTCGTTGAAGAAACGTCTAGGCATGATCTCGCCCTGATACGCAATCTTCACACTGCCGCGCGAGACGCGGCAGTGTTTAAGGGGCTGTTCACGCTAATAACGGGCTTGCGCTGGCCGCCAGAAGGGCCGAGCGCAAGGAGCATGACGCAGCGATCGGCCCTTCTGGCGGCCAGCCCCGCGAAAGATTTTTTCCAAACAGGGGAACGAGCCCGTTATTAGCGTGAACAGCCCCTTAGAGGCCCTTGATATGGATCGCCAGACCGTCGCGCTGCTGGGCGGCACCGGCTTCATCGGCAGCCGGCTCGTCAATGCGCTGATCGAATCCGGCAAGCAGGTACGGATCGGCACGCGCCGGCGTGACCACGCGCGCCACCTGCAGATGCTGCCGGTCGAAATCGTCGAACTCGACGCGCTCGACACGCGCACGCTTGCGCGCTTCGTCGCCGGTGCGCACGCGGCGATCAACCTCGTCGGCGTGCTGCACGGCGGCCGCGGCACGCCCTACGGGCCCGGTTTCGAGCGCGCACACGTCACGCTGCCGGCCGCGCTCGCGACCGCCTGCACCGAGGTGGGCGTGCAGCGCCTGCTGCACATGAGCGCGCTCGGCGCCGATTCGCACGGCGCAAGCATGTACCAGCGCTCGAAGGGCGACGGCGAGGCCGCGCTGCATGCGATCGCGGCGACCGATTCGCTTGCGCTGACGATCTTCCGTCCGTCGGTCGTGTTCGGCCCCGGCGATGCGTTCCTCAACACGTTCGCGGCACTGCAGCGCTCGGTGCCGGTGCTGCCGCTCGCGATGCCCGACGCGCGCTTCCAGCCGGTGTTCGTCGGCGATGTCGTGCGCGCGTTCGTCAACACGCTCGATCTCGCGGCCGCACACGGCAAGACCTACGAACTCGGCGGCCCGACCGTCTATACGCTCGAGCAGCTGGTGCGCTATTGCGGCACGCTGGTCGGCCGGCAGGCACGCATCGTGCGGCTGCCCGACGCGCTCGCGCGGCTGCAGGCGAGCGTGTTCGAATGCCTGCCCGGCGAGCCCGTGCTCACGCGCGACAATCTCGCGACGATGTCGGTGCCGAACGTGCTGTCGGGGCCGCTCGCGCCGGAACTCGGGATATCGCCCGCGAGTCTCGAAAGCATTGCGCCCGCGTATCTCGGCCAGGCCGCGCAGCGCTCCCGGTTCGACTGGTTCCGCTCGCGCCGCTAGGCCGGCAGCGTCTTCCTTTTCACTTTCGCGTTTTCCGGATCACCGTCATGAAACTCGTCATTGGAGACAAGAACTACTCGTCGTGGTCGATGCGCCCGTGGCTGCTGCTCGCGCATTTCGGCATCCCGTTCGACGAGATCGCGATCGAGCTGCGCCACGATGACACGGCCGCGCGCATCCGCGAGTATTCGCCGTCCGGCAAGGTGCCGTGCCTGATCGACGACCACGGCGTCGCGATCTGGGATTCGCTCGCGATCGCCGAGACGCTCGCCGAACGCTATCCGCAGTTCCCGATGTGGCCGGCCGATCCGCTCGAGCGCGTGCATGCGCGCTGCGTCGCGGCCGAGATGCATTCGGGCTTCGCGGCGCTGCGCACGCAGATGGGCATGAACGTGCGCGCGTCGATGCCGGGGCGCGGCGCGACCCCCGACGCGCTCGCCGATGTCGCGCGCATCGATGCGCTGTGGAGCGCGTGTCTCGAGGCGTCGGGCGGGCCGTTCCTGTTCGGCGAATTCGGCATTGCCGATGCGATGTACGCGCCCGTCGTGATGCGCTTCAACACTTACGCACCGGGCCTGTCGCCGGAAGCGGCCGGCTATGCGGCGCGCGTGACGGCGCTGCCGGCCGTCCAGCGCTGGATCGACGCCGCGCGCCGCGAGACGAACGTGATCGCCGAATACGAGCCTCAACCATGAATATCTACGCAGTAGGCGGCGCCATCCGCGACGAGCTGCTCGGCGTGCCCGTGCAGGACCGCGATTACGTGGTGGTGGGCGCGACCCCCGAGCAGATGGCCGCGCAGGGGTTCCGGCCGGTCGGCAAGGATTTCCCGGTATTCCTGCATCCGCGGACGCAGGAGGAGTACGCGCTCGCGCGCACCGAGCGCAAGACGGCGGCCGGCTATCACGGCTTCCAGTTCCACTACGCGCCGGACGTGACGCTCGACGAGGATCTCGCGCGGCGCGACCTGACGATCAACGCGATGGCGCGCGAGGTGAGCCCGGAGGGTGACCTGGTCGGGCCGGTGATCGATCCGTTCGACGGGCAGGCCGACCTGCGTGCTCGCGTGTTCCGGCATGTGAGCGACGCGTTCGTCGAGGATCCGGTGCGGATCCTGCGCATCGCCCGCTTCGCCGCGCGGTTCGCGGATTTCACGGTGGCGGACGAAACGCTCGCGCTGATGCGGCGGATGGTCGACGCGGGCGAGGTCGACGCGCTCGTGCCCGAGCGCGTGTGGCAGGAAATCGCGCGCGGGCTGATGGAAGCGAAGCCATCGCGGATGTTCGCGGTGCTGCGCGAGTGCGGCGCGCTCGCGCGCATCCTGCCGGAAGTCGATGCGTTGTGGGGCGTGCCGCAGCGCGCCGACTACCACCCGGAAGTCGATACGGGCGTACACGTGATGATGGTCGTCGACTATGCGGCGAAGCAGGGCTATTCGCTGCCGGTGCGGTTCGCGGCGCTCACGCACGACCTCGGCAAGGCGACGACGCCCGCCGACGTGCTGCCGCGCCACGTCGGCCACGAGGGGCGCAGCGTCGACCTGCTCAAGCCGTTGTGCGAGCGGTTGCGCGTGCCGAACGAATGCCGCGATCTCGCGCTGGTTGTCGCGCGCGAGCACGGCAACCTGCATCGCGTGATGGAGATGGGTGCGGCCGCGCTGGTGCGGCTGTTCGAGCGCAGCGACGCGCTGCGCAAGCCGGCACGTTTCGCCGAGATGCTGCAGGCGTGCGAATCGGATGCGCGCGGGCGGCTCGGGCTCGAAGCGCAGCCGTATCCGCAGGCCGAGCGGCTGCGCGTCGCGCTCGCGGCCGCGCGCAGCGTCGATGCCGGCGCAATCGCGCGCGGCATCGGCAACGATACGGAGAAGATCAAGGACGCCGTGCATCGCGCGCGGATCGAGGCCGTCGCGCAGGCGCTCGAGATCGGCGAATAGGGGCGACGAATAGGCCCGGCAGGAAGGACGTGCGTCGCCCTCCCGGCAACCGTTACGACTTCTTCTTGCGCGCCGGCTTCGCGGCCGCCGGGCGTTTGCCGGCGGATGCGCGCGGCTTGGCCGCGGCCTTCTTTTCCTTTCCCGCCGTGCCGGCGTCGCGATCGCGCTCCGCCCGCTTGGGCGCCGGCCCGCGGCGGCTCACGCGCGGCTCGCCCGGCGTCGCACGCGCGGTGGGAGCCGGTTTCCCGACGTCCATCGTCGCCGACACGAACCCCGTGCCACGGTCGTCGAACAGCGGCAGCGTGCCGACTGTGATCACCTCGGCCGGCCCTTCACCCACGTTGGCGACCCGATGCCGCTTGCGCGCGTCGAAGTGCAGCGAGTCGCCGGGCGACAGCGGGTAGTCCTTCCTGCCGACCGTGTAGCAGATCCGGCCGGCCAGCACGTACACGAATTCGTCGCCGCCGTGCGCGACCCATTCCGAGCGGTAGCCTTCCATCATCTGCACCTTGACTGCATTGATCTGGCTGCCGTCGAACGTGGTGGAGAGGCGCTCGTACCACTGCGACCTGGCGTCGAGCGCGTACGGCTTGCGGCGGCCCTCGTACGAATCGGGCTGGGCCTGGCGCGGCTGGTCGATCAGCGCGCCGAGCGGCACGCCGAGTGCCTTCGCGACGTTGACGAGCGACGACAGCGAGATACCGGTGAGGTGGCGCTCGACCTGGGACAGGAACCCGACCGACAGTTTCGCTTCGGTCGCGACTTCCAGCAGCGTCTTCTTCGCTTCCCGGCGCAGGCGGCGAATGCGCTGGCCGATACGCATGATGTCTGAATCCATGAATCTCTTTCGTGACAACGAGTCGGGAGGGGAGCGGACGGACGGTGCAGTCGCCGGACGGTGATTTTCGCGCATCGCACGAAGCACGGCCGTCGGGACGGCGAATTGTACCGCGCAGCGTCGCCGGAAGAATTCTCGTTGTGCCGGGATGCGCAGGCGCCGCGCCGATTTTAGCCCTACGAAAATTTCAGCTTGACCTCAATTTCGGCGTGCTCTAGATTCTGTCGCGCGTATCAAAAAAAGTTAAGTGAGACGAAAATTTTTTTAAGGACCTGCTGCCGGAACGGCACGGCGGTCCGGCGCCGTGCCGCGCCGGGCCGGGCCGAACGTCCACCCGCAGCGGCGCCGTGCCGCACCAGGCCTGCCTCGGGCCTGCACCCCGCCGCGTCACCGCCGGCCGCCGACAACAATGCATAACGGGCTTCCGATGATCGATCGACTGAAATACAGCTTCTCCGGCCTTCCCCCGTACGACGCATCCGTCGTCGACACGCAGGCGGCCCTGTCGCGCCTGCTCGATGCCGCGCGGCTCGACGCGGTGCTGGTCACGTCGCAGGACGAATACGTGACCGAGTACCTGCCGCTCGCCAACAATCCGCGCTACGCGGTGTCGGGTTTCGACGGCTCGGCCGGCTGCGGGATCTTCCTGAGCGCGGCGACCGCGCAGGCACTCGATCTGCCCCCGTTCGTGCT
Organism: Burkholderia sp. SRS-25; assembly: GCF_004343765.1. NCBI lineage: Bacteria > Pseudomonadati > Pseudomonadota > Betaproteobacteria > Burkholderiales > Burkholderiaceae > Burkholderia > Burkholderia sp. SRS-25. The sequence continues at coordinate 146,473 of NZ_PTXM01000021.1, forward strand.
GTTCGTCGACGGCCGCTATCACCTGCAGGCCGAGCAGCAGTGCGATCCGGCGCGCGTGCGCATCGAAAAGCTCGGGATGAACGTGACGATCTGGCAGGCGATGGCCGACTGGCTGGTCGCGCACGGCAGCCGGCTCGCACGGGTCGGCTACGACGCGCGGCGGATCAGCGTCGCGCAGCGCGATCGCCTGTTCGAACAGGCGCAGGCCGCGTCGCTCGACTGGACGAGTCTCGCCGACCGGGAGATCGATCGCGCGATCGCGCTGCCGGGCTGGGTCGTCGAGCGACCGATCTTCGAGGTACCGGAATCGGCGACCGGCCTGAGTGTCGCGCAGAACCTCGACACGCTGAACCGCCAGCTCGCCGCGCATACCGGCGCGCCGGACGGCAAGACCGCGTTCTTCACCTGCGCGTCGGACGATCTCGCGTATCTGCTGAACAGCCGCGGCTATCACATTCCGAATGCGTCGTCGCACCTCGGCTTCCTGTTCGCGGTCGGCGGCCAGGTGGCGTTGTTCCTGCCGGAAGGCTGCGACCGCTGCGAGGTCACCCTCCCGTCGTATCCGGCGCTGCACGTGATCCGGCGCGATGTCGCGGCGCTCGAGCGCTTTCTCGCACAGTTCGACGTCGAGCGCGTGTGCTACGGCTTCGAATCGGTGAACTGCGCGCTCGTCGACGCGGTGAAGCGCGTGTGGCCGTACGCGCGGCAAGCCGACTTCAACCCGGTCGAGGCGATGCGCGCCAGCAAGACGCCGGCGGTGCTCGACCGGTTCCGCGACGCGTTCGCGCGCAGCTCCGCGGCGATCGCCGAGACGATGCGCTGGGCGAAGGCCGGCGAGCCGGGCATGCGCCACACCGAATACGACCTGGCGCGCACGATCAACGACGCGTACGGCGCACGCTCGGCGGTGGCGCTGACGTTTCCGTCGATCGCGGCGAACGGCGCGAACAGCGCGTTCGCGCATTACACCGCGGCGAGCGCCGACGTCGAGCTGACGGAAGGCGAACTCGTGCTGCTCGACAGCGGCGCGTACTACGAAACGGGCTTCGCGACGGACTGCACGCGTGTGGTACTGCGCCGGACCCGGCCGGAAACGGTCGCGCAGCCGTGGCAGCGCGAGATCTACACGGTCGCGCTGAAGGCTTGCATCAAGGGGCTCGTCACGCGCTTCCCGAGCACCGCGAAGGGCGGCGACGTCGATGCGCTCGTGCGGCAGGTGTGCCGCGACCACGGCCACGATTTCGGTCACGGCACCGGGCACGGCGTCGGGATTCACGTGCACGAGGGCGGCGTGCGGTTCGCGCCGGGCGCGAAGTACGGGCTCGTGCCCAATGCGGTGATTTCGGTCGAGCCGGGCATCTACGTGCCGGGCAAGGGCGGCGTGCGGATCGAGAACATCGTGATCATCCACCGGGACGACGCGCAGCCGGATACCGTCACGTTCGAGAACATCGTGACGGTCGGCTACGACTGGGACCTGATCGATCTCGACCTGCTGGACGACGACGAGCGCGCGTACCTGCGCGACTACGAGCGGCTGTGCGTGGAGCGCGGCACGCAGGTCACCGCGTGTCCGCTGCTTTAAGCACTGCCGCCCGCGCCGGTCAGTTCAGCAGGCGCGCACGCACCAGCGGCGCGATCCGCTCGGCGAGCCACGCATGCGTGCGCGTGGTCGGGTGCAGCGTGTCCCAGAATACGAAGCGCGCCGGATCGCGGCAGTCCATACGCGGCGTCTGCGCGCTCACGTAGGTGAGCGACGACGGTTTCGGGATGTCGAGGCACGAACGCTTCGCGTCGTCGAAGCCGTACTGGGTCGGGTGGCTCAGCAGGTCGTCGAACAGCGCATACGCATCGAACACCTCGAGCCGCAGCGTCGCGCCGTAGCGGGCGCGCAGCGCGGCGGCCGCGTCCGCGAGGCGCAGGTTGTAGTCCTTCACCTGCGCGGCGACGCTCGCGGTGTCGGTGCGGGTCGCGAACACCGGCGCGCGCGACACGTCCGGCAGCGTGACGAGCATGATCCGCGTCGCGCCGGCCGCGGCGAGCCGCTCGAGGCTGTCGCGCACCGCATTCGCCGCCTGCTCGGGCGAGCGCCCGTAGTTCACCAGGTCGTTGCCGCCCGCGAACACCGCGAACAGCGTGTTGGCGGGCCGGTAGTCCGGCGCGCGATCCATGTACTCGCGCCACGAGTCGATCTGCTGCACGAGGCCTGGCACCACGAGGTACTGGTCGGTCGCCGCACCGCCGATCGCCCAGTTGTAGAACGGCAGCCGCAGCGCGTTCGCGAGATATTCGGCCCACACCGGGCCGTTGCTGAAGCGCCCCGCCTGCCAGCTCGTGCCGTTCGGCAGCTTCCACTGGCTTGCGTTGAACATGTTCTGCGTGTCGGACAGGCTGTCGCCGAACACGATCAGCTTGTTGACGCGCGCGTCCTGCTGCGCGGCGTCGATGGTCCACACCGTGTAGTTGAACGACAGCGCGTTGTTCGCCGCGACCGCCTGCACGAGGTCGGACTTGATGCCCTTCGCGGCCAGCGTCTTGCGGCACACGTCGGCGAGCGTGTCCTGCGTCGTCGTGCTGTAGAACATGTTCTTCCACTGCGTGATGCCGTCGGCCCACCAGTAGCCGGACACGCGATACCAGTCGCCGCCGGCGGGGTTGCGCGCCCATTCGTAGGTCGCGGCCGGCTTCAGCGGATCCGCATCGATCCGGTACCAGCAGCGCAGGTACGTGTAGGTGTCGGATCCGCGGTGGGACGCGCGCGGCGTGGCGCCTGGCGGGCTCGATGCGGCCGGCGGCACGATGTCGGGGCCGGCCGGCGACAGCGACATGTCGCCCGTCGGCGTGGGCAGCGGCGCGGGGCCGGCGGCGTGCGCGACGGGGAGCGTCAACGCGGCGCCCAGCACCGTGACGGCGGAAACGGCAGCGACGCGGGATGAAAACGGAATGCGGAAATATGGCATGCGGCCCTCTTCTGATTGTTGTGACGGGACGGCGGCGCGGCTGCGCGACCGTGTATCGGAAGGGACCGTGAGTGCCGGGCTCGGGCCCGGTCTGTCGAAACGTGAGATGCCGCGCATGGCGGCGCAATGCGGAAAGTACGGTGGCGGCGGTGCCGCCGGTCGGTCAGTGTATCAGCGCGCGAGAGCCGACACGCGCCCGTCGGGGCCGTAGACGCCGGCCGGCGCGGGGGCCGAGCGCAGTACCGCGAGCGCGCGCTCGTTGTAGTCCATCCGGATCCGGATCAGCATCCCGTTGTTCGCATTGGCCTGGCGCGCGCGTTCGGCGGACTGCTGCAGCAACTGCCAGCGGCCGGCGAGGCGGGCGTCGCGCTCGGCGGCCTGGTCCATCCCCTTCTTGCCTGCCGGAAAGCCGAGTGCGGAAAGCTGCGTGTCGCGCGTGCGTTCGAGCTGCGCGAGCCGGTCGATCAGCTCGGTTTTCTTCTCGACGATCCCGGGCAGCATCTCGAGCGGCTGCGCCATCGTCAGCGCTTTTTCCTCGTACGCGAGCAGGGACGCGAACGCCTCGACCGTCGCGTGTTCGTCGTTGACCGTGGTCAGCAGCTCTTCTCTCATCGCGTCATGCTCGTCGCGCCGGCGCGGGTAGACGCGCCGGCAATCCGGGGGGGCCGGCCTTGCGAGGCCGGCTTCAGTTGCCCGGGCGCTGCTGCTGCAGCAGCTCTCGGGCGGTATTCAATACGCCGTCGGCGATCTTGTTCGCGTCGATCGTCAGCGTGCCGTTGTTCAGCGCGTCCTTGATCGACTGGACCAGGCCCGCGTCGATATCGCCGTTGCCGGACGCGGATACCGAGCGCAACTGGCCGGACAGACCCGACAGGTTCACGCTCGCGTCACCGCCGGTCGACCCCGCATCGGCCGCCTGCGCGGACGAAGACGAGGCCGTGCCGGATTGCGCACGGGTCGCGCCGTTGCCGGTCGGCGCCAGGGGGCTCGGGTTCGGAGTGGAATCGATCTTCACGATGGGTTTCCTGTTCGGTTTGACCCAGATAACGGCCGGGTCGGCCCGAACTTTAGCATCGCGAGCCCCAAATGCTCCGAATAAACAATTCTTTACATTCTTGCCGTGGGATCAGTCCCTATAACGGAATTTCCACGGTGCCGGCGTCCTTGACGATCGCCGTGACGATCTGGCCCGCCGCCATCCGCACCCGCACCGACTGGCCGGGCGCCGCATTCGCCAGCACGCTGCCCTCCGCCGAAATCGTGAAGCCGGGCCCGGCCGCGACGACCCGCACCGTCTGGCCGGCCGACACCGACGCCGCGCTCTTCAGCAGGTCCTGCCGCAGCGGCAGCCCGGCCGAGATGCGCGCGAGCGCGGTCGCGCCGATCGCCTGCGCCGGATCGGTAATCACCGCGAGCGGGAGCACCGTCAGGTCGCCGTCGCGGGCGACCAGGTCGGCCGCGGAAAGCGGCTCGCCAGGCGCGATCTGGCGCGCGGCGACGTAGTAGGTGGCCTGCACGGTGACTTTCGCCTGCAGGTAGACGGTCCACGGCCGCTCGCCCGCGCAGCGCACGCCGACCGTCGTGCGGCCCCACAGGCGCGCGCCGGTCGGCATGAACGGTTCGAGCGTGGTGCACGCGGCGAGCCCGCGCGGAAACGCGGTCGTGACCGTCGCGGTGGCCTTGCCGGGCAGGCCTGCGATCTGCTGCTGCAGGAACGCGAGGGCCGCGCGGCGGATCGACTCGGGATCCTGCTGGCCGGGCGGCGTCACGGGCAGGGCCGCGTTGGCGGCATTGGCCGCCGGGGCCGGGTTCGCGGAAACCGGGACGGCGCGCGGGGCCGGTGCGGCCGACGCGGCGCGGGCCGCCGCCAGACGCGCGGCCATGGCCGGCGGTGGGGTCGATCGTGCGGGATTCGACGTGGGTTCGGCCGTGCCGGCGACGACCGTCGCGATCGCGTTCGGATCGGCGGCGCGCGGCGCGCCATATCCGGTTGTGGCGTTCATGCGGGCGGCTGCGTAGACAGGGCGGGACGCTGGCGCAGGAGCCGGCGGCGGGACGGTCGTCACGACCATCGTGCCGGCCGGTTGCGCCGCGTAGCCGGTGCCGGACGCGCCGGCGGCGACGCCCGCGCTCCCACCCGCGCCGCTCGCCGCGCGCCCCGTGTCGGGCGCCAGGCCCGCACCCGGCGCCATCGCCGCATTCCCGCCGAACTGCCCGCCGCTCGCCGCATTGGCGTGCGCGATTGCGGTTTCTGCCGTCTCGCCGCGCCCGGGAATCACGATCATCCCGTCGTCCGCGTGCGCGGCCGGGGCGGCGATCCACAGCGCCGCGGCGAGCGCAAGCGCACGCCGGACGTGCGTGAGCCGCCCGTTCCTTTCGCGAAGTGCGCTGCCAGTCATCGCCGTATCCCCGATCCGTTGCTCCGCTTCGCATTCTAGGGAGCGGGGCGGTCGCGCAAACGATGAATAGAGGGGGCCTTTGCCGCGTTATTCGCCCGATTGCCGGTTGCGTCCGACGCCTACCATCGCTGTCATGGAAAAAAGCCTCTCGCGTCGCCATCCGGCATGAGGGGCGTGCAGCGCTTCATACGGAGAGACGCACACATGCTGGACAAACTCGATGCGGAATTCGCGTTCGGCCGACAGGCGCTGGACGTGCGTGCCTACCGGCAGGAACTGCTGTCGTCGAACATCGCGAACTCCGACACGCCCGGCTACCAGGCCCGCGACGTCGATTTCGCGTCGACGCTCGCGCGCTCGCTGAAGCAGGCGGGCGGCGGCCTCGCGCCGAGCAACGCAGCGCAATTGCCGATGGCGCAGCCGGCCGGCGTGACGAACGGGATGTCGATGGTGTCGACGGCGGCGGGCCACATGGCCGGCACCGCGAAGCTGATCCCGACGGGCGGCCCGTCGGACGACTACGGCCGTGCGCAATACCGGATGCCGCTGCAGCCGGCGCTCGACGGCAACACGGTCGATCTCGACGTCGAGCGCGTGCAGTTCGCGAACAACGCGCTGCACTACCAGACCGGAATGACCGTGATGACCCAGCAGATCAAGGCGATGATCGCCGCGATCACGTCGAACCAGTGATGGCGCGCACCGCGTCCGAATCCGAGCAAAAGGAGCTTCCATGCCTTCGTTGATGAACATCTTCGGCGTCGCCGGCTCGGCGCTGTCCGCGCAGTCGCAGCGCCTGAACGTCACCGCGTCGAACCTGGCGAACGCCGACAGCGCGACCGGCCCCGACGGCAAGCCGTACAAGGCCAAGCAGGTCGTGTTCGCGACCGACCCGATCGGCGGCGCGCGCACCGCGTCCGGCCAGGGCGTGGGCGGCGTGCGCGTGACGAAGGTGATGGACGACCCGTCGCCGATGAAGTCGACCTACGACCCGTCGAACCCGGCCGCCGATTCGAACGGCTACGTGCAGATGCCGAACGTCGATCCGGTGCAGGAGATGGTGAACATGATCTCGGCATCGCGCTCGTACCAGGCCAACGTCGAGACGCTGAACACCGCGAAGACGCTGATGCTCAAGACGCTGACGATCGGCTCGTAAGCCGCGCCGACCGACCTTACCGACCCGACAGTCCAGAAACAAGGCCACCCAGGATGACTTCCTCCAGCACGACGATCGGCGGCAACGGCACCAACGTGTCGAACCTGCCGACCGACACGATGAACACCAACAAAGTGTCGACCAACGGCACGTCGGCGAGCGACCTGCAGGCGACGTTCCTGAAGCTGCTCGTCACGCAGCTGCAGAACCAGGATCCGACCAGCCCGGTCGACAGCTCGCAGATGACGTCGCAGCTCGCGCAGATCAACACGGTGAGCGGCATCGCGCAGCTGAACACGTCGCTCACGTCGCTGTCCTCGCAGCTCACGGCCGGCCAGCAGACGCAGGCCGCGCTGCTGATCGGCACGAACGTGCTCGCGCCGGGCAACGCGGTCGCGGTGAAGAGCGGTGCGGCGTCGCCGTTCGGCGTGTCGCTCGCGAGTTCGGTGTCGAACCTGACGATCACCGTGAAGAACGCGGCGGGGACCGTAGTGAACACGATCAACGCGGGCGCGCAGTCGGCCGGCACCGTGCCGTTCAACTGGACGCCGACCGACGCGGCGGGCAACGCGCTGCCGGACGGCAAGTACACCGTCAGCGCGTCGTACACCGACAGCAACGGCACGCCGCAGCCGGCCACGACGCTCGCGGCGTCGACCGTGCAGAGCGTGATCAAGCAGGCGGACGGCACGGCGGGGCTCGTGCTGTCGAACGGCACGACCGTGGGGCTGACCCAGGTTGCGTCGATTTTCCCGAATACCACGTCGTCCGCGTCGAATTCGTCCGGCAGCGGCACCCCCTCCAACTGATACTGATCGAGCAATCTCGAAACGGAGACCGAAATGGGTTATCAACAGGGTCTGAGCGGCCTCGCGGGTGCATCGAACGCGCTCGACGTGATCGGCAACAACATCGCGAACGCGAACACGGTCGGCTTCAAGTCGAGCACCGCGCAGTTCGCCGACATGTACGCGAACTCGGTCGCGACGTCGACCAACACGCAGATCGGTATCGGCACGTCGCTGAACGCGGTGGCGCAGAATTTCGGCCAGGGCACGATCAACACGACGAGCTCGTCGCTCGACGTCGCGATCAACGGCAACGGCTTCTTCCAGATGTCGAACAACGGCGTGACGACGTACTCGCGCGACGGCACGTTCCAGCGCGACAAGAACGGCTTCATCGTCGACTCGCAAGGCCGTAACCTGATGGGCTACGCGGCCAACAACGGCGGCGTGATCAACACCGCGCAGACCGTGCCGCTGCAGGCGCCGACGACCAACATCGCGCCGACCGCGACGACCAAGATCTCCGCGCAGTTCAACCTGAACTCGCAGGACACGGTGCCGACCAAGACGCCGTTCAGCGCGACCGACAACACGACCTACAACTACTCGACGTCGATCCAGGTGTACGACTCGCTCGGCGGTTCGCAGGCGGTCAACATGTACTTCGTGAAGTCGGCGGCCGGCACGTGGGAAGCGTACGCGGGCGTGCAGGGCGGCGCCACGAGCGATCTCGGCACGGTCAACTTCAACTCGTCGGGCGCGATCCAGAGCACGACCACGGGCACGCCGCCCACGCCGACCACGTCGGTCGGCCAGTTCCAGTTCACGGTGCCGAACACCGACGGCTCGGCGACGCCGCAGAGCCTCACGCTCGACCTGACCGGCACGACGCAGTACGGCGGGAAGGACGGCGTGAACAACCTCGCGCAGGACGGCTACGCGAGCGGCACGCTCACGACCTACACGATCGGCACCGACGGCAAGCTGACCGGCAACTACTCGAACGGCCAGACCGCCGTGCTCGGCCAGATCGCGCTCGCGAACTTCAACAACCCGAACGGGCTGGTGAACCTCGGCGGCAACCAGTACGCGGAAAGCTCCGCGTCGGGCGTGCCGCAGATCTCGGCGCCGGGCAGCACGAACCACGGCACGCTGCAGGGCAGCGCGCTGGAAAACTCGAACGTCGACCTCACGTCGCAGCTCGTCAACCTGATCACCGCGCAGCGCAACTACCAGGCGAACGCGCAGACGATCAAGACGCAGCAGGCCGTCGACCAGACGATCATCAACCTGTAAGCGCGGACAACCGGCAGCCATGGACCGACTGATCTACACGGCGATGACGGGCGCGTCGCAGTCGCTCGACCAGCAGGCGGTGGTCGCGAACAACCTCGCGAACGCGTCGACGACGGGCTTTCGCGCGCAACTCGCGACGTATCGCGCGGTGCCGATGAATTTCGGCGACGGCAGCAACGTCGACCCGACGACGACGCGCACCTACGTGCTCGCGTCGACGCCCGGCGCCGACTACGCGCCGGGTCCGATCACGCGCACCGGCAACCCGCTCGACGTCGCCGTGCAGGGCGCGGGCTGGCTGGCGGTGCAGGCGGCCGACGGCAGCGAGGGGTACACGCGCGCCGGCAACCTGCACGTCGACGAGAACGGCCAGCTCGTCAACGCGAGCAACCTGCCGGTGGTCGGCAACGGCGGCCCGATCTCGGTGCCGCCGAACGCGGAAGTGACGATCGGCAAGGACGGCACGATTTCCGCGCTGATGCCGGGCGACCCGCCGACGGCGGTCGCGATCGTCGACCAGATGAAGCTCGTGAACCCCGACCCGGCCACGCTCACGCGCGGCAACGACGGGCTGTTCCGCACCGCCGACGGCAATCCGGCCGACGCCGACCCGAACGTGGTCGTCACGCCGAATTCGCTCGAAGGCAGCAACGTCAACCCGGTGAGCGCGATGGTCGCGATGATCGACAACGCGCGTGCGTTCCAGCTTCAGTCGAAGCTGATCCAGACGGCCGACCAGAACGAGCAGACGGCGAACCAGCTGCTCAACTTCAGCTGAGCGCCCGCGCCAGCCTATGCAGGAGACCTGAAAAATGAACCGTTCGCTCTACATCGCCGCCACCGGCATGAATGCGCAGCAGGCGCAGATGGACGTGATTTCGAACAACCTCGCGAACACCAGCACGAACGGCTTCAAGGCGTCGCGCGCGGTGTTCGAGGATCTGCTGTACCAGACCATCCGCCAGCCGGGCGCGAACTCGACGCAGCAGACGGAACTGCCGTCGGGCCTGCAGCTCGGCACCGGCGTGCAGCAGGTCGCGACCGAGCGCCGGTACACGCAGGGCGGCCTCACGCAGACCGGCAACGCGAAGGACGTCGCGATCAACGGCGCCGGCTTCTTCCAGGTGCTGATGCCGGACGGCACGAACGCCTACACGCGCGACGGCGCGTTCCAGACCAACGCGCAGGGCCAGCTCGTCACGTCGAGCGGCTACCAGGTCCTGCCGGCGATCACGATCCCGCAGAACGCGACGTCGCTGACGATCGGCAAGGACGGCGTCGTGACGGTCACGCAGGCGGGCTCGAACAATTCGGTGCAGATCGGCTCGCTGCAGGTCGCGACCTTCATCAACCCGGCCGGCCTCGAGGCGCGTGGCGAGAACCTGTTCTCCGAGACGACGTCGTCGGGCGCGCCGAACGTGTCGCAACCGGGCCTGAACGGCGCGGGCACGCTCAACCAGAACTACGTCGAAGCGTCGAACGTGAACGTCGTGCAGGAGCTCGTCAACATGATCCAGACGCAGCGTGCCTACGAGATCAACAGCAAGGCCGTGACGACGTCCGACCAGATGCTGCAGACCGTCACGCAGATGAAGAGCTAACCGGAACACCCGCCGTCGCCATGAAGCAGGTTCGCCTCCTCCCGTCAGCCACCGTCCGCGCCGCATGCGCGGTCGCGGTGGCGGCGCTCGCCGCCGGTTGCGCGCAGATTCCGCGCGATCCGATCATCCAGCAGCCGATGACGGCGCAGCCGCCGACGCCGATGTCGATGCAGGCGCCCGGCTCGATCTACAACCCGGGCTACGCGGGGCGGCCGCTCTTCGAGGATCAGCGTCCGCGCAACGTCGGCGACATCCTGACGATCATGATCGCGGAGAACATCAACGCGACCAAGTCGTCGGGGGCGAACACGAACCGGCAGGGCACCACCGACTTCAACGTGCCGACGGCCGGCTTCCTCGGCGGCCTGTTCGCGAAGGCGAACCTGTCGGCGGCGGGCAACAACAAGTTCGCGGCGACCGGTGGCGCGAGCGCGGCGAACACGTTCAACGGCACGATCACGGTGACCGTCACCAACGTGCTGCCGAACGGCAACCTCGTGGTCAGCGGCGAGAAGCAGATGCTGATCAACCAGGGCAACGAATTCGTGCGCTTCTCGGGTGTCGTCAACCCGAACACGATCTCGGGCGCGAACTCGGTCTACTCGACGCAGGTCGCCGACGCGAAGATCGAATACTCGTCGAAGGGCTACATCAACGAAGCCGAGACGATGGGCTGGCTGCAGCGCTTCTTCCTCAACATCGCGCCGTGGTGATGACGATGAAGAAGACGCTTCTCGACCGCTTCCGGGCCCGCGCGCATGGCGCCGCACGGCTCGCCGTCGCGTTCGCGACGGTGGCCGCGGCGTGCTTGCTCGGCGCGGCGCCCGCGCACGCGGAACGCCTGAAGGATCTCGCGCAGATCCAGGGCGTGCGCGACAACCCGCTGATCGGCTATGGCCTCGTCGTCGGCCTCGACGGCACGGGCGACCAGACGATGCAGACGCCGTTCACGACGCAGACGCTCGCGAACATGCTCGCGAACCTCGGCATCTCGATCAACAACGGTTCGGCCAACGGCGGCGCGTCGCAGCTGAGCAACATGCAGCTGAAGAACGTCGCGGCCGTGATGGTGACCGCCACGCTGCCGCCGTTCGCGCGGCCGGGCGAGGCGCTCGACGTCACCGTGTCGTCGCTCGGCAACGCGAAGAGCCTGCGCGGCGGCACGCTGCTGCTGACGCCGCTGAAAGGCGCGGACGGCCAGGTCTATGCGCTCGCGCAGGGCAACATGGCGGTCGGCGGCGCCGGCGCCAGCGCGAACGGCAGCCGCGTGCAGGTGAACCAGCTCGCGGCCGGCCGGATCGTCGGCGGCGCGATCGTCGAGCGTTCGGTGCCGAACGCGATCGCGCAGATGAACGGCGTGCTGCAGCTGCAACTGAACGACATGGACTACGGCACCGCGCAGCGGATCGTGTCCGCGGTCAATTCGAGTTTCGGCCCGGGCACCGCGACGGCGCTCGACGGCCGCACGATCCAGCTGGCCGCGCCGGCCGATTCGGCGCAGCAGGTCGCGTTCATGGCGCGGCTGCAGAACCTCGACGTCAGCCCGGACAAGGCCGCGGCGAAGGTGATCCTGAACGCGCGCACCGGCTCGATCGTGATGAACCAGATGGTCACGCTGCAGAGCTGCGCGGTTGCGCACGGCAACCTGTCGGTCGTGGTCAACACGCAGCCGGTGGTATCGCAGCCGGGGCCGTTCTCGAACGGGCAGACGGTGGTGGCGCAGCAGTCGCAGATCCAGCTGAAGCAGGACAACGGCGCGCTGAAGATGGTGACGGCCGGCGCGAATCTCGCCGACGTCGTGAAGGCGCTGAACACGCTCGGCGCAACGCCCGCGGACCTGATGTCGATCCTGCAGGCGATGAAGGCCGCCGGCGCGTTGCGCGCCGACCTGGAGATCATCTAAATGGCAGCCAGTCTCCCGAACGCGAACGACCTCACGCAGCGCTTTGCGCTCGACGTGCAGGGTTTCGACGCCCTGCGCGCGCAGGCGAAGCAGTCGCCGCAGGCCGGCGCGAAGGCGGTCGCCGGCCAGTTCGACGCGATGTTCACGCAGATGATGCTCAAGAGCATGCGCGACGCGTCGCCCGACGGCGGGCTGTTCGATTCGCATACGTCGAAGATGTACACGTCGATGCTCGACCAGCAGCTCGCGCAGCAGATGTCGACGCGCGGGATCGGCGTGGCCGACGCGCTGATGAAGCAACTGCTGCGCAATGCGGGCCAGGGCGCGGGCAGCGACACGGCGGCCGACGTCGGCGCGGCCGGGCTGGGCGCGGCCGGCTTCGGCGGGTCCGGCAACGAAGGCGGCCTCGCCGCGATGAACGCGATGGCGAAGGCCTACGCGAACGCGGCCAACAACGGCGGGCTCGCCGGCACGCGCGGCTATTCGGCCGGCAGCGCGCTGACGCCGCCGCTGAAGGGTGCGAGTGGCGTGCAGAACGCCGACGCGTTCGTCGATCGGCTCGCGGGCCCCGCGCAGGCGGCCAGCGCGTCGACCGGCATCCCGGCGCGCTTCATCGTCGGGCAGGCCGCGCTCGAATCGGGCTGGGGCAAGCGCGAGATCCGCGCGACCGACGGCTCGACGAGCTACAACGTGTTCGGCATCAAGGCGACCAAGGGCTGGACCGGCCGCACGGTGTCGGCGCTCACCACCGAATACGTGAACGGCACGCCGCGCCGCGTGGTCGCGAAATTCCGCGCGTACGATTCGTACGAGCACGCGATGACCGATTACGCGAACCTGCTGAAGAACAACCCGCGCTACTCGGGCGTGCTGAGCGCGAGCCGCAGCGTCGAAGGCTTCGCGCACGGGATGCAGAAGGCCGGCTACGCGACCGACCCGAACTACGCGAAAAAGCTGATCTCGATCATGCAGCAGATCGGCTGACGGCCCCCGTCGGCTTCCGCCTGTCCTGTTGCACCCTCTGGACCGCGCCCGGCAGCCGCCGCGCGCGGTTTCAACGTTTGCGCGAAAAAAATCCCCAATTCGATCTAAACTTTCGGTCAGCACTGCCGCTAAGTGTGAGAGACCTGCGACCGGGCCCCCGTTCTGGCCCGGTTTTATTGCGCACCGGTTGCCCGGGCGCCCATGACAAGAAAGACCGGCTAGCCATGAATATCGAAACGTCGACGGACCTCAGCCTGGATGCAGGCCACTCCGGGCCCGACTACGCCCGCCGCAATCCGCTGGAAATCGGCGTGCAGCTGCGCAACCTCGTCAATCGCGGCGATTTCCTGACCGTCCAGTACCCGGGCGGCCAGCTCGTCACGCGCCTGCTCGAGGTGGATGTCGGCGCACGGACGTTTACGTTCGACTGGGGCGCGCTGGCGGAGCAGAACGCCGGCATCCTCGGCGCGTCGCATTGCGTGTTCGCGGCCGCGCCGGAGGGCGTGCGCGTCGAATTCTCCACGGGCACGCCGCGCGAGACGCGCTACGAGGGGCTGCCCGCGTTCGTCGCCGATTTCCCCGACGTGCTGATGTGCATCCAGCGCCGCGAATATTTCCGCGTCGATGCGCCGATCGTCGATCCGTTCCTGTGCCGCGGCAAGCTGCCGGACGGCGAAAGCTTCCTGTTCGAGGTGCACAACCTGTCGCTCGGCGGCGTGGGGCTGCGCACGGCCGACGAACGCGTCGAGGCGCTCGAGGTCGGCACGCTGCTGCCCGACGTCGAGCTCGAGCTGACGGGCCACGGCAAGCTGTCGCTCGACCTGCAGCTCGTGTCGCAGCGTTCGACGCAGATGCCGAACGGGTCGCGGCGCTTCCAGCTCGGCTTCCGCTACATGTCGCTGCCGGGCAGCGCGGAGAACACGCTGCAGCGGCTGATCACGCAGCTCGAGATGAAGCGCCGCTCGCTCGCGCGGGCCTGACGCGCAAGCGGCGGCCGGCCCCGCCGGGGCGGCCCGCACGGCGTTTGCGGCCCCCTCGGCCGCACGCCGGAACCGGCGACGCGCGAGTGCGCGTCGCGCGTGCATTTTTTCCTCAATTTTTTCGATTGGCGGCCGTTATACCGGGAGTCACGCAACCCGGCGGCCGCGACGCGCGGCCGGCTCATCAGGATCGCGCATGTCCAACACACTCATGAACCTCGGCATCAGCGGCCTGAATGCCGCGCTCTGGGGCCTCACGACGACCAGCAACAACATCAGCAACGCGGCGACGCCCGGCTATTCGGTCCAGCGGCCCGTGTACGCGGAAGCGAGCAGCCAATACTCGGGCAGCGGTTACATGCCGCAAGGCGTGAACACCGTCACCGTGCAGCGGCAGTACAGCCAGTACCTGAGCGACCAGCTGAACACCGCGCAGACGCAGGGCGGCGCGCTGTCGACGTGGTACACGCTCGTCGCGCAGCTGAACAACTACATCGGCAGCCCGACGGCGGGGGTCTCGACCGGGATCACGAACTACTTCACCGGGCTGCAGAACGTCGCGAACAACGCGTCCGACCCGTCGGTGCGGCAGACCGCGATCAGCAACGCGCAGACGCTGGCCAACCAGCTCAACGCGGCCGGCCAGCAGTACGACGCGCTGCGCCAGAGCGTGAACACGCAGCTCACCAGCACCGTGTCGCAGATCAACACGTACACCGCGCAGATCGCGCAGCTGAACCAGCAGATCTCGGCGGCGAGCAGCCAGGGGCAGCCGCCGAACCAGCTGCTGGACCAGCGCGACCTCGCGGTGTCGAACCTGTCGGGCCTGGCCGGTATCCAGGTCGTGCGCAACGACAGCGGTTACAGCGTGTTCATGTCGGGCGGCCAACCGCTCGTGGTCGCCGACAAGAGCTACCAGCTTGCGGCCGTCACGTCGCCGTCGGATCCGAGCGAACTGACCGTCGTGTCGCAGGGGATCGCCGGCGCGAAGCCGCAGGGGCCGAACCAGGCGTTGCCCGATTCGTCGCTGTCGGGCGGCACGCTCGGCGGCCTGCTCGCGTTCCGCAGCCAGACGCTCGACCCCGCACAGGCCCAGCTCGGCGCGATCGCGACCAGCTTCGCCGCGCAGGTCAACGCGCAGAACGCGCTCGGCATCGACCTGTCGGGCAACAAGGGCGGCAACCTGTTCACGACGCCGTCGCCGACCGTGTACGCGAACCAGGGCAATACCGGCAACGCGACGCTGTCCGTGTCGTTCGCGAATGCGTCGCAGCCGACGGCGAGCGACTACACGCTGTCCTTCGACGGCGCGAACTACACGCTGACCGACCGCGCGAGCGGCGCGGTGGTCGACCAGAAGGCGGGGCCGATGCCTGTTTCGCTCGGCGGCCTGAATTTCTCGATCCCGACGGGCTCGATGAGTGCCGGTGACAAGTTCACCGTGCTGCCGACGCGCGGCGCGCTGAACGGCTTCGGCCTCGCCACGACGAGCGCGTTGGCGATCGCGGCGGCATCGCCGGCCGTCACGTCGGCGGCGAGCACCAACACCGGCACGGGCAAGATCACGCTGGGCGGCGTAACCGCGGGCTATCAAGTGCCGACGACCAAGCTGACCTATGACGCGACGGCGAAGACGCTGACGGGTTTCCCGGTCGGCACCACGGTGACGATCGGCACCACGCCGCCGACGTCGGTCACGATCAACACCCCGACGGACACCGTCCCGTACGATCCGGCGGCCGGCGCGACGATGACGATGTCGGGAACGGCAGCGGGCGCGCTCAACGGCGTGAGCGTCACGCTGTCCGGCGCACCGGCGACCGGCGACTCGTTCACGATCGGGCCGTATGCGGGCGGCACCAGCGACGGCTCCAACGCGCTCGCGCTGTCGAAGCTGGTCAATGCGAAGGCGTTCGGCAACGGCACGACGACGCTCACGGGCGCGTATGCGAGCTACGTGAACGGCATCGGCAACACGACGACCCAGTTGAAATCGTCGAGCGCCGCGCAGACCGGGCTGATCGGCCAGATCACCCAGGCGCAGCAGTCGGTGTCGGGCGTGAGCACGAACGAGGAAGCGGCCAACCTGATGCAGTACCAGCAGTTCTACCAGGCGAACGCGAAGGTGATCCAGACGGCGGCGACGCTGTTCCAGACCGTGCTCGGCATGTTCAATTGACCGGATTCGAGGGATAGAAGCGATGCGGATTTCGAGCGCCCAGTTCTTCCAGCTGAACGTTTCACAAATGAACGATCAGCAGGCCCAGCTTGCGCAGCTGTATCAGCAGATCTCGAGCGGTGTGAGCCTGCAGACGGCGGCGGACAATCCGGCCGGCGCGGCGCAGGCCGTGCAGCTGTCGATGACGTCGGCGACGCTGTCGCAGTACGCGACCAACCAGAACGCGGCGCTCGCGTCACTGCAGGCCGAGGACCAGACGCTGCAGAACGTGAGCGGCGTGCTGACGAGCACGCAGTCGCTGCTCGTGCGCGCCGGCGACGGTTCGATGTCCGACAGCGACCGCTCGGCGCTCGCAACGCAGCTGCAGGGTTACCGCGACCAGTTGATGACGCTCGCGAACACCAACGACGGCGCGGGCAACTACCTGTTCGCCGGCACGAAGAATTCGGCGGCGCCGTTTTCGACGACGCCGAGCGGCAGCGTCGCCTATGTCGGCGACACCGGCACGCGCCAGGTGCAGATCGCCGATTCGAGCACCGTGTCGCAGGGTGACTCGGGCGCGGCCGTCTTCATGTCGGTGCCGGCGATCGGCAGCTCGCCGGTGCCGTCGGCCCGTGCGGGCAACACGGGCACCGGCACGATCGGCACGGTCACGGTGACGAACCCTGCGATCGCGACGAACGGCCATCAGTTCTCGATCACATTTGGCGGCACGGCCGCCGCGCCGACCTACACCGTGACCGACAACTCGGTCAGCCCGCCAACCACCACGCCGGCGCAGGCCTATTCGTCGGGCTCGGCGATCTCGCTCGGCAGCGGAATGACGGTGTCGGTGTCGGGCACGCCGTCCGCCGGCGACACGTTTGCTGTCGAGCCGGCGCCGCAGGCGAGCGGCGGCTCGGACGTGTTCTCGACGCTCGACGCGATGATCGCGGCGCTGAAGACGCCCGTGACGGGCAACCCGGTCGCGGGCGCGGCGCTGAAGAACGCGCTGATGACCGGCTCGACCAAGCTTGGCAACACGATGCGCAACGTCACGACGATCCAGGCATCGGTCGGTGGCCGAGAGCAGGAAGTCAAGGCGATGCAGGCCGTCAACCAGACCGCGTCGCTGCAGGTCACCAGCAACCTGTCGGACCTGACGAGCACCAACATGGTGACGACGATCAGCCAGTTCCTGCAGATGCAGAATGCGCTGACGGGCTCGCAGAAGGCGTACGCGCAGTTGCAGAACCTGTCGCTGTTCCAGTACATCAACCCCTGATGTCGGCCGCGCCGGCCGCGATGTGAGCGCACGCTTGCGTCGCCGCCGGCGCCGATCGCCGCCCGCGCAGGTTCCCGCGCGGACGGGCGCTTCACCGGGGCGCACCATCGTGCCCCGTTTCGCACATGCGGCAAGCCGCGCATCGTGCTCGCTGGCCCCGCTCGGCGGCCCGCTTGCCAGTCTGCTTGCCAGCCCCATTTCCGCTCCGTAAACTCGCGCCAGATTCCAGACCGGCGCATCCTCCGCAGCCGGCGACCGACAGGAGCCCTTTTCCCCATGTCCGATTCCTACTTCCCGCGCTGGCGGGTGCAATCGACCGGCGCGGCCTCGCGCGTGGTCGGCCCCGACGAGCGCCTCGCGTGGCCGCAGATGGTCGCGATGGGCGTGCAGCACGTCGTCGCGATGTTCGGCTCGACCGTGCTCGCGCCGCTGCTGATGGGCTTCGACCCGAACCTGTGCATCTTCATGTCGGGCATCGGCACGCTGCTGTTCTTCGTGCTGGTCGGCGGCCGCGTGCCGAGCTACCTCGGCTCGAGCTTCGCGTTCATCGGCCTGGTGATCGCGGTGACCGGCTACGGCGGCAGCGGCCCGAACCCGAACATCCCGGTCGCGCTCGGCGGGATCGTCGCGTGCGGCGTCGTGTACGTCGCGCTCGGCCTGCTGGTGCAGGCGATCGGCACGCGCTGGATCGAGACGCTGATGCCGCCCGTCGTGACCGGTGCGGTGGTCGCGGTGATCGGGCTGAACCTCGCGCCGATCGCGGTCAAGGGCGTGTCGGGCTCGACCTTCGAATCGGTGATGGCGCTCGTCACGGTGCTGTGCGTCGGCGGCGTCGCGGTGTTCTCGCGCGGCATGGTGCAGCGCCTGCTGATTCTCGTCGGGCTGGTGATCGCCTACGCGATCTACGCGGTCGCGACCAACGGAATGGGGCTCGGCAAGCCGATCGATTTCTCGATCGTCGGGCAGGCGGCCTGGTTCGGGGTGCCGAGCTTCCGCGCGCCGGTGTTCGATCCGCACGCGATGCTGATGCTCGCGCCGATCGCGGTGATCCTGGTCGCGGAAAACCTCGGCCACATCAAGGCCGTCAGCGCGATGACGGGCACCAGCCTCGATCGCTACGTGGGCCGCGCGTTCATCGGCGACGGGCTCGCGACGATCGTGTCGGGCAGCGTCGGCGGCACGGGCGTGACGACCTACGCGGAAAACATCGGCGTGATGGCCGTCACGCGGATCTACTCGACGCTCGTGTTCGCGGTCGCCGCGGTGATCGCGATCGTGCTCGGCTTCTCGCCGAAGTTCGGTGCGGTGATCCAGACGATTCCGGGCCCGGTGCTCGGCGGCGTGTCGATCGTCGTGTTCGGGCTGATCGCGGTGACGGGCGCGCGGATCTGGGTCGTCAACAAGGTCGACTTCTCCGACAACCGCAACCTGATCGTCGCGGCCGTCACGCTGGTGCTCGGCGCCGGCGATTTCTCGCTGAAGATCGGCGGCTTCGGGCTCGGCGGGATCGGCACCGCGACGTTCGGCGCGATCATCCTGTACGCGATCCTGCGCAAGGAAAAGGAACCGGGCCCGGTGGTCTGAGCTTCCGGCGGGCGGCCCCTGCCGCCCGCATCATCTTTTGCGTCGAACGTCGACGCGCTACGCGCCGACGTTCGACTGCGTCTGCAGCCACGCGCAGAACTGCGCGACGAGCGGATCGTCCGCCGGCGCGCGCGGCGCGATCCACCAGTAGCTGCGCGTCGCGATGCGCGGCCCGTCCAGCGGCATCACCAGCCGGCCGCTCGCGAGTTCGTCGTCGATCAGCGGCAACGGGCCGAGCGCGACGCCCAGGCCGTCGACGGCCGCCTGCAGCGCCAGGTAGAAGTGGTCGAACGACTGCCGCTTGCGCCCCTTCATCGCCACGCCGGCCGCCGCGAACCAGTCGCGCCAGCCTTCCGGCCGCGTATCCGAATGCAGCAGCACGTGGCGCGCGAGATCGTCCGCGCGCGCGATCGGCGCGCGCTTGAGCAGCGCGGGGCTGCAGACGGGAATCACGCTTTCGTCGAGGAAGTGGCCGCTCGTGCAGTTCGGCCAGTGGCCGGGGCCGCGGCGGATCGCGACATCGAAGCCGTCGAGCGCGTCGAGCGGCGCGTTCGAAGTCGACAGCTTCAGCTCGACGCTCGGCACGTCGCGCTGGAACCTCGACAGGCGCGGCAGCAGCCATTTCATCGCGAAGGTGGGCAGCGCATTGATGCGCAGCACGCGCGCGGCGCCCGTGTTGCGCAGCTGCTCGGTCGCGAGCGCGATGCTGTCGAATGCGGCGCGCACGGTGTCCAGGTAGCGGCGGCCTTCGTCGGTGAGCTTCACGCGCTTGCCGTAGCGGTGGAACACCGGCTTGCCGAGCCAGGCCTCGAACCCGGCGATCTGCCGGCTGATGGCACCGTGAGTCACATGCAGCTCGTCGCCGGCGGCGCTGAAGCTTTCGTGTCGTGCCGCGGCTTCAAAGGCCCGAAGCGCGGAAAAGGGCGGGAGATCGCGTGCCATGCTTGTGATTCTAGATCACAAGGGCGCGCCGATAAAATCGTTTTGCCGGTATTCCGAACGGCGGTAACCTCGGTTCACCGTTTGATAAGGAACCCCATGCAATCCGCTTCTCCGCCGACCGCCCCGCCGCCGGCCGCATCACCCCGCAGCGTCGGCCTCGCCGAGCTGTTCACCGGTTTCCTGTCGCTGGGCCTCATGTCGTTCGGCGGTGCGCTGCCGTTCGCGCGGCGCACCATCGTCGAAGAACGCAAGTGGCTCTCCGCCGACGAATTCACCGATCTGCTCGGGCTGTGCCAGTTCCTGCCGGGCGGCAACGTGATCAACCTGTCGGTGGCCGTCGGCATGCGCTTTCGCGGCGTCGCCGGCGCGTTCGCCGGCATTCTCGGGCTGATCGCGGGCCCGACGCTCGTCGTCGTCGCGCTCGGCGTGCTGTACGCGAAGACGCAGAACGATCCGCGCGTGCAGCACCTGTTCGCGGGCCTTGCCGCGGCGGCGGCCGGGCTGCTCGTCGCGATGGCGGTGAAGGTCCTGAAGCCGCTGCGGCATGCGCGGGCGGCGGCCGGCATCGCGGCGCTCGCGTTCGTCGCGATCGCGGTGCTGCGCATTCCGTTGCTGACCACGATGCTCGTGCTGACGCCCGTCAGCGTGTGGCTCGCGTCGCGGCGCCGCGACGCAGGCACGCCGCAGCCGGCGCAGGCCGCCGCGCGTGACACGCAGCCGGGAGGCCGGCCATGAACGACACGCTGATCGCCATCGCGACGATCTTCAGCCAGTTGTCGCTGCTCGCGTTCGGCGGCGGCAACACGATCCTGCCGGAGATGCAGCGGCAGGTCGTCGACGTCCATCACTGGATGAGCGCGCACGAGTTCACCGCGCTGTTCGCACTGGCCCAGGCCGCGCCCGGGCCGAACATGATGATCGTGTCGCTGGTCGGCTGGCACGTGGCCGGCTGGAGCGGGCTGCTGGTTGCGTCGCTCGCGAAGTTCGGGCCGTCGTCGATCGTCACCGTGCTCGCGCTGCATGCGTGGGAGCGCTTTCGCGACCGGCCGTGGCGCCGCTATGTGCAGCACGGGATGATGCCGGTCACCGCCGGGCTCGTCGCGGCGAGCGCGGTGCTGATCTCCGAGGCATCGAACCGCACCGCGATCCAGTGGGGCATCACGGCCGCGTGCGCGGTGCTCGCGTGGCGCACGCGCATCCATCCGCTGTGGCTGCTCGCGGGCGGCGCGCTGATCGGGCTCACGGGCATCGGGCAGTGACCGGCGCACTTTGACCGCCCGTGCGCCATACTGGCGCGAATCTTCACGGGAGGCTCGATGGATCTCGACGGCGCCAGCCGCAATCTCACCGTCGCCGCG
Organism: Burkholderia sp. SRS-25; assembly: GCF_004343765.1. NCBI lineage: Bacteria > Pseudomonadati > Pseudomonadota > Betaproteobacteria > Burkholderiales > Burkholderiaceae > Burkholderia > Burkholderia sp. SRS-25. Next base: position 167,870 of record NZ_PTXM01000021.1, read on the forward strand.
TTGCTGACGCTGTCCGGCGGCTACCTCGACGCGTACACGTATGTCGGCCACGGCCACGTGTTCGCGAACACGATGACCGGCAACGTCGCGCTGCTCGGCATCAACCTGTCGGCCGGCGACTGGGCCGCCGCGCTGCATCACGTGCCGCCGCTCGTCGGCTTCACGATCGCGGTGTTCGTCGCGCACCTGCTCGGGCTTGCCGCGCAGCGCGGCTGGATGAAGCACACGGCGTTCGCGAGCCTGCTCGTCGAGATCGCCTTTCTCGGCGTCGCCGCGAGCGGCCTCGTCGGCGCGTCGAGCGGCTGGCTGATTCCGGGCATCTCGTTCGTCGCGACGCTGCAGACGCTGTCGTTCACGCATCTCGAGGAACTCTCGTACACGTCGGTGATGACCACCGGCAACCTGCGGCGCGCCGCGCAGAAGCTGTTCGTCGGGCTGATCCCGCGCTATGACGCGGGCGCGCTGCACGACTCGGCGCTGCTCGCGACGATCAGCTTCTGCTTCCTGGCCGGCGCGGTGGTCGGCGGGCTCGTGACGCGGCTCGTGCCGGAAGTCGCGCTGTGGGGCGCCGTGCTGCTGCTCGTCGGCGCGTTCGCGGAAATCGTGCGGCGCGCGTGGCGCCGGCACTCGGCCGACGGCGGGCCGGCGGCCGCGTGACCGCGCATCCCGCGGGCGCGCCCCAGCGTGCGCCCGTTGCGCGGCACCTGCTGCGTGATCCTTACGGATCTGACGTACCGTAAGCCGCGCGCGGTCGCTGCCGTGCGGCGCCCGCCGCCCGCCGGGCAGGCCTCGCGCGCCGCAACGTTGTGCGCGGACGACAGTTGCGCCGTTACCGCGCATTTCAATTTCTTTCAGCGATGGCACTCGTCATATGATTCAGCCCACATCGCGCGCGCCAAGAACGTGAGCGATCGCCACCCGGCTGCGCACGCGGCCGGCCATGAATGGAGACACCTACAAAAAGGAAAGCTCATGAAGCAGACCACCCGACTCGCAGCCATCGCAGGGGGCGCCGCGCTCGCATTTGCCAGCCAGTACGCGGCCGCACAAAGCTCCGTCACGCTCTGGGGCGTCGCCGACGCCAGCATCCGCTACCTGACCAACGCCAACGCCAAGAACGACGGCCTGCTGTCGATGACCAACGGCGCGATCACGAACAGCCGCTTCGGCATCTACGGCACGGAAGACCTCGGCGGCGGCCTGAAGGCCGTGTTCAACCTCGAGAGCGGCGTGAACCTGCAGAACGGCGCCTTCGCCGACAGCGGCCGCCTGTTCAACCGCGCAGCGTACGTCGGCCTGCAGAGCCCGTACGGCACGGTGACCCTCGGCCGCCAGAAGACGCCGCTGTTCGACCTGTTGTCGGACACCTACGATCCGCTGACGGTCGGCAACTACCTCGAAAACGCATGGCTGCCGGTCGCACTCGGCGGCGGCCTGTATGCGGACAACCAGATCAAGTACACGGGCAAGTTCGAAGGCCTGACCGCGAAGGCGATGTACTCGACCGGCACCAACTACGAATCGACCGGCGCCGGCGGCTTCTCGGGCCAGATTCCGGGCTCGCTCGGCAAGGGCAATGCGTGGGGCGTGTCGCTGTCGTACGTGATGGGCCCGCTCAGCATCGCGGCCGGCGCGCAGCAGAACAGCGACAACTCGGCGCGCAAGCAGACGATCTACCACGCGAACGTCGTGTATGCGTTCAGCAAGGCGAAGATCTATGCGGGCTACCTGCGCTCGAAGGACGACACGGGCTTCGTCGACAGCCTGCTCGCACAGCAGACGATTCCGGTCGCGAAGGGCACCGGCCGGATCGACGACGGTCCGTTCGCGGGCGTGAGCTGGCAGGTCAGCGCGCCGCTGACGCTGACGGGCGCGTTCTACTACGATCACATGCGCAATGCGATGACCACCAACGGCACGCTCGCGAGCGGCAACCGCTACGCGATCGTCGGCATCGCCGAGTACGCGCTCAGCAAGCGCACGGAAGTCTACGGCACCGTCGACTTCAACAAGACGAACGGCGCGGCGAACGTCGAGCTGCCGGGTCGCAGCAACCAGACCGGCATCGCGATCGGCCTGCGCAATATCTTCTGACGAACGTCGGAACGCATGCGCCGGCAGTCGTCCGGCATGCATCGAAGGGGCGCCGCGAGGCGCCTCTTTTTTTTCGTCACGCGACCTTCATGCGCGCGCACGACTATTCGGCGAATGCTTCATCACGCGACCCCCGCGCCGTAAGGGTTTCGTCGGCAATCCAGAACATACTTTTACAGTGCACGCGAAGGCTTTCCGCTACGCTGCGAGCATCGCCCGTTGCGTGCCGCCAGGCGCGCGCGTGCGTCGTTCCGGTCGCGCTCGGCGAGTGCGGCCGGCCTGGTGCGTAACTTGTGTATCCGGTGATGACAATCACGGTCCGCCGGTTTTTTTCGTGGGACGATGCGCTCACGATTTTCTTGAAAGGGGATGACGATGGGTATCCTGAACACCGTGGGTGAAATCGCTGGCGCAGTCGCCGCTGTCGAAGGCGCGGAAAAGCTGGATCCGGATGCGGGCCTGCTGACCAAGGCGGCCGCTGCCGTCGCCGGCTTCAAGGGTGCGGAAGCGCTCGAAGGCCTGATCGAGAAGAAGAAGGAAGACCAGCCCGAACAGGCTGCGGACGACACGCAGGCGACGGACGGCAGCGACACGTCGCAGGCATGAGCATGGCGGCTGGTCCGGCCGTGGGGCGCCCTTCGCGCGCCCGGGCGGACCGGTGCCGCGCAGCCGGCAGGTCGGGCATGCGGTCGATCGGTGACGCATGACACACCCGGCAACCGGTTTGACCGGCGAGAGGCAACGTCTCTCGCCGTTTTTTATTGGGCGCGCGCGTGGCTGCACCGTGCACCGCAAGAATGCCGGAATCTTGCTATCGTGCCTTCATCCGAACTGCGATGAGGGAATGCGATGGATTTCGACTACGACCTGTTCGTCATCGGCGCCGGCTCGGGCGGCGTGCGGCTCGCACGCATGTCCGCGTCATGCGGCGCGCGTGTCGGCATAGCGGAAGAGGAGCAGATCGGCGGCACCTGCGTGCTGCGCGGCTGCATTCCGAAGAAGCTGCTCGTCTACGCATCGCACTACCCGCATGAAGTCGAGGACGCGAAGGGCTTCGGCTGGACCTTCGGCGCCGGCACGCTCGACTGGCCCGCGCTGATCGCCGCGAAGGATCGCGAGATCAACCGGCTCAGCGACATCTACATCAACCTGCTGCGGCAATCGGGCGTCGAGATGCACGCGGGGCGCGCGACGCTCGTCGATGCGCACACGGTCGCGATCGGCGACCGCACGATCCGCGCGCGCCACATCGCGATCGCGACCGGCTCGCGCCCGTCGCTGCCGGCGCGGCCCGGCATCGAGCATGCGATCACGTCGCGCGAGGCCTTGTCGCTCGCCGCGTGCCCCAAGCGCATCGCGGTGGTCGGCGGCGGCTATATCGCGGTCGAGTTCGCGGGCATCTTCAACGGCTTCGGCAGCCACGTCGACCTGTTCTATCGCGGCGAGAAGATCCTGCGCGGCTTCGACGACGACGTGCGCCAGTTCCTGACCGACGAGATGACGAAGCAGGGCGTCACGATCCATGCGCGCTCGGTGGTCGAGTCGATCGAGCGCGCGGACGACGGCACGCTGAGCGTGCGCGCCGGCGATGCGCGGCACGGGCCGTACGACCAGGTGCTTTATGCGACCGGCCGCGTGCCGAACGTCGACGGGCTCGGGCTCGAGCGGGCGGGCGTGATGCTCGACGCGCGTGGCGCGATCGCCGTCGATGCGTATTCGGCGACGTCGGTGCCGTCGATCCATGCGATCGGCGACGTCACGTCGCGGCCGCAGCTCACGCCGGTCGCAACGCGCGACGGCGGGTTGCTCGCCCGCACGCTGTTCGGCGGGTCGCGCGTCGCGGCCGATCACGAATGGGTGCCGTCGGCGGTGTTCAGCCAGCCCGAGGTCGCGACGGTCGGGTTCACGGAGGCGGCCGCGCGCGACCTGTACGAAGGCGACGTCGATATCTACCGTACGTCGTTCAAGGCGCTGCGCCATACGCTGTCGGGCCGCGACGAGCGCACGCTGATGAAGCTGGTCGTCGCGCGCGACAGCCAGCGCGTGGTCGGCGCGCACATGGTCGGCCGCGATGCGGGCGAGATCATCCAGGGCATCGCGATCGCGATTCGCGCGGGCGCGACGAAGGCGCAGTTCGACGACACGATCGGCATTCACCCGACCGCGGCCGAAGAGTTCGTGACGATGCGGCAGAAGGTGGCGGATTAGCGGGGGCGGCGCGTCGTCCCGCGCCGTCGTGCTGGCGGCCGGGGTGACGCGCAGGCTTGTCTGCGTCGATCACAATCAGACATGCGATTTCTCCGCGACGAGTGCGCTCGACATATTGCGATTACGCGCTGAAGTCTTATTCAGTATCAATCGGCACGCGTTAATAGTCGATAATCCGGCTGCACGTGTGGCGGGTAATGGGCGAATGCTATAAAGCGGCCTGCCGGGCTTGTCCTGGCTGGGGTTGAGCGATGCTCGGCTCAAACAACATGAAAATTCGTCAATTGCCTGAAAGACCTCCCGTTTCAATAAACACGTTTGGTATGATTGCGAAAAATCATGAACGGGGCCGATCATGCGCGACCAACAGCGCAGTCATCAGAACAACGGGGTAACGGGTACTGACGCGATTCTCGCGTATCCCGCCGCTTTTCCGCCTTTTGCCGCAATTCTTCCGTTGCGCGCACATTCCTTTCGCATTCCGGATTTCACCGACGCGGCGATAAACGCGGCCCGGCGCGTCGCGCATTGACGCGCACGCTGGCCCGTTCGCGCCGCACCTGTTCCGAGCGCCGTATCGTTCGCGAGCCGGCGCGCCCGTTCCGGGCATTCTTTCCACGCAAGGAGACCCAGCAGTGAGCAACTACACACGACGTACCGTTCTCGTGGCGGCCGCCGTCGTCACGGCGCTGTCCGGCTGCGCGACCGAATCGTCGCGCACGCTCGACGTGCCGGCCGTCAGCAGCGCGCAGAAGCCGTATGCGGGCAAGCCCGTCGCGATCGCGGTCGGCAAGTTCGACAACCGTTCGAGCTACATGCGCGGCATCTTCTCCGATGGCATCGACCGTCTCGGCGGGCAGGCGAAGACGATCCTCGTCACGCGCCTTCAACAGAGCCGCCGCTTCAATGTGCTCGATCGCGAGAATCTCGACGAGATCAAGCAGGAAGCCGGCTTCATGAAGAAGGCGCAGGCCGTGAAGGGCGCGAACTACGTGGTGACGGGCGACGTGACCGAGTTCGGCCGCAAGGACGTCGGCGATCACCAGCTGTTCGGCATTCTCGGCCGCGGCAAGACGCAGGTCGCGTACGCGAAGGTCAACCTGAACATCGTCGATACGACGACGTCGGAAGTCGTCGCATCGAGCCAGGGCGCGGGCGAATTCAGCCTGTCGAACCGCGAGGTGATCGGCTTCGGCGGCACGGCCGGCTACGACTCGACGCTGAACGGCAAGGTGCTCGATCTCGCGATCCAGGAAGCCGTGAACCATCTCGTCGACCAGGTCGACGCCGGTGCGCTGAAGACCGCGCCGTAAGCGCCGCGCGCGCCGGGGCCGGCGCCGCAGGCGATCGAATCACCACGACATCAAAAGAGAAAAGACCATGAAACGGGGTAACTGGCTGCCGGCGACGGCCGCCGCATTGCTGCTCGCGGGCTGCGCGAGCTCCACGCCGCCGCTGTATCAGTGGACGGGCTATCAGCCGCAGGTGTACGAGTACTTCAAGGGGCAGAAGTCGCCGCAGGAGCAGATCGACGCGCTCGAAAAGGCGCTGCAGGAGATCCGAGGGAAGGGCCATACGCCTCCGCCGGGCTTCCATGCGCATCTGGGAATGCTGTACGCGAGCGTCGGCAACGAACAGCAGGCTGAACAGGAATTGCAGGCCGAGAAGCAGCTGTTCCCGGAATCCTCGACCTACATGGATTTCCTGCTGAAGAAGAAAACCGGCGCGCCGAAAGCCGCGGATCCGAAGGCCGCCGTGCAGAAGGGTGCCGGCCAGACGATCGCCGGCCAGAAAAATGCCGATCCGACCACCGCCAAACAGTGACGCGCCCGCCATGTTCAAGTCTCTCTCATTCAAGCTGATGTCCGTGCTGTCGCTCGTCGCGCTGCTGAGCGCGTGCGCGCAACCGGTGAAACGCCCCGACTACACGGCGTTCAAGAAGAGCCAGCCGCGCTCGATCCTCGTGCTGCCGCCGGTCAACGAAACCTCCGAGGTCGGCGCGACCTACGGGATGCTGTCGCAGATGACGCTGCCGCTCGCCGAGTCCGGCTATTACGTGGTGCCGGTCGCGGTGATGGACGAAACCTTCAAGCAGAACGGCCTGACCAACGCGGCCGAGATTCAGGAGACGCCGCCCGCGAAGCTGCGCGAGATCTTCGGCGCGGACGCCGCGCTGTACACGAAGGTGTCGCAATACGGCACCGTGTACCGGATCATCGCGAGCGCGACGGTCGTGTCCGCGTCGGCCAAGCTCGTCGACCTGCGCACCGGCGACGTGCTGTGGCAGGGCCGGGCCAGCGCGGCGAGCGATGAAGGCAGCAACAGCGGCGGCGGCGGCCTGATCGGCATGCTCGTGGTGGCGGCGGTCAAGCAGATCGCGAATACGCTGATGGACCAGAGCCATGACGTGGCCGCGTTTACGAGTGGGCGGCTGCTGACGGCGGGGCCGCCGACCGGCCTCCTGTACGGCCCGCACTCGCCGAAGTACGGCACCGACTGACGGGCAACGCATGACGGACGCCGCTGCGGCGCGTCGTCGAAGCAAAAAAGGCCGCGCGGATGCGCGGCCTTTTGCGTGAGTGGCGGGCAGGAAAGACGGCGCGTACTCCGCCGCTCAATGCACGCCGAACGCGTCGAGCAGCCGGTACCAGCTCATCGCGAGCACCAGCGCCGGCGTGCGCAGCGCCTCGCCGCCGGGGAAGTCGCGGTGGCGGATCTTGTCGAACAGGTCGAAGCGGCTCGCCTGTCCGTTGATCGCCTCGGCGATCAGCTTGCCCGCGAGCGCGGTCGTGTTCACGCCGTGCCCCGAGAACCCCTGCGCGAAGTACGTCGTCGGCGCGATGCGACCGAAGTGCGGTGCGCGGTTCATCGTGATGTCGACGAAGCCGCCCCACGCGTACTCGACCTTCACGTCCGCCAACTGCGGGAACGTCTTCAGCATGTCCGCGCGCATCGCCGCCGCGAGATCGCGCGGCTCCCGCGTCGAATAGCTGACCTTGCCGCCCCACACGAGCCGCGTGTCGGGCGCCGGCCGGAAATAGTCGAGCACGAAGCGGCTGTCGCAGATCGCCGCGCGTGCGGGCATCAGCGCGGCGGCGCGCGCGTCGCCGAGCGGCTCGGTCGCGATCACGTAGGTGCCGACCGGCATGATCTTCTTCGACAGCGCGGGCGCGAGCGTGCCGACGAAGGTGTTGCACGCGAGCACGACGAAGCGCGCACGCACGTTGCCGCCGCTCGTCTCGACGACATGGCCGCCCGCGACATCGCGCACGCGCGTCACGCAGCTGTCCTCGTGGATCCGCACGCCGGCCTCGGTCGCCGCGCGGGCGAGGCCGAGCGTGTAGTTCAGCGGATGGAGATGGCCGCTGTCCGGGTCGTACAGGCCGCCGCAATAGCGCTCGGACTGCACGTAGTCGCCGAGTTCGTCGGCTTCGACGAAATGGAAGCGGTCGTAGCCGAAGCGCTTCGCGGCTTCGTCGCGCCAGCGCTTCAGCCCGTCGGCATCGCGCGCGGTGTTCGCGGCGGTCAGGTAGCCGGGCACCAGCGCGCAGTCGATGTCGTGCTGCGCGATGCGCGATTTCACGAGCGACAGCGTTTCGAGCCCCATGTCCCAGATGCGTTTCACGTCGCCGTCCGGCATGAACTGCCCGAACGTGTCGATGTCGCACGCGAATCCGCCGATCAGCTGGCCGCCGTTGCGGCCGCTCGCCGCCCATCCGACCCGCGACGCTTCGAGCACGGTCACCGAATGGCCGCGCTCGGCGAGGTTGAGCGCGGCGGACAGGCCCGTGAGGCCCGCACCGATCACGCACACGTCGGCATCGATCGTGCCGGCGAGCGGCGCGTGGCGGGTCGTATCGTTGGCGGTCGCCGCGTAGTAGGACGCGACGTGCGGCTGGTTGGCGAATGTCTGCATGGTCAGGAGAACGGATGAAGTGGGCTCAGAACAGCTCGCGCACGCGGTGGTACAGCATCCCGAGTTCGAGCGCGGGTTGCCGCCAGGCGTCGCCGCCGGGGAAGCGCCGGTGGCGCATGCGTGCGAACAGGTCGAACGCGCGCGTGTCGCCCGCGATCGCGCCGGCAACCGCGCGCCCGGCGATGCCGGTGAGTGCGACGCCGTGGCCGCTGAAGCCCTGAACGTAGAAGAAGTTCGGATCGAGCGCGCCGAAATCCGGCGCGCGGTTGCGCGTGACGTCGACAAAGCCGCCCCACGCATGGTCGACGCGCACGTCGCCGAGCTGCGGGAACACGCCGGCCATGCGGCGCCGGATCGTTTCGGCGAGCGTGGCGGGCGAAGCGCCGGCCGAATTCGCGCGGCCGCCGAACAGCATCCGGTGGTCGGCCGACAGCCGAAAATAGTCGAGGAAGAAGTTGTTGTCGCACACGGCTTCGCGCCGGGCGATCAGCGCATCGGCGCGCGCCTGGCCGAGCGGCTCGGTCGCGATGATGTACGACGCGATCGGCGCGATGCGCGCGGCCGTCGCGGCCGGCAGCACGCCGCCGGGGCCCGCATTGCAGCACGACACGACGAACCGGCAGCGCACGTCGCCCGACGGCGTGCGCACGACGGGCCGCTCGCCTCGCACGATGTCGAGCGCGGGTGTATGCGCGTACAGCGCGACGCCTTCGCGGCGCGCGGCATCGGCGAGGCCAAGGCAGTACTTGAGCGGATGCAGGTGCCCCGACAGCGGATCGTAGACGCCCGCGAGATAGCGCGTCGACGCGATGCGCGCGCGAATCTCGCCGGTGTCGAGCCACGACAATGACGGATGGCCCCAGCGCCGGGTTGCGGCATCCATCCATGCGCGCAGGTCGTCGATGCGACGCGGCTTCGTCGCGACCGTCAGGTAGCCGCGCGTGAAGTCGCAGTCGATCCCGTAGCGCGCGATTCGCTCGGCGATCAGCGCGACACCGTCGAGCGACAGCGACCACGCGGCGCGCGCGCCGTCGGCGCCGAGCTGCCGCTCGATTTCTTCGTCCTTCGCGAAGCCGGTGATCGCCTGGCCGCCGTTGCGGCCCGACGCGCCCCAGCCGGGCCGGTGCGCGTCGATTACCGCGACGGACAGCCCGCGAGCACGGCAGTCGAGCGCCGTCGACAGGCCCGCGAAGCCGGCGCCGATCACGCAGACGTCGACGTCGATCGTCCCGTCGAGCGCGGGATCGTCCACGGCGGGGCGCACGGCCGTCGCTTCGTAGTACGAGTCGCGCGCGAGCGCATCGGCACGGCGGGTGAAAGACTGCGTCATGAATCCGACTCCCTCGTTGCAGCCGGCGGCGGCGCGTCGCGCACCGTCATCCGGCCGGTAAAAACGGCGCGGGACGCCGTGCGCGCGGCACGGCGTCCCGCGCGGGCTGCGTCAGAACGAATAGATGAACTGCGTCGCGAGCAGGTCGTTGGACTTGCCGTACGACCCATCGTTGCGCAGGAACACCTTGTTGTTCGCCCAGTCGTGGCGGTATTCGACCTTCACGGTGATCTGCTGGGTCGGATAGAACAGCAGGTCGAGCGCGACGTCCTGGCGCACCGCGCCCTTGCACTCGAAGCCCAGGCCGCCGCCGGCCTGCGACTGCGCGAGGCAGTCCGCGTCGACGCCGAAGCCGTTGCTCGGATCCATCCCGTTGCCGTTCAGCGCGATGCCGCCACCGCCGCCGCCGTTCTTCGAGTTGGCGAGCAGGTCGTAGCGCAGCGTCACGCCCATGCGGCCGACCACCGGCGCGTTGAACTTGCGGTGCGCGAGCAGCGACAGCCCGTACCACTGCGCGAGCCCGCCGTTGAACGCCGCATGCTGTTGACGGCCGTAGTCGACTTCCGCGTTGTACTGAATGTCGGCGAGCGTGTAGGTCGCGTCGAGTTCGCCGAAGAAGAACGAACCGTAGCCGCTCGGTGCTGCGCCGCCCGGACCGTAGTGGACGACGCCGTTCGCATCGATCGCGCTCGCGAGCGTCTGGCGGCCGATGTTGAACGAACCGCCGAGATCGAGCGCGCTCGACCACGTGTAGTCCGCGCGCGCGGTGAAGGTCGGCACCTTGTTGCTGGTGGTGATCGGATCGCCGAGCGCGTTGGTGCCCGTCGTCGTGACCGAACCGTACGTGCGGTACTGCTCGTTGCCGAGGAAGAACTTCCACGCCCAGTTGCCCTTCGTGTAGTTCGCGCCGATACCGACGTAGCTGCCCGGATCCGAGAAATCGTACAGCAGGTTGTGCGTGAGCGTGAGCATCTGGTTCGACTGCTGCACCTCGTAGCCGCCGAAGCTCGGGATCAGGCCGGCGACCAGCGTCGTTTCGGCGGTGATCGGCACGTTGATGACCGCGGTGTTCAGCAGGTTGTCGGTGATCGAGCCGCGCGAGTTCTGCAGCAGCGTGATGCCGTTGCCGCGGTTCGGCATCAGCGTGATTTCCGCCGACGGCGCCATCGGGCCGACGCCGAACGTCTTCTTGATGTCGAGGTAGAGGTCGCCGAACGTGCTGTTGAAGTAGTTGTACGCGTTCTCGTGGTTCGCGAACAGGAACGACGACGTGCCGGCCGCGCGGTTGTAGATGTAGGTCGGATCGATGTAACCCGTCACCGACAGGCCGGCGAGCGGGCCCGTGTTGGCCGCGTCCGTCAGCGAGTCGACCTTCAGCTGCTGGTTCGCGATCTGCTGCTTCATTTCGCCGACCTCGTCGTTGGTCAGCGTGGCCTGCGCCTTGCCGTAGTCCGGCGAGCCCGGGTCGACGGCCACCGCGGCCGGCGCGGCGCCAGCCGCTGCCTTCGTGCCGGCCTGGGCGGTCGCGGTGCCGCCCTTCGCCGACAGTTGCGCCTGCATCGCCTTCATCTGTTTCTGCAGCGCCGCGACCTGCGCCTGCAGCGCCTTGATCTCGGCGGATGTCGAGTCGGCCAGCGCGATGCCCGGTAACGCGCCGGCCACCAGCAGGCAGATCAGTTTCTTCTTCATTGCGGATTCTCCTTGTCGTGCGCCTGTCAAATCGGAATCGAATCGCGCGCCCCCCCTGGGGCGGCGCGTCTTGCTTGTCTGCAATGCTTGTTATCTTTGAAGCAGGAGGCGTGGCGTCACGCCACCGCGAACGCCGCCTTCATGTCGGCGATGCGGCGCCGTTCACGCGCGATCATCATCCGGTTCACGACGATCACGCCGATCGTCACCGCCGTGATGAACAGCGTCGCCAGTGCGTTCATCTCCGGGTTCAGCCCCAGCCGCACGCGCGAGAACACCACCAGCGGCAGCGTCGTCGAACCGGGGCCCGACAGGAACGCCGACAGCACCAGGTCGTCGATCGACAGCGTGAACGACAGCAGCCACCCCGACAGCAGCGCCTGCGAGATCAGCGGCAGCGTCACCACGAAGAACACCTTCAGCGGCGTCGCGCCCAGATCCAGCGCCGCCTCTTCCAGCGACTTGTTCATCTCCTTCACGCGCGACTGCACGATGATCGCCACGTACGACACGCACAGCATCACGTGGCCGATCCAGATCGTCACCATCCCGCGCCCCTTCGGCCAGCCGAACATCTGCTCCAGCGCAACGAACAGCAACAGCAGCGAGATGCCCTGGATCACTTCCGGAATCACCAGCGGCGCGTTGATCATCCCCGTGTACAGCGTGAAGCCCTTGAAGCGGCCGAAGCGCGCGAGCACGAAGCCCGCCCACGTGCCGATCACGACCGACGCGGTAGCCGTCAGCAGGCCGATCTTCAGCGACAGCCACGCGGCGGTCAGCAGCTCGTCGTCGTCCAGCAGCGCCGAGTACCACTTCAGCGAGAAGCCCGACCACACCGTCACCAGCTTCGACTCGTTGAACGAGTACACGACCAGGCTGATGATCGGGATGTACAGGAACAGGAAGCCGAAGGCGAGGACGCCCGTCGACAGCGGTTTGCTCGGCTTGATCATTTCGCGTCCTCCAGTTCCTTGACCTGGTAGTACTGGAACAGCGCCATCGGCACCAGCAGCAGCATCACCATCGCGACCGTCACCGCGGACGCCATCGGCCAGTCCATGTTGTTGAAGAATTCATCCCACATCACCCGGCCGATCATCAGCGTGTCGGCGCCGCCGAGCAGCTCCGGAATCACGTACTCGCCGACTGCCGGGATGAACACCAGCAGGCTGCCCGCGATGATCCCGTTCTTCGACAGCGGCAGCGTGATGCGCGTGAACGCGACCCACGGCTTCGCGCCGAGGTCGTACGCGGCTTCGAGCAGCGTGAGGTCCATCTTCACCAGGTGCGCGTACAGCGGCATCACCATGAACGGCAGGTACGAATAGACCATCCCGATGTAGACGCCCGCGTCGCTGTGATAGAGGCGCAGCGGCGTGTGGATGATGCCCAGCGCGATCAGCGTGTGGTTCAGCAAGCCGTCGTCCTTCAGGATGCCGATCCATGCGTACACGCGGATCAGGAACGACGTCCAGAACGGCAGCATCACGGCCATCATCAGCACGTTGCGGCGGTTCGGCTCCGAGCGCGCGATGTAGTACGCCATCGGATAACCGATCAGCAAACACAGCACCGTCGACACGGCGGCCATCTTCAGCGAGCTGAGGTAGGTCGCGATGTACAGGTCGTCCTGCAGCAGGAACGCGTAGTGCGATAGCTGCAGCGCGAAGTGCACGACGCCGTCCTTCATCTCGACGAGCGACGTGTACGGCGGGATGCCCATCACCTGGTCGGCGAAGCTGATCTTCAGCACCAGCACGAACGGCAGCGCGAAGAACACGGCAAGCCACACGAACGGCACGCCGATCGCGACACTGCGGCCCGACGGCAGGAAGCGCGACAGAAAGTCGAAGCGGCCCGGGCGGGCGCGGCCGGCGCCGGCGCTCGCGGCGCCGGTCGGCACCGGCGCGGACGGATTGGAGGCGGAGGTTCTCATCGCGTCGTCCTCACTGCGTCAGCACGACGCCGCTGGCCGGCGACCACGACACGAACACGTCGTCGTTCCACGCGGGTGCGTTGTCGTTCATCAGGTGCGAGCTCGACAGGTTCGACACCACCGTCTTGCCGCTCGGCAGGCGCACGTGGTACAGCGAGTAGCTGCCCATGTACGCGATGTCGGTCACGACGCCGCGTGCCCAGTTGTGTTTCGAGCCCGGCTTCTCGCGCGACACGTGAATGCGCTCCGGGCGCACCGAGATGCCCACCGGCATGCCGAGCGGGCCCGTGACGCCGTGGCTCACGTACATGCGTGCCTCGAGGTCGTCGCTCTCGACGAAGATGTGATCGGGCTCGTCCTCGACCACGCGCCCTTCGAACAGGTTGGTCGAGCCGATGAACTCGGCCGAGAAGCGGCTGTTCGGGAATTCGTATACCTCGCCCGGCGCACCGATCTGGACGATCTTGCCTTCGCTCATCACCGCGAGGCGGCTGGCCATCGTCATCGCTTCTTCCTGGTCGTGCGTGACCATCACGCAGGTCACGTCGACCTTCTCGATGATGTTCACGAGTTCGAGCTGGGTCTTCTGGCGGATCTTCTTGTCGAGCGCGGACATCGGCTCGTCGAGCAAGAGCAGCTTCGGGCGCTTGACCAGCGAGCGGGCGAGCGCGACACGCTGCTGCTGGCCGCCGGAGAGCTGGTGCGGCTTGCGCTGCGCGTACTTGCTCATCTGCACGAGCGCGAGCGCATCGGCCACGCGCTCCTTGATCTCCTGCTTCGGCGTGCCTTCCTGCTTCAGGCCGAACGCGACGTTCGACTCGACCGTCATGTGCGGGAACAGCGCGTACGACTGGAACATCATGTTCACCGGGCGGCGGTACGGCGGCAGCGACGCGAGATCCTCGCCGTCGACGAAGATCTTGCCGGAGGTGGCCGTCTCGAGCCCGGCGAGCATGCGCAGCAACGTCGACTTGCCGCAGCCCGAGCTGCCGAGCAGCGCGAACAGCTCATTCTTCGCGATCGTCAGGTTCACGTTGTCGACAGCGGTGCTGTCGCCGAATTTCTTCACGACGTTCTCGATGCGTACGAAGGCGTCGTTCTGCGTACGGGTCGCGGGGGCCGGTTGGGTCTGTCGTGCAGCAGCGGAAGAGGGTATCGATTGCATGGGATTCACCATTCGTTCTTCACGGATTGCAGGCGTGAGGGTCCCCGCGCGAGGCGCATGGCGCGACTCGCGGACGACGGCTCGTGCCGGATGGAACAGTGCGCGCGGCGCGCGCGGGCGGACGGAGGTCCGCGGATCTCAGGCGGGCAGGCGCCAAGAGGCGCCTGCACCGCCGGAATTCAGGCGATCAGTGGCCGGTCTTCAGTTGGGCCCACAGACGGTTCTCGAGGCGCAGGATGTCGGCCGGCATCGGCTTCATCAGCACCATCTTCTTCAGCACGTCTTCAGGCGGGTAGACGGTCGGGTCCTGTGCGACGGCCGGCGTGACGAACTGATGCGCGGCCTTGTTCGCGGTCGGGTAGAACACCGTGTTGGTGATCGACGCGTTGACCTTCGGATCGGACACGTAGTTGATCCACTTCAGTGCGGCCTCGGGGTGCGGCGCATCCTTCGGGATCACCATCACGTCGAACCACAGCAGGCCGCCTTCCTTCGGGTTCGAGAACTTGATGTCGTACGAACGCTTCGCTTCGGCCGAGCGGCGATGCGCGATGCCGACGTCGCCCGACCAGCCGAGCGCGACGCACACGTCGTTGTTCGCGAGGTCGTTGATGTAGCCGGACGAGTTGAACTGGGTGATGTACGGGCGGACTTTCTTCAGGACTTCGAACGCAGCCTGGTAATCGCCGGGATTCTTGCTGTTCGGATCCTTGCCCATGTATTGCAGCGTGGCGGCGAACACGTCGACGGCCTGGTCGAGGAACGACACGCCGCAGCCCTTCAGCTTTTCCATGTTGGCCGGGTCGAACACCAGCGCCCAGCTGTCGACCGGCGCCTTGTCGCCGAGGGCCTTCTTCACCGCCTGCGCGTTGTAGCCGATGCCGTCCGTGCCGTAGGCCCAGGGCACGCCGTACTGGTTGCCCGGATCGGCGTCCGAGATCATCTTCATCAGCAGCGGGTCGAGGTTCGCGAGGTTCGGCAGCTTCGACTTGTCGAGCTTCTGGTACACGCCGGCCTGGATCTGCTTGGCCATGTAGTTCGACGTCGGCACGACGATGTCGTAGCCCGAACTGCCGGCCAGCAGCTTCGCCTGAAGCGTGTCGTCGCTGTCGTAGTTGTCGTACTTGACGTGGATGCCCGTCTGTTTCTGGAAGTTCGGGATCGTGTCGGGTGCGATGTAGTCGGACCAGTTGTAGACGTTCAGCTCGTCGGCCGCATGTGCCGTCGGGCTGGCGACCGACGTGAACGCAGCCGCGGCGGCAAGGGCGGCAACGGAACAGGCTTGGCGAAGAAAGCAGGCACGCATGGTGGAATTCCCTTGGGTTATGGCGGCGTGCGGCGCCCGCCGCACGCCTGTAGGCAAAAACCGTTACGAAATACCCAGTTGCTGGGCGGTTGCATCGACTGCTTTTTTCGCCTTCGATACGAGTTCATCGATTTCCTGGCGCGAGATCACGAGCGGCGGCGACAGCAGCATCCGGTCGCCGGTCGCGCGCATGATCAGGTTGCCGTTGAAGCAGAAGTCGCGGCAGATCGTGCCGACGTCGCCCCCGTTCGCGAAGCGGCGGCGTTCGGCCGGCGATTCGGCGAGCTGCAGGCTCGCGACGAGGCCGTGGCCATGCACCTCGCCGACGATCGGGTGACGTGCGAAGGTTTCGCGCATCAGCGCCTGGAAGTACGGGCCCGTGTCGTTCTTCACGCGCTCGACGATCCCTTCGTCGCGCAGCAGCTTCAGGTTCGCGACCGCGACGGCCGCGGCCACCGGGTGGCCCGAGTACGTGAGGCCGTGATTGAATTCGCCGTTGTCGATGATCGGCCGCGCCACGCGCTCGTGAATGCCGACGGCACCCATCGGCACGTAACCCGACGTGAGGCCCTTGGCCATCGTGATGAGATCGGGTTCGAAACCGAAGTGCTGGTGTGCGAACCATTCGCCGGTGCGGCCGAAGCCGCCGATCACTTCGTCGGCCACCAGCAGGATGTCGTACTTGCGGCAGATACGCTGGATTTCCGGCCAGTACGTCGACGGCGGGAAGATCACGCCGCCCGCGCCCTGGAACGGCTCGCCGATGAATGCGGCGACGTTCTCCGCGCCGAGTTCGAGGATCTTCGCTTCGAGCTGCTGGGCGCGCGCCAGGCCGAACGCTTCCGGCGTTTCGCCGGCCGCCGCTTCGCCGAAGAAATACGGCTGGTCGATGTGCACGATGTTTTCGACCTTCGACGGCATCTGCTCGTGCATGTAGCCCATTCCGCCGAGCGTGCCGCCCGCGATCGTCGAGCCGTGATAGCCGTTCTTGCGCGAGATCACATACTTCTTCTGCGGCTGGCCCTGCACGC
>NZ_PTXM01000001.1:0-221903 GCF_004343765.1 Burkholderia sp. SRS-25
CGTTTTCCATCATCAGGTCGTGCCACTTGCGCAGGACGACCGCGCGTTCCTTTGCCGTCTTCTTGCGCCACGCCGGCCATGCGGCGTTCGCGGCTTCGATCGCGTGACGCGTCTCGGCCGTGCCCATCAACGGCACCGTCCCAACAAGGTCTCCGGTTGAAGGGTCCCGGACTTCGAAAGTTTCGCCGCTTGCGGCCGCCTGCCATTCGCCGTTGACGTAGGCCTGCTGGCGAAACAGCGCCGGATCCTTCAACGCGCTTCCAAATTCCATCATCGTTCCTCGACTTGCAGAAAAATGTATCGGGCAATCCAATACGAATCCAACATGAAATCCGGCCACGGCGCGGCATGTCGACTACCATGACGCGCCGTGGCCGGGTCAGGCATCGCAGCACATTCGGAACGGGCTCGATCCAGTCATGCGTGCGCCATCATCCGGCGTGTTTCCCGCTGGCGTGCTCCTGCCCTTCGCCCAACAACGTCCGGGCAATTTCGGCGACGCGGTTGACGTGCGCAAGCGCAGCCTCGCTTGCGGCCGCGGCGTTCCCGGCCCGTATCGCAGCCACGATCAGGCGCATCTCCTGCACCGCCTGCTGCCCGCGATCGTCCGAGGAGATGGTCATCGCCCTCAGGCGGTTGATCCGCGCCATCAGGGACTGCACGATCTCCCACGCCACCTGCTTTTTCCCCGCCAGAAACATGCGCTCGTAAAAGGACGTCGTGAGCATCCGGACGCTGCGGTAATCCCGGCTTCCGAATGCATCCCGAATGTGATCGATCAGCGCTTCCAGTTCCGCGATCGTCCGTTCGTCCGCCAGTCGCGCACACGCCGAAGCGGCCTCCCCTTCCAGCAGGCCCCGAATCTCGTAGATCTCGGCTGCCCGGTCGAGATCGAGCACGGCGACGATCGGGCCCTGGTTGGGCACCGTATCGACGAGCCCTTCCGCTTCCAGATGGCGCAACACCTCGCGCACGACGGTACGGCTCACGCCCAGTTCTTCGCACAACGTCCGCTCGACGAGCCGTTCGCCCGGCAGAAAGCGGGCGTCGAGGATGGCTGCGCGCATTTTCTCGAGGACGAGTTCCCGCAGCGTGGTCGTGCGGCGCTCGACCTTCAGGGATGGAAACGATTCGTGCATCGCCGGCTGCCGGTTCATGCCTGCGCAAACAGACGCACGTCACGTGCATCCCAGTCCACCAGCGCACGGGTACCGACGACGATGCCGCTGTCCCGGTGATCGCCTGCCGGCATCCGGACGGAGATCTCCTGCTCCCACGGCGTGGTGACCGAATAGTGCATCGCGTCGCCGAGATACGTGATGTCGCGAACGGTCACCGGCAAGCCGGCCATGCCTTGCGCCGCATGGGCTGCACGGATGCGCATCTGCTCGGGGCGAACCATCAGCGTGCCGTCGCCACCGACGGCGACGGACGCATTGCCGGCGGTCGCGACGTGGTGGCCGCTCGGAAACACCGCATTCGATTGCGCCGTGCCGCTCGACGTGACGCGCACCGGAAGAAAATTGGAATTGCCGATGAAGTTCGCGACGAAACGCGAAGCCGGGTTCGCATAGAGCTCCTCGCCCGTCCCGCATTGCTCGATGCAGCCCTTGTTGAATACCGCAATACGGTCCGACAGGCGCAACGCCTCCTCCTGGTCGTGCGTGACGTAGAGAATGGTGACGCCGGTTTCCTGGTGAATGCGGCGCAGCTCGAGCTGGATCTCTTCGCGCAGCTTCTTGTCGAGCGCGGAGAGCGGCTCGTCCATCAGCAGCACCGGCGGATCGTAGGCCAGTGCGCGCGCGATCGCCACGCGTTGCTGCTGCCCGCCGGACAACTGGGCCGGCATGCGGTCACGGAACTCCGAAAGATGGACCAGCTCCAGCATCTTGTCGACTTTCCTGCTGATTTCCGCTTCCGGCTGGCGGCGCACCCGCAACGGAAATGCGACGTTCTGGCCCACGGTCAGATGCGGAAACAGCGTGTAGCGCTGGAACACCATGCCGATGTTGCGCTTGTTCGGCGCAACGGCGAGCAGCGGTTTGCCGTCGAGCAGCACCCGGCCCTCGGTCGGCTCCTGAAAACCGGCGACGATATAGAGCGTGGTGCTCTTGCCGGAGCCCGACGGCCCCAGGAACGTCATGAACTCGCCCTTTCGGACATCGAGCGACACCTGGTCTATCGCGACGACATCGTCGTAGGTCTTGCGCAGGCGCTGGATTTGCAGGAATGCGGAAGTCATGGCTCGGTTACCTCGTTTATCGAGCGCGGCGCAGCATTGCGCCCGCCAACATCAACACAGTCGTCAGGCCGACCAGCAACGAAGACGCTGCCGCGACCACGGGCGTCAGGTCCTGGCGCAGCGTCGCCCAGATGCGGACGGGCAGCGTCTGCAACGTGGGGCTCGACATGAAGATCGAGACCACCACTTCGTCCCATGATGCGAGGAACGAGAAGATCGCCGCCGCGAACAAGCCCAACCGGATCGCCGGTATCGTGACGCGCAGCTTGACTTCGAGCGGCGACGCGCCGCAGATCAACGCGGCGTCTTCGAGCGCGGTGTCGAAGCTCGCGAGCGAGTTGCTGATCGAAATGATCGAAAACGGCAACGCGATGATCAGGTGGCCGATCACGAAGCCCGTCATCGTGCCGTCCAGGCCGACGCGCAGGACGAACGCATAGAGCGCCACGGCCAGCACGACCACCGGCAGCACCATCGGCGTGAGGAAGAACGCCTGCACGGCAGCGCGGCCGCGAAACTTGCCGCGCACCAGCGCCAGCGACGCGAGAAAGCCGATCAGCACCGACAGCACGGTCACGATGACGGCGAGCCTGGCGCTCGTCATCAGCGAATCGAGCCAGCCCGCGTCGGTGAACAACTGGCGGTACCAGTCCAGCGTCCAGCCGGGGGGCGGGAAGATCAGCCACTGCGAATCGCCGAACGACAGCGCAACGATGAACAGGATCGGAAGCAGAAGAAACAGGGCGACCGCGCCGCCGACCGACAGCAACAGCCAGCGCACTGCACCCAGACGGTCGAAATCGAGCAACATGTCAGCGACCTCCCATACCGGCGCGCGCAGCGCCCGTGAAGCGCAACTGAAGCGCATAGAGCGACAGCGTCACCGCGAGCAGCACCAGTGCCGCGGCGCCCGCGAGCCCCCAGTTCAGCAATTGTTGAACGAGCTGCGCGATCAGCTCCGCCAGCATCATGTATTGCGCGCCACCCAGCAGTGCTGGTGTCACGAAATAGCCGAGCGCCATCACGAACACCATCAACGCACCCGACGCGATGCCGGGCATCGCAAGCGGGACGAGAATGCGCCAGAACGCCTGCCATCGGCTCGCCCCGCAGACCGCCGCGGCGCGCAGCGTGGACGGGTCGATGCTGCGCAGCGTCGCGTGCAGCGGCATGACGAGGAACGGCAGCATGATGTAGGTCATGCCGATCGTCACGCCGACCAGGTTGTTCACCAGCGCCAGCGGCTCGCTGATGAGGCCGAGCGCCATCAGCATCCGGTTGATCGGGCCGGTCGCCTGCAGCAGGACCATCCACGCGAACGTCCGCGCGAGCAGGTTGGTCCACATCGACAGCAGCAGGATCGAGAACAGCACCGAACTCAGCTTCCTGGGCGCGATCGCAAGCAGCCATGCGGTCGGAAAGCCGATCGCGACGGTCACCACCGTCACGACGGTCGCGACCAGAAACGTGTTCCCGAACACGCGCAGATAGGTGGTCGAACCGAGTAGCTGCACGTAGTTCTGCAAGCCGGGCGCCGGCTCGAGCACGCTGCGCAACAGCAGCGACAGCACCGGCAGCAGGAAGAAGATCGCGAGCAGCAACATCGCCGGGACCAGCAAGCGGATGTTGCGCCAGTCGGGCCGCCGGCGCGCGGCCTTCGCCGGCGGATGAGCGACGGAACTCAGAACATTGGGCATGGTGTCTCCTGCATCTCTCCTGTTTCAGTCATGCACCGCCCGTGTCATGGCTGGATCGGGGCATGCCTGCGTCAATCGTATTGACGTCGAGTCGTGCTACTTCGATTGCCACGCATACCAGCGCTTCGCAATCGCATCGCGATGGTCGGCCCAGTACTTCATGTCCAGGTTGATCTGCGAATCCTTGTACTGATCCGGCAACGTCTTCGCCACCGCGGCGGGCATCAGCGCCGCCGACTTCACGTTGACCGGCGCGTAACCCGTATCGGCCGCGAACTTCGCCTGTGCCTGGGCGCTGGTCGCCGCAGCGAGGAACTTCATCGCTTCGGCCTTGTGCTTCGCCCCCTTGGGAATCACAAGCATGTCGGCAGCCGTCAGGTTCTGGTTCCACGAAATGCCGACCGGCACGCCGGTCTGCGCGAGCGCATGCAGGCGCCCGTTCCAGAACATGCCCATCGGCGCCTCGCCCGACGCGAGCAGTTGCTGCGATTGCGCGCCGCCGCTCCACCACACGATGTTGCTCTTGATCGTGTCGAGCTTCTTGAATGCCCGATCGAGGTCGAGCGGATAGAGCTTGTTCGCCGGCACACCGTCGGCCAGCAGCGCGATTTCGAGCACGCCGGGCGCCGACCACTTGTAGAGCGTCCGCTTGCCGGGGAATTTCTTCGTATCGAACAGGTCGGCCCACGACTGCGGTTGCGCGCCCTTGAAGCTCGACTTGTTGAAGCCCAGCACGAACGAGTAGTAGAAGCTTCCCACCGCATGAGTCGTCGAGAAGCGCGGGTCGAGGTCGTCCTTCTTCACCACCGAGTAGTCGATCGGCTCGACGAGGCCGGCCTGCGCGGCCGCGTACGCGAAGTCGCCCTCCACGTCCACCACGTCCCAGTTGACGTTACCGCTGTCGACCATCGCCTTGAGCTTGCCGTAGTCGGTCGGCCCGTCCATCAGCACGTTGATGCCGCTCGCTTGCGTGAACGGCTGCGCCCAGTCCTTCTGCTGCGATGATTGCGTCGTGCCGCCCCAGCTCGTGAACACGATCTGCTCCGCGGCCGGCGCCGGCGTCGCAGCCATCGTCGCCGCGCAAAGCATGGCCATCGGGGCAAAACGTGAAAGGCTTCTGCTGCTCATGGTCTCTCTCCAGGGGAAAACGGTTGCGCGTCGCGGCCACCGGAGCGGCAGCCATCCGAACACGCGTATTCGGGCCGGCGACGCAGATCGCGCCGGCTTCATGATCTTGTCGCTCATCGCTGCGCCGTGATGGCACCTGCGCATTCCGGTTCGGCAGGTATCCTCAGTGTGCAAGCGCGAGCGTCTGTACCGTTCCTGCGTCGGCATCGCCGACATAGATGCCGTACGCGTCCTGCCTGCGTTCGCGCACATAGCGCTCGAGCATCGAACGCACGGCGGCATCGGTGATGTCGTCCCACGGAATCTGCCAGAGCGGCACGATGCGGATGCTGTCGTCGAACCACGGTGAACCGGTATGAATCACGCGGCCGCGGTAATAGATGTGTACGCCCGGCTCCTGCTCGTCGCTTGCCTCGAACACCGCGAACAGGAAGTCGAGATGCGCGTTGAGTCCGAGCTTCGCGAGCACGCCACGCAGGCTCGCCGGGTTGCCGGCCGGTTCGAGCCTGATGCCGGCCGGCAACCGCAAGCCTTGCGCGGTGTCGACGAGCACCAGCCCGTCGCGATGTTCCAGGATCGCGCCCACCTGGGCACGCGCGCCGAGCGCACGACGCAAGCCGGGCGCATCGAATGCCTGTTCCGCGGTGTGTCCGGTCATCGACTCAGCCATGGCGTTCTCCCGTGATCGCTGCGTTATTCGATGAGATTATGGTATGCCATCTTATGGCCCACAACAATGCGCATCGTATTATGGAATACCATGAGTCGATTCGGCATATAAAACAAAAAGCCGCCGGCGTGGTGTGCCGGCGGCCTTCCGTGTCGAACTTCGCGCGCCGTCCCCGCGCGCGGGATTCCGTCAATTGTCGGCGACTGCCTCGTTCTGCTCCGCGAGCGCCGCCAATGCCAGTTCGGAAACCCGTTTGATGTGCGCGGCCGACGCCGCAGAAGCCGCGTCGCCGTCGCGCCGCTCGATCGCGTCGAGCAAGCGGTTCATTTCGGCATTCGAGTCGCCGCCGCGCCCCGGCATCGCGATGGTCAGCGCGCGCAACCGGTTGATACGCGCGTTGAGCGTCTTGACGACCGTCAGCGACACCTGCTTCCCGGCTGCCTCGAACAGCGTTTCGTAGAAGCGCTCGGTGTACTCGAGCACGCGCGGCAGCTCCCGCTTCTCGAACGCATCTTCGATCACCGCGCGAACCTCGCGCAGCTGCCGCACGATCTCGGGGGTCGCGCCTTCGGCACAGGCCCGCGCGGCATTGGCTTCGAGCAGGCCGCGCAGTTCGTAGATTTCACCCACCTGCGCCGGATCGAGCCGCGCGACGACCGGGCCTTGCCGCGACACAGTCTCGACCAGCCCTTCGGTCTCCAGATGGCGCAGCACCTCGCGCACCACCGTGCGGCTCACGCCGAGCTCGTCGCACAGCGTGCGCTCGACGAGCCGCGCGCCCGGCCGGAAATACCCCTGCACGATCGCCCCGCGAAGTTTGTCGAGCGTCAGTTCACGCAGGGTCTTGGCATTGCGGTCGATCTTGAGGTCTTGCATGGGCGGCACTCTAGAAACAGGTTGGTAGCCTGCGCCGGCCGCGAGGCAGGCGCAAACATGGAATGCCATATTATGACTTAACTGTCATCAGGCTTTCCATCCCGCGCGATCGCGGCCCTCAGCCCGCCGTCAACATGCGGAACCGTCCTCCAGCCCTTCGACGATCGCGATCTGCGCGCGGCAGTGCCCGTCCCGCTTCGATTTCGCCGCCTGGTACTCGGGCGAGTGATAGCACGCGAGCGCCGTTTGCATGTCGGCAAACCGGATCACGACGTGGCGCTCGAACGACGCCCCCTCCAGCACCTGCGACGAGCCCCCGCGCGCCAGGAAAACGGCGCCGAACTTCCTGAACGCCTGCGGCGCGATATCCGTGTAGTCCTTGTATTTCGCGGCATCCAGCACCGTCACGTGGGCAATCCAGTACGCAGTCATTTTCCACCTCCATTTTCGAGAAATTTCCGGACGAGGGTTAACACTCATGGCATGCCGTAACATGGTATACCACAATCAAATCCACAATCAACGCACGAAAGGAAGGTGCCATGAGCCTGATTCGGAAATCCGTCCTCCATGTCGAGACCGTCTACGTCGATGGCGACAAGGTCGCGGCCAAGCCGCTGAAGATGATCGGGGCGGTCGCCGTGATCAAGAACCCGTGGGCAGGCCGCGGGTATGTCGAGGACCTGTCGCCGGAGATCCGCGCGCTGGCGCCGCAGCTCAGCGAACACCTGACGAAGCTGATCCTCGACGAAGCCGGTTCGGGCGAAGCCGTCGAAGCGTTCGGCAAGAGTGCGATCGTCGGCCTCGACGGCGAGATCGAGCATGCGTCCGCGCTGATCCACACGCTGCACTTCGGCAACACCTATCGCACGGCCGTCGGCGCGAAGTCGTACCTCGCGTTCAACAACACGCGCGGCCCGGCCAATGCGCCGCTGCTGATCCCGATGATGGACAAGAACGACGAAGGCCGCCGTTCGCACTACCTGACACTCCAGTTCGCGATTCCGGACGCACCGGCCGCCGACGAACTGGTCATCGCCATCGGCGCCGCCACCGCCGGCCGTCCGCATCACCGCATCGGCGACCGCTACAAAGATCTCGCAGAGCTCGGAAATGACGTCAAGAACCCTGCTGCTGTCAAATAAGCGCGCCGCCCACTTTCTCGAGCAAGGTGCCGGCGAACCGCTGGTCCTGATTCACGGCGTGGGCATGCAGGCGAACGCGTGGTATCCGCAGATCGACGACCTGTCGCGCGAGTTCCGCGTGATCGCGGTCGACATGCCGGGCCACGGCAAAAGCGACGCGCTCGACCCAGACGCCGACCTGCAGCAGTTCGTGCAATGGGCGATCGAGTTCATCGAAGCGCTTCACGCCGGCCCCGTGAATCTGGCCGGCCACTCGATGGGTTCGCTGATTGCCGCTGGCGTGGCCGTCACGCGGCCCGAGCTGGTCAAGCGGGTGGCCGTCCTGAACGGCGTCTACCGCCGCACCTTGCAGGCACGCGAAGCCGTGCTGCAACGCGCCGCGGAACTGCGTTCAGGAATCGTCGACGTGGAAACGCCGTTGCGGCGCTGGTTCAACGCCGACGAAGCGCAACAGGTCGCCGCGCAGAAGGTCGAGTCGTGGCTGCAGTCCGTCGACCTGGAGGGTTACGCCACCGCGTACACGGCGTTCGCGAAGGGCGACGAAGTGTATGCGGACGGCTGGCACCGGATCGCCTGCCCCGCGCTCGTGCTCACCGGGTCGGACGACCCGAATTCGACGCCGGAGATGGCCAGGCAGATGGCGCAGGCCGCGCACGACGGAACGGCCGTCGTGATCGAGAACGAGCGCCACATGGTGAACCTGACCGCGCCCGACGAAGTCAATCGCGCCCTGCGTGCCTGGTTGCAGACCCAGCCACAGGCGGAAACCCTGAAATCGGAAGTGTGACATGAGCCAAGCAACCAGCCAGGAAGCCCCGGTGATCAACACCCGGGAGCTGCGCGACGCGTTCGGCGCGTTCATGACCGGCGTGACGATCGTCACCACCGCGCGCGACGACGACCAGCCGCTCGGCTTCACCGCGAATTCGTTTTCGTCGGTGTCGCTGGACCCTGCCCTGCTGCTCGTGAGCATCGCGAAGACGTCGAGCAATTACCAGACGTTTTCCGCCACGGGCCATTTCGCGATCAACATTCTCGCGGAGGGGCAAAAGGACTTGTCCAATACGTTTGCCCGGCCGAGCGAAGATCGCTTTGCGAAGGTCGACTGGCAACTGAGCGCCCATCGCAATCCGCTCATCGACGACGTCAGCGCATGGTTCGACTGCACGACGCACGCTGTGATCGATGCGGGCGATCACGCGCTGCTGATCGGCAAGGTCGAGGCGTTCCATTCCACCGGCTACGCGGGCCTCGGCTACTACCGCGGCGGCTATTTCACGCCGGCGAAGGTGTCGGCCGAAGTCATCGCCGGCCCGAAGGTGATCGTCAGCGCGATCATCACGCGCGACGACAAGGTGCTCATGGTGAAGACGACCGACGGCAAGTGGGCACTGCCCACGAAGGAGATCGGCAACGAAGGCGCCGACAAGGCGCTCGCCGAACTCTTCCGACGCTACCTGCCGGATGCATCGGCAAGCTTCATCTATTCGGTCTACAACAATACCGAAACGCACTACCAGTACATCTCGTTCCTCTGCAGCGCACCGGACGAAGCGGCGATCGCGGGCGAATTCGTGAGCATCGACGACATCGCGTCTGACGCGTTCCAGGACAGCGCGCTGGCCAGCATGCTCGAACGCTATCGCAAGGAGAGCCAGTTGAAGAGCTACGGCCTGTACTTCGGCGATCACAGCACCGGCACCGTCCGCCCGCTTCTTTCCTGAAAGGTCACATCATGCGTTTTTCGCTTTTCGTTCACATGGAGCGCGTCTCCGACCAGACCAGCCAAAAGCAGCTGTACGACGAGATGGTCGAGCTGTGCCAGATCGCCGATCGCGGCGGCATGCACGCCGTCTGGACCGGCGAGCACCACGGCATGGATTTCACGATCGCGCCGAACCCGTTCATCAACCTCGCCGATCTCGCGAACAAGACGAAGCGCGTGCGGCTCGGCACGGGCACGGTGGTCGCGCCGTTCTGGCACCCGATCAAGCTCGCCGGCGAAGCCGCGATGACCGACATCATCTCGGGCGGCCGCCTGGAACTCGGGATCGCGCGCGGCGCATACTCGTTCGAATACGAGCGCCTGATGCCCGGACTCGATGCATGGGGCGCGGGGCAACGCATGCGCGAGCTCATTCCGGCGGTGAAGAAACTGTGGGAAGGCGACTACGCGCACGAAGGCGAGTTCTGGCAATTCCCGGCGACGACGTCGTCGCCGCTGCCGCTGCAGCAACCGCACCCGCCGATCTGGGTGGCCGCGCGCGACCCGAACAGCCACGAGTTCGCTGTGGCCAACGGCTGCAACGTGCAGGTCACGCCGCTGCACTTCGGCGACGAGGAAGTCGAGAAGCTCGTCGGCCACTTCAACGCCGCATGCGAGAAGTTCAGCGACATGCCGCGCCCGAAGATCATGCTGTTGCGTCACACCTATGTGGCGAGCAGCGAGGACGACGCGCAAGTGGCCGCCGACGAAGTCAACGTGTTCTACAACTACTTCGGCGCGTGGTTCAAGAATGAGCGGCCGATCAGCCGCGGGATGATCAAGCCGCTGAGCAAGGAAGAAATCGCCGCTCACCCGTTCTATACGCCGGAAGCGATGCGCAAGAACAACGTGATCGGCACGCCCGCCGAGGTCATTGCGCGCCTGAAGGCATACGAGGCGCTCGGCTTCGACGAGTACTCGTTCTGGATCGACACCGGCATGAGCTTCGAGCGCAAGAAGGCTTCGCTCGAACGGATGATCCGCGATGTGATGCCCGCGTTCCAATAAGGTCCCGACGCCATGAATGTGCATTTTCAGCTGTATATCGACGGCCGGTTCGAGCCCGGCGCCGCGACGTTCGGCAGCGTGAATCCCGCGACCGGCACGGTGTGGGCGCAGATGCCGGAAGCCCGCACCGACGAGGTCAACCGCTCGGTCGCGGCGGCCCGCCGCGCATTGATCGAACCGCAATGGGCCGGACTGTCCGCGTCGGCGCGCGGCAAGTTGCTGTACAAGCTCGCCGATCTCGTCGAACAGGCCGCCCCGCGACTCGCTGAAATCGAAACGACCGACACCGGCAAGATCATCCGGGAAACGTCGAGCCAGATCACCTATGTTGCGGAGTACTACCGGTACTATGCCGGCATCGCCGACAAGCTCGAAGGCAGCCATATCCCCGTCGACAAGCCCGACATGCAGGTCTGGCTCGAACGGCAGCCCGTCGGCGTGGTCGCCGCGATCGTGCCGTGGAACAGCCAGCTGTTCCTGTCCGCGGTCAAGGTCGGGCCGGCGCTCGCGGCCGGCTGCACGGTGGTGCTCAAGGCGTCCGAGGAGGCGCCGGGCCCGTTGCTCGAATTCGCACGGCTCGTGCACGAAGCGGGATTTCCGGCTGGCGTCGTCAACGTCATCACCGGCTTCGGCCCGGAATGCGGCGCGGTGCTGAGCAGCCACCGCGGTGTGGACAAGGTCGCGTTCACCGGCGGCCCGGAGACCGCGCGCCACATCGTGCGGAACACGGCGAACAATCTCGCGAAGGTGTCGCTGGAACTCGGCGGCAAGTCGCCGTTCATCGTGTTCGCCGATACCGATATCCAGAGCGCGGTGAATGCTCAGGTAGCCGCGATCTTCGCGGCGAGCGGCCAGAGCTGCGTGGCGGGTTCGCGCCTGCTGATCGAGGCCTCCGTCAAGGAGCGGTTCCTCGCGCTGCTGGTCGAACGCGTGTCGCGCATTCGCGTGGGTTCGCCGGGCGAGATGGCAACGGAGTACGGGCCGCTCTGCACGGAGCGACAGCTTCGCAACATCGAGACGGTCGTCGCGAGCTCGGTGCGCCAGGGCGCGACAGTGCTCACCGGCGGGAGCAAGCTGGAGCGCGACGGGTACTACTACGCGCCGACGATTCTCGACTGTACCGGCGTCGACCATGCCGACAGCATCACGACCGAACTGTTCGGCCCCGTGCTGTCGGTCGACACGTTCGAATCCGAGCAGGAAGCGATCGACAAGGCCAACAGCACGGCCTATGGCCTCGCGGCCGGCATCTTCACGACCAACCTCACCCGCGCTCACCGTGTGTCGAAGCGCGTGCGCTCGGGCATCGTCTGGATCAACACCTACCGGGCGGTGTCGCCGCTCGTGCCGTTCGGCGGCTTTGGCTTGTCGGGGCACGGCCGCGAAGGCGGCCTGAGCGCCGCGCTCGAATACACGACGACGAAATCCGTGTGGCTTCGCACGTCGGACGAGCCGATCAGCGATCCGTTCGTGATGCGTTGAGCTACGGCGCATTCACCCGCAGTACTGATCAAAAGCCTCGAAGGTGATGCCGGGCCGCGCGCGAGAACGTGCGCGGTTCTCCGGCATGAGCATCAGGCAATAAGAATGGAGACAGCATGACAAACCCGGAAAGCGATAACGGCGTTCTGGCTATCGAAAGCAACTCGATCGACTACGTTGCACCCGAGGCCCGGCACGGCAAGCCGGCCGACCTGTTCACCCTGTGGTTCTGCACGAACGTCGCGCCGCTGGCCGTGATTTCCGGCGCCACGTCGGTGCTGGTGTTTCACCTCGACCTGGCGAGTGCGATTCTCGCGATCGCGGCCGGCCAGTTCTTCGGCGCGATCTTCCACGCGCTGACCTCCGCGCAAGGGCCGCTCGTCGGCGTGCCGCAGATGATCCAGAGCCGTGCCCAGTTCGGCCGGTACGGGTCGCTGCTGGTGGTGGGCTTCACGACGCTGATCTACCTCGGCTTCTTCGTCTCGAACATCATTCTCGCGGGCAAGACACTCCATACGGCAGCGCCCTGGGTGCCCATGCCGCTCGCGACCGTCGTCGGCGCCATGCTCGCGACGCTGGTCGGCGTGATCGGATGCCACTTCATTCACCGCTTCAACAAGGTGGGCGCGTGGTTCATGGGCGGTGCCCTCGTCGTCGGCATCGCGCTGATGGCGCCGAACCTCGATGCCCGGATCTTCCAGCAGGGCCAGTTCGATCTCGCCAACTGGTTCGCGATGTTCGGACTGTGCGCGGTATGGCAGATCAGCTTCGCCCCCTATACGTCCGATTACTCGCGCTATCTCCCAGCCTCGACCGGATTCGCGAAGACCTTTGCGTACACGTACTTCGGCACGTCGCTCGGCACGATCTTCGCGTTCCTGTTCGGCGTGCTGGCCGTCAGCACCGGGCACTCCACGGACGCGATGCAGGCGATCCGCGATCAGACCGGCGTGTTCGGCTACGTGCTGATCTTCCTGTTCCTGGTCAACATCATCGGCCACAACGGGATGAACCTGTACGGCGCGGTGCTGTCCTTCATCACCGCCGCGCAGACCTTCCGGCCGCACTGGGTTCCCGGTCGAAGCGTACGCGTCGTCGTATCGATGGTCCTGCTGGTCGCGTCGACCGCCACCGCGCTGTGGGCATCGAGCAATTTCATCGCGATCTTCCTGAATGCGGTCTTCGCGATGCGCATCGTGCTCGCGCCGTGGATCGCGATCAACCTGATCGATTTCTATGTCGTCAACGACCGTCACTATCGGGTCGCGGAGATCATCGGCAGCCACGGCGGCGCATACGGATCGCTCAACTGCCGGAACATGGCGATCTACGTGTTCGGCATTGCGGTCCAGGTGCCGTTCATGGAAGAGCGTTTCTTCCACGGCCCGTGGGCATCAATCCTCGGCGGCGCGGACGTATCGTGGATGGTGGGCCTCGTCGTCACGGCGCTGGCCTGCTATCTGTTTGCGTCGAAGGACGGTTCGCACGTCGGCCGCAGGTGTCCGGCGGCCGCCGAGGCATTGGAGTAAACGGGGGTGTCGCTCGTCGGCGAGGTTCGCGCGGAACGCGCTCAAACACCGCTTCACGATCTTGTTCCGACGGTGACGGCAGGCTTTCAACGACGCTCGTGCGTCAACAGGAGAAATCGATCATGAACGAAGATGATGCGCTGTTTCAGAAGGGGTTGCCGATTCGCCGCGAAGTGCTCGGCGCCGAATATGTCGATGCGTCGATGGAAAAAGCCGATGCCTTCATGATGGCGTTCCAGCGCGCCACGACCGCCTGGGCCTGGGGATGGGCCTGGGGCGACGACACGCTCGATCGCAAGACACGCAGCCTGCTCAACCTCGCGATGTTGACGGCCGCCGGGCATACCAACGAACTCAAGCTGCACGTCAAGGGGGCGCTCAACACCGGGGTGAGCGTGGATGAAATCAAGGCCACGCTGCTGCATGCGACCGCTTACTCGGGCATCCCGCACGGCCTGAGCGCATTCAAGGCCGCACACGAAGTGCTTGCGGCCGAAGGCGTGTTGAAGTGAGTATCGCGAGCTGAACAAGGCTGAGCGGACAGTGCCGATGACTGGGCGGCCGTGTTTGCAGTCACGCCTGACGATCCGTGTCGGACATCCGGTCGTCCAGTCGTTTCGTCGACGTCGCCGCTCACGCCTGCCTGGCCGTGGCCTGCGCCGCCAGCGCGGCCCGCTCGATCCAGCGGATGGCCGGCGCATCCTGCTCGCCCGGTGCGGGCTTGCCGATCAGGAAACCCTGCACCTCGCGGCAGCCGGCTTCCGTGATGCACGCCAGTTGCTCTTCCGTCTCGACGCCTTCCGCGACGGTCGTCACGCCGAGGCGCTTGCCGAGATCGGCCACCGTGCGCACGACGGCCGCGCAGTCCGGGCGCGTGACCGCATCGCGCACGAAGCTGCCGTCGATCTTGATCTTGTCGAACGGGAACGCACGCAGATGCGCGAGCGACGAGAAGCCCGTGCCGAAGTCATCGAGCGCGACGCGCACGCCCATCGAACGCAGTGCGCGCAGGTCCGCGATGGCCTTGCCCTCGTCGTGCAGCAGCGCGGTTTCCGTCACCTCGATTTCCAGCCGGTCGGGCGCGAGCCCCGCGCCTGCCAGCGCCGCCGCGAAGATCGGCGCGATCGTGCCGTGGCCCAGCTGCCCCGCCGACACGTTGACGGCGACGCGCGCGCCGTCGGGCCAGCGCACCGCCTCCCGGCAGGCCTGCTCGAGCACGAAGCGGCCGAGCCGGTCGATCAGGCCGCCGCGTTCGGCCACCGGAATGAAGCGGCCCGGCGAAATCCAGCCGGCGCGCGGGTGATGCCAGCGCAGCAGCGCCTCGCGCGTCGTGATCTGGCCGGTGAGGACATCGACGATCGGCTGGTAGAACACGTACAACCCCTGGTTCTCGTCCAGCGCGACGCGCAGTTTCGATTCGAGCGCGACCCGCTCCTGCGCGCTCGTTTCCCTGTCCGGCGAGAACATCCGGTAGGTGCCCTTCCCGGCTTTCTTGGCCGCATAGAGCGCCATGTCCGCGCGTGACAGTAGCACGCCGGCGTCGTTGCCGTGATGCGGCGCCAGCACGCAGCCGATCGATGCGCCGATGCGGAACGGCCGGTCGGGCGACGGCGCATAGGGGGCGACGAGCGTGTCGACGAGCCGCGCGGCCGCGCCCATCGCGCGATCCGCATCGGTGTCGCGCAGCAGCACCGCGAATTCGTCGCCGCCGATGCGTCCGAGCATCATCGCCGGCTCGGGGCACTGCCCGCGCAGGCGTTCGGCGACCTGGCGCAGCACCGCGTCGCCCGCCGAATGCCCGCACGCGTCGTTGATCAGCTTGAAGCCGTCGAGGTCGATGAAGAGCAGCGCGAGCACCTTGTCCGAGCGGCGCAGGCTCGCGTCGAATTCGGCCAGGAAGGTCGCGCGGTTCGGCAGGCCGGTGAGCGAATCGTGATGCGCGAGCTGGTGAATGCGCGCCTCCGCCTCGGCCTGCTGCGTGACGATCGACCACGACAGCATCGGGCCGATGTAGCGCCCCTGGGCGTCGCGCACGGCCGAGACCTGGATGTCGAGCACTTCCGGCCCGAGCGGGACGCGGGCGCGATGCGGCAGGTTCGCGGGATCGGCGAGCAGGCGGCGCTGGTGCTGCGGGTGCGGATGGAAGAAGTCGATCGACGCGCCGAGCGCGTCGTCCGCGCGGATCGGCAGCAGGTGCTCGATCGAGCGCAGCAGGTTGCGCGACGTCGCGTTCAGGTAGTTGATGCGGAACGTCTCCGGGTCGGCCGTCATCACGGCCACCGGCATGTCGTCGATCATCCGCATCAGCCGCGTCTGCGCCTGCTCGCGCAGACGCGATTCGGCCTGCGCATCGACGGTGCGCAGGAAGCCCCGGTAATTGACGGAGATGACGGCGATCAGCGCGGCCGACACGAAGGCCATGTTGACCGCGGTGGCGACGAGTGTCGGCTGGCGCGTCGAGAGGAAGAACGCGATGAACGCGACGTTGACGACCAAGGCCACGCCCAGCGCGGCCGTACGCAGGTACATCAGGCTGAAGACGCAACCGATCACCGTGATCGCCATGTAGAACGCCACCTGGGCCTTCTGCCACGCATCGCCGTACGGGAACAGCAGCAGCGCCCAGGTGGTGAACGTCACCGCGACCGGGATCACCACCCAGTTCGTGACCGTGAGCGCGCGCATCACCGCGTCCGGCGTCGGTTCCAGCAGCCGGGTGCGGTGCCAGTGCAGCAACCGCGCGAGCGCCGCGAGCGTCATCGCGGCCGGCATCGCGACCGACAGCCACCACGGCGTGCTGCCGAAATGCGTGACGGCGAGGCTCCAGGTGCTCGAGATGAGAATCAGGTACGACACCGGGATCTGGCCGGCGAATACCCGGTATTGCGCCGCGAGCAGGTCCGGGTTCCGGGCCGGCGCCGCGATGCTTGCCAGTCTTGCCATCCGTGCGTAGAGGATTTTCATGTGAGCCTGCGGGGTGCAACCCGGGGGCGGGCTGCCGTGTCCGGCATCGAGGGTTACCCGCGCGGGCCCGGGTCGAGATCGGCCTCGACGGCCGATTCGGACGCAGGAGCCGCCGTGCGGGCGCGGTTGCCGCCGGTCAGCGCAATCTGCCCGCTGCCGACGATCTCGTTGAGGGGAGCGGGCCTGCCGAGCAGGTAGCCCTGCACTTCGTCGCAGCCTTCGTCGGCCAGCAACGCAAGCTGGTCGTGCGTCTCGATGCCTTCGGCCAGGATCGGAATGCCCAGGCTCTTGCCGAGCGCGAGCACGGCGCGGATGATCGCGCGATCCTGCGGTTTCGCTTCCGCGTCCGCGACGAACGACTGGTCGAGCTTGATGCGGTCGAACGGGAACGAGCGCAGCGTGTCGAGCGACGAATAGCCGGTACCGAAATCGTCGAGCGCGATGCTCACGCCCAGCGCCTTGATCTGCCGCAGCGTGTCCAGCGCGCGCTCGCGGCTGGCGAAGATCGTCGATTCGGTCAGCTCCAGCTGCAGGCGCGATGCCGGCAGGCGGGTTTCTTCGAGCACGTCCGCCACGAGCGTCGTCAGGTCCGCGTGCATGAACTGCACGGCCGATACGTTCACCGCGACCGCATAGGGCGGCTCCCACGTGGCCGCCCGCGCGCAGGCCTCGCGCAGCACCCATGCGCCGATGTCCAGGATCACGCCGTTTTCCTCGGCGAGCGGAATGAACTCGGCCGGCGGAATCGTGCCGAGCGTCGCATGATGCCAGCGCAGCAGCGCCTCGTAACCGCGGATCTCGCCGGTCGCGAGCGACGCCTGCACCTGGTAGTGAATGCTCAGCTGGTTGTCGGCCACCGCGCGGCGCAGGTCGGCCGCGAGGCTGCGCCGCGCGCGGACGATCAGGTCCATCGCCGGCTCGTAGAAGCAGATCGATTGCGCGATGCTGCCCTTGGCGCGGTACATCGCGAGATCCGCGTTGTTGATGAGGATGGCCTTGGTGGCGGCGTCGTCCGGGTAGACGGCAACGCCGAAGCTCGCGCCCGGCACGACCTCGTAGTCGTCCAGCCTGACCGGCTTGTAGAGCGCCGGCTCGAGCCGTTCGAGCAGATCCATCAGGCGCGTGTCGTCGTCCATCCGGCAGAGCGCCGCGAATTCGTCACCGCCGATGCGGGCGACGAATTCGCCTTCGCGCAGCAGGTTCGCCATGCGGCGCGCAAGGATGCGCAGCACTTCGTCGCCGGCGTGGTGGCCGCGCAGGTCGTTGATTTCCTTGAAGCGGTTCAGGTCGATGCCGATCAGCGCGAGCTTCGTGCGTTGTTCCTGCGCAAGCGCGATTTCGAGGTCGAGCCGCTCGTTGAAGCTGGCCCGGTTGGGCAGGCCGGTCAGCATGTCGCTCAGCGCCAGCCGGCGCAGGTGTTCGAGCGATTCTGCCCGCACGTTGCTGTCGATCACGTAGCTCACGAGCCCCGTGCAGACGATCACGAGCGACGTGCCCGCGACCGCCAGCGCGAGCGGACGCAGCTCGCTCATGTCGGTCCAGTTGCCGTCGAGCATCAGCGGCGTGACGCGCAGCGCGGACATCCCGGTGAAATGCAACGCGAGGATCGCGAGCGACAGCACGCCGGCCATCTGGTTGACGGCGTGCGGCGACGGCCGCATCGCGAGGTGCAGCGCGAGCGCGGCGAGCGTCATCGCCAGGACCACCGACGCGATCAGGTAGCCGACGTCCCACGACACGATCCCCTCGACCCGCCACGCGAGCATGCCGGTGTAGTGCATCAGCACGATGGCCACGCCGACGATCGCGCCGCCGAGCGCGGGCGCGACCTTGACGATGCGACAGGTCGTCAGCGCGAAGCCGATCGTGCTGCCGCCGACCGCGATGAGCAGCGACACGAGCGTGAGCGGCAGGTTGAAGTGCACGGGCGCGCCGGCTTCGAAGCCGAGCATCGCGATGAAGTGCGTGCACCAGATCGCCACGCCGGCCGAAATGGCCGTCAACACCTGCCAGCCGAGCCGCTGCGTGCCGGAGGTGCTCACCGTGCGCTGGAACAGGCGCGCGGTGACCCACGAGCCGCCTCCGCACAGCAGTGCGGCAAGCAACACCAGCCAGTGATTGTGCCGATGAACGATGCACCCGAAAACTGTCACCAAAACCTTTCTTCCCCTATCCGTCGCATGGGCTGATGCCATTCCCGATCGGTGCGGCGGGGGCAATGCCGCTTCGATCAGGCGCGCCCCCGAGATATCGGCATGCGATGAATAAACTGAACGCCGCGCGGCCGGGCGCAAACGATTGCCGGCAGATATTTTTTCCGGGAAAAAGGTGCCGGGACGAGGCGGGACGGGATAGCGGGGGGGCGGGCGATCGCTGGCCTGCCTGATGCGTGGTGCAGGCGACGGGTAATGCTGCGGGTGCAATGAAAGCCGGACTTCAAAAAAATCGACCGCCTGCAATAGCAGGCGGTCGATCAACCTCTGCCCTCCGTTCGCCCGGGCATCGTGTGGCTTCGACTGGTTCGCACTACTCCGAAGCGCAGGGTCCGCCATGCGACCCTCGGGCGTTCGACGCGCTCACACGAGCGCCATCAATTCACCCCGACCGCACTCCACGCGCGAGCGACCGCTGCGCTTTCGGGCGAGTTCGTGCCATACAGGTCGTTCGCTGCCTGGATCGATGCACGGCGTGCGTTCGGGTAGCTGGAGTTGGCGTTCAGATACACGGTCAGCGTCCGGTACCAGATCTTGCCGGCCTTCTCGCGACCCACGCCGCTGAAGGTCGTGTCGCCGTTGCAGACCAGCTGCGCCTTCGTCAGGCCGGTGTCGGTCGACGGCACCGTCGGGCCTTCAGCGAGCAGGTAGAACAGGCGGTTGCCGACGCCCGACGTGAAATGCGGATCGTGGCGCGGATTCGACCACGAGAATCCGCCGGACGGGTAACAGCTGAACGACCGGCCGTCGAGATCCTGCTTGTACATCTTGCGCAGGCCGCCGCTCACCACGCGCGCACCGATCACGTAGTTGCCGGGATCGTTCGGGTTGTTGGCGTAGTACTTCACGAGCGTGCCGAAGATGTCGGACGTCGATTCGTTCAGGCCGCCCGCGTCGCCCGAGTAGTTCAGGTTGGCCGTGGCCTCGGTCACGCCGTGACTCATCTCGTGTCCGGCGACATCGACCGACACGACGGGTTTCGGCAGGCTGGTGCCGGGTTGGCCGTCTCCATACACCATCACGTGCGAATCCAGCCATGCCGCATTCGCGCCGGTCGTGCCGCTGCCCGTGTTGAACACCACGTGCGCGTAGCTCTTCACGCCGCGACCGTCATTGAAGATGCCGTTGCGGTTGTGCGTGGTCTTGTAGTAGTCCCAAGTCAACGCGAGACCATAGTCGATGTCGGCGGCGACAGTCTGCCGGTCGGTGGTCGTATTGTTGCCCCACACGTTCGTGCTGCTCGTGAAGATCGGCAGGTCGGTCGCCTGCTCGACGTCGTCCGAGGTCAGCCCGCGGCCGTCGTAGACCGAGCCGGAGCCGCGGCTCGGATCGAGCATCCGGTACGCGTTCGTGCCCGTCTGGTCGGTGGTGAGCGTCAGGTTGCCGTAGTACAACGAACGGCCGGTGCCGGTCGCCGCGGCCGTCTTGATCAGGTCCTGTGCATCGAGCACGGTGCCGGTGCGCGCGTCGACGTAGTACAGCACCGCGTCGCCGTGCACATCGGTCGCCTTGCCGTAAACGCGCACCGCGTAGGCCAGCGTCGGCGTGACGTCGCGTGCGAACACGACGAGTTCCGCATCATCGACGCGGCGCACGTCGGAGTCGAAACGCGCGGCTGCGATGCGCTTGACCCGGGCAGCGCCGATGTCGGGTGCGTTGCGTACCACCGCGCGGTTTCCGACCTTGCCGATCGTGCCGGCGAGATTGATCGGCTCGAGCTGCGTCACGCTCGCCTGCTTCAACTGCCCCTTGCTCGAATGGACGACCACGTCGCCGCCGATCACGGGCAGGCCTGCGTAGAAGCGGTCGAAACGCACGTGCTCGGTGCCGTCGGGGTCGACGATCACGTCGCGCACCTGGAACTGATCGCCGTCCGCCGGCGCGCTCGCCTGCGGCCCGGCGAACTTCAACGTGCGTGCTGCGCCGCCGGCTGCGAGACTGAAGGCGGACGGGTTCTGCTGGATCAGTTGCAGTGCCTTGTCGACCGTAGCCGACTGGTCGCCGGCCTGGGCAAAAGCACTGAGACTCGCGACGGTAATCGCGGAGATGGACAGCAGACGAGACAGTTTCTTCATGTAATCCCCCGGGTTATAAGTGGGTGATGTTCGAGGAATGCATCAAGTACAAACTTTGATTTAAGACATGTCACGAACCGCAGAGGGATGCTAGAAGGTCATTTTTATAATTACAAGATATTTTCCAACAGTTTAATTTTTTCTGTCATCGGTGTTAATCGAGTCATGGTTTGGTGAGAAATTCGAAATGATCTTGTCGGCAGCGATGGCGGGATCGACAAGCTTGCATCGGTGGAATGTGCCGGCGAGGCCCGTGACGCCTGGGCGAGGCGGTGCGTGGCACGGGTCGCGCGGGACGAATGAAGTGAAGCCGGGGTGAAGCGCCGGCTACTATTTACTTTATTAAATATTTATTTTGATTGTTGCCATTCCCGATGCGTCAATGAAACCTTTAATGGCCCTTCGATTCTCGCTTTCGATGGCGACGCCGCTGAATTCGTAGCGAAAGCCTTCAGAGCGACGCACGAGGTAATGCTTTCTACGAATCGTTCGCCCGAGCGGCGCGGCGCAATCTATCGCATGTAGCCGATGAACGATCGACGTCCGCCGCCTGGCCGGCCCTCACCTTGAACCGCACCACCAGCCACGTCAGTGCGCCCAGCACGAACACGGCGAGCGTCCAAGTGCCGCCCTGGTGCTGCAGCACCGCGGCCGTCGCCCGCGATGCCCGCCAGTCCTTGCTGCAGGAAACGGCACAAGGCCATCGCATGCACGCCGTGTTCGTGCGCATCGCTGACGGCGGTCGCCATACTGTTCGGAAACGGCAACGCCTTGCCGAAAATCGCGACGAGCATGGGTGAACGGTGTGCCGGCGGCTTCGCACCAATCGCTGCGGATGGCGTTCTCCCGGGAGTCGGTGCTGCTGTGGTCGTACACCACGTTCGCCAGGAATCGCATCAAGTTCGCCGCCCTGCGGGACGACCCGACATTCGCGCATCTGCACTGGACGGAAATCACCCGGCCTTCGCACACCCGCACGGTCATCGACAGGCTGGCTCGCGCCGGCGGCCGAGCGCAACGCGATGCTTGCCTGCGTCAGTCGAACGTGCCTTGATAGGCCGGCGCGGCATCCGCGCGCGTGTTCAGTTCGAACATCACGCCGCCCGGTGCGCGGCAGAAGAAACGGGAACCACGCCCGTTGTTGAAGACGTCCGTCACCATCTCGACGCCCTCTTCGGTAAAGCGCTCGAACAACGCGCGAACGTCATCGAAGCTCGGCAGTTCGAACCCGACGTGGAAATTCGTCGGCCATGCCGGCATGTCGTCGCTGACGTGATCGATCACCACGTCGAAGCCCGGGCGCTTGAGGATCCAGGATTGCTCCCAGCTTCCCGCGATCGTGAAACCGAGATGCCGCTCGAAGAATCGGGCCGTCGCCAGCGTGTCGGACGACGGGAAGCTCAGGTGGTTGAGCTTCATGGTTTGCGTAATGGCAGTCATTGCGAGTCCCTGTCATGCGTGAATCGGCGGAGGCCCCATGCCGTTCCGCCCGACGCATTCAGAATACGAGCCGGCGCTCACATTCGACAACTCGCATTAGCCGCACGTCCGGACAGCCCGCGAGCCCGCTTGAAACCGAGGGCCGGGGCACCGTTTCGATCGCCGCGGATCGCGCTATTCGCATTCGGCAGGGATGAGCCTGAACACCCTCGTTTCCCGCCCCCCACGTCCATCTTCGTGACGATGCCGGCATGGGTCCAGCCGGTATCGTCAGGATTGCTTGACGCAGGGGTGTGCTGATGGAAGAAGATGCTGAACGACTCGATCCGGATACCGGAGGCCAGCGTACCGATTGCCCGGGCGCTCGACTGCCGGACGCGCCCGGCGCATCCATGTCGCGCTGCGCGACGCATCAAGCGTCGATGGCCCGAGGATGAAAAAACCACCCCGGGCCACGGATTTCCCGCCAGTGCCGGACATCACGACCGATGCCCGGCCCCACCGGTCAATCGATGCTGCGCGGACGACGTCAGAACTGGTAACCCGCGCCCACCACCGCACCGAAGTCCGAACGCGCATTGCCCGTCACCGACGCCTTGACGACCCAACGGTTGCTTTCCGTGACGTACGAATACCCGGCGGCGAAACCCTGCTGGCCGTGATAGTTCGACGTCGCCGCCGAAACCATCGAGCGGCCCGCGCCCGTCGGTTGCGGCAGGCCGGCCACGGCCATCGCCGATGCCACGCCGCCGTACATGTCCTTCTTCAGGTCGTTGAACGAGTTGTACACCTGGCCGATGCGCTGGTCGGTGTAGCCCTTCGCCTGATTCGACGCGGCCGACAGGTTGTCGTTCAGCTGCTGCACGTTCACCGCGTCGGTGGGCGCCGTGCCGGCCGCGACGTTCGTGACCTGGCGCTCGCTGCCCTTCGCGCCGACCGAGAACGAATTGTCGCGATCGGCGACGGAGCCCTGGCCGACCGCCACCGCGTTCTTGCCGGTTGCGGTTGCCGTCGACCCGATCGAACCCGCATCGGCACGCGCGATCCACGACGTGTTCGCATCGGTCACCGCCGCACGGATCTGATCGTTGGCCGCGACGTTCTTCAACGCATTGTTGAACTGGCCCATGTTGACCGCGTCGTTGTTGTTCACGCCAGCCGCGACGCCGGTCAGCACGCGGTCGCCCGACGTGCCGGAGAAGTTCACGCTGGTGCCGCCGGTGTCCTTCCCGACCGTGATCGCGCCGTTCGGATCCTGCTGCTGCACGAGGCCGGCCTTGCCGTTCGCGATGCTGGTCACGTTCCCCTGCAGGTTCGTGATGTCGGTCGTGTTCTTCGCAACCTGCTGGTTGGTCGCGTTGAGCTGCGAACCGTTCACCGCGTCCGTGCTGGTTGCGCTGAGCGTGCCTGCCTGCACGTTGGTGATGCGCGTGCCGCCGGCGCCGCCGAGCGTGATCGAGCTCTTCGAGCTGTCGTCGTACTGCACCGCGAGCGCGCCGAGCTGGTTGAGACTCGACTGCACGCCCTTCAGCTGCTTCACGTTCACCGCGTCCGTATCGTCGGTACCCGCCGCGACGTTCTTCAGCACGACGGCCGCATTCGTGTCGCCGCCGACCAGCGATACCGAATTCAGCCGGTTGCCGTTCGTGTCGACGTTGTACTTGACGACGTTCTTCACGGCCTCGCCCGCCTGGTTGGACACCTGCGTGATCTGCTGTTCGAGCGACGACTTCACGCCCGACAACTGGCCGCCGTTCACCGCGTCCGTGCTGCCCGCGGCGATGTTGCCGTCGGCCACGTTCGTCAGCTTCGTCGGTGCGCCGCCGCGCGCCGCGTTGTAGGCGCCGGCCTTCGGGTCGAACTGGAGTGCGTCCTGTTGCAGCCCGGCGATCGCGGCCGTGTTGCCAGCGATGTTCGTTTCGGCGTTGCCGATGCGCGTTTCGTGATTCTCGAGCGTCGTCGTGTTGCTGCCGACGCGGCCGTCGAGGTTCGTGAGCGCGTCGCCGACGTTGTTGAACGAGCCGCCGCCGACTTTATAGGCCGGCGCGCTGATCGAGCCGTCCGGATTCGCCGTCGCGCCGCCGCCCAGCGCGGCCGCCGTGCCGTCGGTCGAGCGGCGCAGTTGCGCGCCGTTCACCGCATCCGTGCTGCCG
Organism: Burkholderia sp. SRS-25; assembly: GCF_004343765.1. Lineage (NCBI taxonomy): Bacteria > Pseudomonadati > Pseudomonadota > Betaproteobacteria > Burkholderiales > Burkholderiaceae > Burkholderia > Burkholderia sp. SRS-25. The sequence goes on from NZ_PTXM01000001.1 coordinate 24,388, forward strand.
GCCGCCACGTTGCCTTCCGCGACGTTGGTCAGGTGCACCGGGCTCCCGCCGTTGCCCACGCCGAGCGAAACCTGCTTCTTGCTCGCGTCGTCGTACTTCACCGCGAGCGCGTCGAGCTGGCTCGTGCCGTCCTGAATCGCCGCGTTCAACTGGTCGACGTTGACCGCGTCCGTGCCGTTCTTGCCGGCCGCGACGTTGCCGATGCGTTGCGGACCGTTGCCGCCGTGGCTCGCATCGTAGGTGCCGAGGGTCGCGTTCCACTGGAGTGCGTCCTGCTGGAGGGCCGCGATGTTGCCCGTATTCGTCGTCACCTGGTTGCCGAGCGTCGTGACGCTGTTGCCGACATTCGTGATCGACTGGTTCAGCGTGTCGGTCGCCTTGCCGAGCTGACCGACGTTCACGGCGTCGCCTGCGGCAACACCGTCCGCGACGTTGTGCAGCGCGACTGGTGACTGCGCGCCCTTGCCGCCGAGCGTCACGCCGCTGTGCGCATCATCGTCGTACTGCACGGCGTTCTTCGTCGCGTTGCCGATCTGGTTCGTGATCGACGTGCTCAGGTTGCCCAGCGTCGTGCTGATGTTGTTCGTCACGCTCGTGCTGAGCGATGACAGGCCGCCGTTCAGTTGCCCGACGTTCACTGCATCGGTGTTCGCGACGCCGGCTGCGACGTTGTGCAGCGTCGTGCCGTTCGTGCCGGCGAACGTCACCGAGTCGAAGCCGCTCTGGCCGTCGTACTTCACGTTGCGTGCGTCGGCTGCCTGCAGGTTGCTGATATTGGTGGTTGCCGTGCTCAGCGACGCGTTGATGCCGGTGACGCTGGTCTGCAGGTTCGTGATGTTCGACGACGCCGTCGAAATGGACGTCTGCAGCGGTGCAACGCTGCCCTTCAGCTGGCCGACGTTGACCGCATCGGTATCGGCGACGCCAGCCGCGACACCGTTGATCGTCGTGCCATTGGTGCCGTCGAGTGCGATCGCCGCATGCGAATCGTCGGTGTATTTCACGACGTTCTTCGTTGCGGTCACGATGCTGGTGCTGAGGCTGTTGCCGACGCTGGTCACGCGCTGGTCGACATTCGAGATCGTGGTCGACAGCGAATCGCCGACCGACGTCACACGCGCATCGACCGTGGCGATGCTCGTGCTGAGCGTGCCGTTCACGTTCTTCAGCTGCTGGACGTTGACGGCGTCCGTATCGGCCGCGCCTGCCGCGACGTTCTTGAGCTGGCGCTCGTTGCCGATCGAGCCGAACGACACCGCGCCGCCAACCGGCGCGGCCGTGCCGCCGAACACCGGCGTGCCGCCATTGTTCGCACCGACGCTGCCCGAACCGATCGCCACCTGGTTGTTGTCGTTCGTCTGCGCGCCTGCGCCGATCGCCACGGACTGCGTGCCTCCGGCGCGCGTCTGGGTGGCTGCGTCATACGACGCGCCGGCCGACACGCCGTCGCTCGACGTCGGGTTGGCACCGCCGATCGCAACCGAGCGATCGCCGCTGGCGAGGGCCGAGTGACCCAGCGCGATGGAGCTCGTGCCGTGCGCATCGGCGACGTTGCCGAGCGCCATCGAGAAATCACCGACCGCGGCCGACTGGCGACCGATGGCGAGCGCCGTGTTGCCTTGCGCGACGGCTACCGTGCCGATGGCCGTGGCCGAGTTCGCCAGCGCCTGCGAACCGACGCCGATCGCGATCGCACCGCCGCTGCTGGTGCCGCCATTGCTGCTTGCATTCGACTGGTCGCCGATCGCGATCCCGCTGGTGCCTGCCTTGGCATTCGTGCCCATCTTGACGTTTGTCGTGCTCACTGCCACGTAACTCCCGCTCTTGGTCGCGACACACAGCGGGTTCGTCCCGTCGATGCACTGGCCGTTCAGCGCGTTGTCCGGGTTGCCGCGGTCGACGAAATTGTCCGCATGCGCGGCGCCCGAGATCAGGACACCTGCACCCGTGAACATGGCGGCGGCAAACGCCGAAATCTGCTTCCTCTTCATGGTCTTCTGCTCCGTTTTGTAGCGTTTGGTTTGGATACGGACTACTTACTTTTATTGAAGACTTCACCTGCGATTGCGATTGCGACTTCAGTGCGGAACCCGATTCCCGTGCCTGGCCCGAGCGTGCCGGAGGCGACACGCATCGTCCGACCGTGGCGACGGGACGTTCGAAAGCGCGGGCACGCCGTTCGCGTGACGGCCCGTTCCGTTAATTCATGCAGTGCATTAGGAATGCATATCGTTTTATATGGGCGAATTCGCCCAGCGACTGAATCCGGAGATTCAACCCGCCGTTATGGACACCCCTGATTTGATGTCGCGCCGACCGCGACCAACCCCGCTTCTTTTATTTCATCCACGGCAACCGGATTCGCGCTTGCGCGCAACGGACATGCGCCCGGAGTCACATCAATTGATGCTTCGGACCCGAATCGCACAACGTCCGTCACAACCCGCCGTGCCTTGTGCTGCTCGGTGCAACCCTGCGCTCAAAGTTCGGACGAATTATGAGACACGATTTAAAATTACTGAAGTCGACATTCTTTATAGATTGTAAAATTCAATATATTCAATGAGTTGCAACAAAAACACGTATCTCGCAAACGATTTCGCGCCATCGCAATTAATCGAGATGTTTTACCGGGAGGATAAAATCTTTGCTGAGGCGGATTAAAGAAAAATTCCCCGCAAGGTTTTTCCAGAAAAAACGCGGAACTGCGCGATTGCATGTGGCGACGAAAATTGAAATGGCGGAAATGGACAGGCATCGGCGTGCGGTACTGCAAACACAAATCACGATATACGATGAAGCATCCGAAAAACGGCATGAAGCAAATAGAGCCAATGCGTCTGGCGAGAATTGAAATATGCTCCTACAATTCGGCTCGCATCGATCCCGGCGGGCGCGCACCTTTCAGCGCGCGACGGCGACAACGCTCGGCGCCTTTACCGGGTCAGTGATCGGAACCCGCCATGCCGGGCATTACGCCGACCGGTTGTCCGTCATGTCGTCGGGTGAAATCCGAATATCGATGCGCTTGTACGTCGCCATGGAGCAGCTTCCGACGATTGATCCGAACCGGGCCGGCCACCCGCAGGAACGCAGCCAGCAGCCATTCCAGAACAGGTGCACGATGCATCCATCGACCTCCGCATTGGGCGGCGCCCATATCCTGATCGTCGACGATCAGCCCGACCAGCTTCGCTTGCTGATCGACATCCTGCGCGGCACGGGGTGCCGGATCAGCATTGCATCCGACGGGCTGCAGGCGTGCCAGCGCGCGCAGGCGCTCCTGCCCGACCTGATCCTGATGGATGTCCGCATGCCGCGCATGGACGGCTTCACCGCGTGCCGGCTGCTTGCCGCCGATCCGCTGACGTGCGCGATTCCGGTGATCTTCCTGACCGTGGCCGGCGCCTTGCACGAGCGCCTCGAGGGGTTCGACATCGGCTGCGTCGACTATGTGGTGAAGCCGTTCGAGCCCGCCGAAGTGCTCGCGCGGATTCGCGTGCAGCTCGCGCGGGAGAAGCGCGAGCGGCCCGTCGACACGGACAGCCCGTTCGTGGCCGGCAAGGACGACGACATCATCGTGCGCGCGGCCATCCGCCACCTGGCACGAACGCTGAACGATCCGCCGACGGTGGAGCAGCTGGCCCGCGCGGTCGGCACGCATGAAAAGCGGCTGTCACGCGCGTTTCGCGACAATCTCGGCCAGACGGTGTTCGAGTATCTGCGCCAAGAGCGGCTGCGGATCGCGCAGGACCTGCTGGATTCGACGTCGCTCAGCATTGCCAGCATTGCGAAGGAAATCGGTTTTTCCACACCGGCGAATTTCGCGACCGCATTCCGCGAGCGTTTCGGCCTCACGCCGACCGAGTGGCGACGCCAGCGTCACGCCGGCGAACGCGCCGCGCGCCGGGAGCCGCAACGCGACGCATAGGGCCGTTCCGCGCGTTCGCGATTACCAGTCGTATTTCGCGGTGGCCAGCACGGTCCGCTCGTTGCCGAACACGCAGACGGCGTACGATTGGCAGCCGCTGACATAACGCCGGTCGAACAGGTTCGCGACGTTCAGCGCGAACCGCCAGTGCGGCATCTCGTAGTGCAGCGCCAGGTCAACCAGCGTCACGCTCGGCACGGTCAGCGAGTTGTCGGGCGCGCCGGCCGACGCGCTCTGGTAGCGCGCGCCGCCGCCGATCCCGAGGCCCGACAGCGCGCCCGTGCGCCAGGTCCAGTCGGCCCACATCGACGCCATCTGCCGCGGCAGCGGCACGGCCACCGGCCAGTTGTTCAACGACGCGTCGTTCGCCTGCACGTTCTTGACGTCCTGATACACATACGACGCGACGACCGACAACTCGCGGGTGACCTTGCCGACCGCGCTCAGCTCGATCCCGCGCGAGCGCACCTTGCCGGTCTGCACGGACGTCGTGCCGGTCGGGTCGAGACTCACCGGTGTCGGCGTCGCGACGTTGGTCTGGTCGATCTGGTAGACGGCCGCACTCAGCAGCAGGTTCTTGCCGGGCGGCTGCCAGCGCAGCCCGGCTTCCGTCTGCTTGCCGCGCGTCGGCTTGGGCATGCCGCCGCCATACATCCTGACGCCGATGACGGGATCGAACGACGTCGAATAGCTCACGTACGGCGACAGCCCGGCGTCGCCCTGATAGGTGAGCCCGACGCGCCCGGAGAACGCACTGACGTCCTGCTGCGCCTGCGTGCCGGCCGTCCGGTCGTCGAACCGCGCATTGACGAAATCCTCGCGGCCGCCGAGCGTGAGCGTCCAGCGCTTCCAGCGGATCTGGTCCTGCGCATACACGCCGAACACGTTCATCGCCGTGTACTGGTCGACGTGGCCGAGCGACGTCGGGCCGGAGAAAATCGCGTCCGTGACGGGCCGGTAGACGGGGCGATACAGGTTGAGCGACGGCGCCAGCGCGAGCCATACGCTGTTGGTCGTCGTCTGCCGGTCATATTGCGCGCCGAGCAGCAGCATATGTTCGAGCGGCCCCGTGCCGAAGCGCGCCTGCGCGTGGTTGTCGATGTCGAACCGGCTGTAGTTGAGCTGGAACAGCCCCGCATAACGCATCATGGTGGTGCTGCTGCGGGGCATGAAGCCGATACCGAACACCGTCGCGTCGTCGAGCGACAGGTGCGACCAGCGCACGTCCTGGTGCAGCGACCAGATCGCATTCACGCGGTGCTCCAGCGCGTAGCCGAGCGACCACTGCTTCTTCCGGTAGTCGTTGAACCCGGGGGCGCCCATGTAGATGTCCTGCGACAGCCGGCCGTTCGGGTTCGGCAGCACCGTGCCCGACGCGGGCAGGAAGTTCGACGAAATGTCGCTGCTGTCCTGCAGGAAGGTCGCCGAAAGCGTCAGCGACGTATCGGCGTTCGGCCGCCATCGGAACGACGGCGCCAGCGCGACGCGCCGGTCTCCGTTCGGGCCGGTGACCGCGTTGCCGTCGCGCGCCACGCCGACGAAGCGGTACGCATAGCGGCCGTCCGGGTCAAGCGCATCGCCGACGTCGAGCATGAATTGCTTGCGCGCGTCGTTGCCGATCTGCACGCCGGCTTCGCGGACGCGCTCGCCGTCGGCAAGCTTCGTGTGCGCATCGACGATCGCGCCGGGTTCGCCCGCGCCGTACAGCACCGACGTCGGCCCGCGCAGCACGGCGATCGAGTCGATCGTGTACGGGTCGACGCGCCAGTTCGCGATGACGGCCGTATTCGGCGCGGCCACGCCGTCGACGTACAGCGTCGGCGTGAAGCCGCGCAGCGCCGCATACCAGTCGGTGCGGCTGTCGGCGCCGAACGTGGCAAATCCCGGCACATAGCGCAGCGCCTGGTTCAGGTCGGTCGCGCCGGTCATCTCGATCTGCTGCGCGGTCACGAGATTGATCGTCTGCGGGATCTCGGCCACCGGCGTGTCGGTCTTCGTGCCGGCCGTGGTGCGCAGCCCGACGAGCCCGCTCGACGCGCGGTCGCCCTTCCCCGTCACGTCGATTGCCGGCAGCACCGCCGCCGCCGCGCCGGCCGGCGGCGTGGCTGCCGCCCCCGATGCCTGCGCGTGTGCGCCGCCTGCCGCCGCCATGACCCACGCGCTCCCGGCAGCGACCGCCCTCGCGCGTCGCGCCGCACCCGTCCCCGTTACCATCGTTCCATGCTCCGTCGTGCTGGTGGCCGAATCGGCCCGATCGCGGCGCGACGCACCGCCGGCGTCCGCCCTGTGTTGTCAAGCCTGCGATGCTGGTTGCGCGCGAGTCGGCATGCACCGGCCAATGGCGTCGTTCACGAGCGCAGCGATGATACCGGGCGAACGTGGCGCAGTCTCAAAAAAGATGCGCCGGCGTTCGGTGCGTGAAAAGCGGAGCCGGTTCGGCATCGATCCGTACGGCTTTCGCCAGGCAAGGCAAGGCGGATGAAAGACGGAGACGCCGGATTGCGTGCGCCACCGGAGCGGCCGCGGGATGCACGGCCCTGCACGCGTCACCGGGCTTCGCCGAGCGTTGCGGGCCGTGCGCGCCCGACGTCGCGATATCGTCGGCCGGCAGCTTCTCGCGAGAGTGTGGCACCCGCAGCGACCGCACGGAACCCACCGGCACATTCAATCGAGGCTGTCCCGATCGCCCGCGAGTTGCGCGTTCAGCACGCGCGCGTCCGCCTGCCGGTCCAGCGACAGGCACAGGTCGCTCAACGCATCGACGCGCGCACGGTCAAGCGCCAGGCTCGCGAGCGCACGATATTTCGCCAGCAGCGCCGCATCCGGCAGCGGATTGCGCGGATCGCCGAGTGCGATCGGAACATGACGCGATTCCCGCATCCCGTTCGCGCGGCACAGGATGACCGTCGGTTCGTCGAGATCGCCGAGCGCCGGGTCGACGTCGATCTCGATGCGCGCGAGCAGCGCGGTGACGCGCGGATCGGTGCGCCGGTCGTCCCGATAGACGCCGAGCCCCGTATCGCCGAACGCGAGTGCCGCCGCCACCGCGTACGGCAGGCTCATCTGCGCGGACGACAGCGTCGACAGGTCGCGGCCGCCGCACATCCGTGCCACGAACGCGCTCGCACGCACGACCACCCGCTCGATCTCGCCCGCGTCCAGCGTGCGGCCGCCTGCAAGCTGCAGCGCCGCGTCGACGGCTGCATGCGCGCTGCGGCACGATGCATGCGGCTTGATCGAGCAGCGCATCAGCTTCCAGCGCACACCCAGGCCGTCGGTCAACGCGTCGGGCACACGGGACTGCGCGGCGAACGTGTTGAAGAAGCCGCCCCATACGTCGTCGAACACGCGGGCCGGACCGCTTACGCCTTCGCGCGCGAGCAGCGCGGCGAGCACGCCGCCTTCCGCTGCGCGCCCGGCGTGCAGCCGCTTCGTCTGCGATCCGTCGTGGATGAAGCCCCACAGCCCGCCGGAGAAGCTGGCCGCGTGGCCAAGCGCATCGCGCGTGCGTGCGGCGTCGAGCCCGAGCACGCGCGCGCTGGCGGCCGCCGCGCCGAACACGCCGCAACTGAGGGTCGAGTGCCAGCCCGCACCGTTGTGGACCGAGTAGCCGCCGGCCGCCTCGAGTACGCGCCGCCCCACGTCATAGCCGAGCACGATCGCCGCCACGCATTCGCGCCCCGTCACCGGACGGCCGGCGCACGACAGCGCGGCGAGTACGGCAGGCAGCACGACAGCCCCCGAATGGTCGCAGCCGCCGGAATCGTCGAGCTCGAGCGCATGCGCGGCAATGCCGTTGACGAATGCCGCGTCACGCGCGCCGGCGGTCCGGCGCGTGCCCCAGAGCGATGCGCCGCCGTGAGCGGTGTCGCCGGTCAGCGCGCGGGCGATGCGTGTCTCGACGGCCGACGTGCCGGCCAGCGCGGCACCGAATGTGTCGAGCACGTGACGCCTGGCCTTCGCGACGACTTCCTCCGGCAACGCGTCGGCGTCTGTCTGCGCGACGAATGCCGCGAGCCGCGTCGCGCGCGTTTGCGCATCCGTCGTCATCTCGCCGACGCCTCGGCCACGCAGTGCGCGAACACGTCGACCGGATGGCCCGGTTCATTGACGGGCGCCTGGGTACGCCACCAGCGCGCGATGTCGCTCCCGGTGGCGAACCACACGTCGCCCGCGTCGCGCAGGTGAGCCAGCAACGCCCGCAGCAGCTCGATGCGCGCCGCCGTGCCGATGATCTCGGGATGCAGGCGCAGCACGCAGCACAGCCCGAAGCGCCGGAACCCGTCGACGTCGCGCAGCCAGTTGTCGAGCACGTCGCGATAGGCGGCGATGCGAGGCTGGCCGGCAGGCACGGGCGGCGACAGGTTGAACGCGAAGTACGGCTCGTCGTCGAGTTCGTCGTGGAGCGGCAGTTCGACGAGCCGCGCACCTCCCGTGCTGCCGTCGCCGCGCGGATGCACGTACGGCCGATCGTCGCCGCGCCACGACGACGACCACGTGAAGCCTTCCGCGACGAGAAAATCCGCGAAACCGTCGGCCCAGTTGCCGGTGAACGAGCGAAACCCTTCCACGTCGCGGCCGGTCGCGTCCGCCAGCGCGGCACGCCCGGCGCGGCACGCATCGACCTGCGCGGCGAGCGGCAGCGCATCGAAATCCTCGCAGCGATAACCGCTCACGCCGAGTTCGTGGCCGGCCGCCGCGATTTCGCGCACCGCGGCCCCGTGGGTGTCGGCGACGACGCCGGGCACGAACCAGCTTGCCGGCACGCCGAATGCGTCGAATGTTGCGAGCAGCCGGTCGACGCCTCGGGTCGCGCCGTAGCGCCACACCGACAACGATTTCTCGCGGCCGACGATGCGCGGCTCGCGGGTCTGGATGCCATGAATGTCGTTGAAGTCGACCGTGATCGCGACCGCGCAGCGCGCGCCGCCCGGCCATGCAGGCAATTTCGTCACGCGTTGCTCCGTTGCGTCGGTCGTGCATCTCGCGCGGCCTGCGCGAGCCACCAGTCGGCCACTTCGCGGCAGCGCGCGAACCATACGCCATCCCGTGCGCGCATGTGCGCGAACCACGCCTCCAGCAGCGCGATGCGCCCCGGCTTGCCGCAGACCTTCGGATGCAGCAGCGTCGTCAGGCACAGCCCTTCACGGTACACGCCGTCGAATTCGCGCGTCCAGTTGTCAAGTGTCGCGCCGTAACCGGCGATCCGGTCGAGCCCGGCCGGATAGTCGGGGTTGCGGTGATACGCGAGCGACGCGTAATCGTCGGTCTCCCAGCGGCCCGGAATCTCGACGAGCGGCGGCGCGCCGTCCGTGTCGTGCAGCAGGTAGGGCCGGTCGTCGCCGCGCATCGAACTCGAATAGCGCACGCCCGCCTCGCGCAGCACGGCCACGGTCGCGTCGCTCCAGTCGCCGGACGGCGTGCGAAACCCGACCGGCCGCACGCCGAGCGTGCGCGCGAAGACGTCGGCCGACTGTGCCATGATTTCGCGCTGCCGCTCGGGCTCGAGTGTCCAGAACGCTTCGTGCCGATAGCCGTGATAGCCGATTTCGTGGCCGCGCTCGACGATCGCCGCGCATTGCGCGGGCCACGTCTGCGCGATCCACGCGGGCACGAAAAACGTCGCGGGCAGGTCGAACGACGCGAGCACATCGAGCAACCGGCCGAGCGCGCGCCACGGCCCGTAGCTGCCGAGCGTGAAATAGGCCGGGTTGCGCCAGATCGACCCGTTCAGCATCGCGTCGCCGGTCGGGCCGTCGAGATCGAACGCGAGCGCGACGCATGCGCGCTGCGCGTCCGGCCAGCGGGGAGCGAGGCCCGTCATTTCGCGCTCAGCGCGTCGCGTTGATCGTCGCCTTCGCCACTGCGTGCTCCTGCAGCCCCCACTTCGCGAGCAGCTTCTGGTACGAACCGTCGGCGATCAGCTGGTTGAGCGCCGTCGTCAGCGCGCTGCTCAGCGCCGTATTGCCCTTCGCGACGCCGATACCCGTGTATTGCGACAGGAACGGCTTGCCGACCGGCGCATACGCGTTCTGTTCGAGACCGTTCTGGTACGGCAGCGTCTCGCCGCCCTGCACGGCCGCGTCGATGCGGTTCTGGCGCAGCTGCATCCGGGCGTCCGCGGAGCCGTCGGTGCCCACCACGACGATCGCCGGCTTGCCGGCCTTCACGCAGTTCTCCGCGCTCCACGCAGTCGTGTTGTCCGGAAACGACGTGCGCCGGCTCGACCCGACGCGCTTGCCGCACAGCGCGTTCATCTGCGCGAACTCGCCGGCGCGCGCCTTCAGCGTATAGAACTGCGGGCCTGTCTCGATGTAGTCGACGAAGGTCACTGCATCGCGGCGGGTCGGCAGGTCGGTCATGCCGGACAGGATCATGTCGACGCGTTGCGTGGCAACCGCGCTCATCATCTGGTCGAAACTCGTTTCGACCCAGTTCAGTTTCGCGCCCATCTTCGCGGCCAGCGCCTCGCCGAGATCGACGTCGAAGCCCGCCAGCTTGTCGGTTGCCGGGTCCTTGTACTCGAACGGCGGATAGTTCGGCACGATCGCGACGTTCAGCGTGCGTTTCGCGCTCGCGGATTGCGCGGCGGCATACGACGCGTGGAGCGCGAGCGCGCCGAATGCGACGGCGGCCAGCGTGCGGGTCAGGACGGATGCTTTCATGGGATGTCGCCTTGTCGTAATGAAGTCATGGGGGGACTGCGCCGCTCTCGTTGACGGCTCGATCGTTCGGGGGCCCGGCCCGTTCATGCAATCACGGCGGAGATGAACTCGCGGGTGCGCGCCTGCGTCGGCGCGGACAGCACCTGGTCGGGCGGCCCGCTCTCGACGATCCGGCCGCCGTCCATGAACACGACGCGGTCGGCCACCTCGCGCGCGAACCCGAGCTCGTGCGTGACGACGATCATCGTCATCCCGCTCTTCGCGAGATCGCGCATCACGGCGAGCACTTCGCCGACGAGTTCGGGGTCGAGCGCCGACGTCGGTTCGTCGAACAGGATCAGTTGCGGATGCATCGCGAGCGCCCGCGCGATCGCGACGCGCTGCTGCTGGCCGCCCGACAGCTCGACCGGAAACGCGTCGCACTTGTGCCCGAGCCCGACGCGCGCGAGCAGCGCGCGCGCTTCCTCCTCGGCTTGCGCGCGGCGGCGCTTGAGCACCTGCACCGGGCCTTCGATCACGTTCTCGAGCGCGGTCTTGTGCGGAAACAGGTTGAAGCGCTGGAACACCATGCTGGTCGCGAGCCGCTGGCGCGCGACCTGGCGCTCCGACAGCGCGTGGAGGCGGTCGCCGGTGCGCCGGTAGCCGGCCAGCTCGCCGTTGACCCACAGCGCGCCCGCGCTGATCGTCTCGAGCTGGTTGATGCAGCGCAGGAACGTGCTCTTGCCCGAGCCCGACGGCCCGATGATGCACAGCACTTCGCCCGGCGCAACGTCGAGCGTGATGCCGTGCAGCGCCTGGAAATCGCCGTACGACTTGCGCACGTCGACCGCGCGAACGACCGCGTTCGTCATGACGTTCTCCCGATGATTGAGGATCGTATCGTTCATTTGCGCCCTGCCGCGCGGCCCGCGCCGCGTGCGTAGCGCCGTTCGACGCGCGCCTGCGCGAGCGACAGCACGGTCACGACCGCGAGATACCAGATGCCGGCAACGATCAGCAGCTCGATCACGCGGGCGTTCGCGTAATAGATGTTCTGCGCGTTGTGCAGCATCTCCGCGTATTGTACGACGCTCGCGAGCGACGTCAGCTTGACCATGCCGATCAGCTCGTTGCCGATCGGCGGCACGATCACGCGCATCGCCTGCGGCAGGATGATCCGGCGCAGCGCCTGCAGGCGCGCCATGCCGATCGATTTCGCGGCCTCGTACTGGCCGGTGTCGACCGACAGCAGCCCCGCACGCACGACCTCCGACGTATACGCGCCCTGGTTGATCCCGAGCCCGAGCACTGCCGCGAGGAACGGCGTCATCACGTCGACGGTCCGGAATTCGGCGATGCCGGGGATGCCGAGCGTCGGAAACACCAGCGCGAGGTTGAACCACAGCAGCAGCTGCAGGATCACCGGCGTGCCGCGGAACAGCCAGATGTAGCCCTGCGCGATCGCGCCGAGCACCGGGTTCGACGACAGCCGCATCACCGCGGTGACGACGCCGAGCACGACGCCGAGCGTCATCGCGAGCACGGTCATCACGATCGTGTTGCCGAGCCCCGTCAGGATCGAATGCGCGGTGAGGAACTGGCCGACGACGCGCCACTCGATCTGCCCGCGCGCGAACGCGGCGACCACGTAGGCGAGCGCGGCGATGATCGCGATCGATGCGACATAGCGGCCCCAGTAGCGCCGGCGCACGCGCACGAGGCCGGCGGTATCGTCCGCCGCGGGGCCGGCAGGCACGGATGCGCGGTCGAGACGGCTGGAATCGGACGCGCTCAGCATGACGGCCCCCGGTAGTCGGCCGCCCACGCGGCCTGGCGTTCGATTGCTTCGCTCAGGCGGCCGATCTGCTCGCGCACGCGGGCGGGCGACGTGCCGCCCGCACCGCCGCGGGCCGCGACGGCCGCATCGAGCGTCAGATGCGCGCGCACCGCCGGCGCGAGCCGCGCGTCGACGGCCTGCAGCTGTGCCGTGCTCGCGTCCGCGAGCTCGATGCCGTCCCGCTCGCACGCACGCACGAGCGCGCCGGTGATCTCGTGCGCTTCGCTGAACGGCACCCCCGTCAGCGCCAGCCAGTCGGCGACTTCGGTGGCGAGCGTGAAACCGAGCGGCGCCTGGCGACGCATCTCGTCGACGTTCACGCGCATCGTGCGGATCATCCCGGCCATCGCGGGCAGCACGAGCTCGAGCGTATCGATCGCATCGAACGCGGCGATCTTGTCTTCCGCGAGATCGCGGTTGTACGCGAGCGGCAGCGATTTCAGCGTCGCGAGCAGGCCCGTGAGATTGCCGATCAGGCGCCCGGCCTTGCCGCGCGTGAGTTCCGCGATATCCGGGTTCTTCTTCTGCGGCATGATCGAGCTGCCCGTCGCATAGCCGTCGTCGAGTTCCACCCAGCGGAATTGTCGCGACGTCCACAGGATCACTTCTTCCGACAGGCGGGACAGGTTGACGGCCAGCATGCTCGTGACGAACGAGAATTCGGCGACGTGATCGCGGGCGGCCACCGCGTCGATCGAGTTCTCGCACGGCGCGTCATAACCGAGCTCCTGCGCGGACAGCTCGGGTCGCACGCAGATCGCCGAACCGGCGAGCGCGGCCGCGCCGAGCGGCGAACGCGCGGTGCGGCGGTCCCAGTCGACCAGGCGGTCGGCGTCGCGATACAGCGACTGCGCGTGCGCGAGCAACTGATGGCCGAACACGATCGGCTGCGCCGGCTGCAGGTGGGTGAATCCGGCCGTCACCGTATCGACGTGCCGGCTCGCCTGGCCGACCAGCGCATCCTGCAGGTCGAGCACACCGCGCACCAGCTGGCGCGCCTTGTCGCGCAGGTACAGGCGCAGGTCGTTCGCCGCCTGGTCGTTGCGCGAGCGCCCGGCGCGCAGCTTGCCGCCCAGCGCCGGCAGCCGCTGCGTGAGTACGCGCTCGAGGAAGGTGTGCACGTCCTCGTCGGCCAGCGACGGCGCGATCGCGCCGGCCGCGTAGTCGCGTGCGACGCCGTCCATCGCGGCCAGCAGTTGCACCAACTCGTCGTCGCTCAGGATGCCTGCGCGATTCAGCTCGCGCGCATGCGCACGGGAGCCGGCCAGGTCGTACGGCACGAGACGGAAGAAACTCGGATCGGAGCGGGACAGGTTCAGCAGCGCATCGGACGGCTGCGACTGGAAGCGGCCGCCCCACAGGCGTTCGATCGGTTCGGTAAGGCTCATTGCGGTCGACCTCGACTCGGTTGGATTGCCCCCACTGTAGGCATTCAATTTTTTTGTTGTAGCGAGAAATTGAATCCGCTTAAATGAAATTTTTCTCAGCACAGCGTCGTTCGACGTGCCTGCCGATGCGCAACCGCCTGCCCCCGCTGAACCCGCTTCGCGCGTTCGAAGCCGCCGCCCGGCGCGGCAGCGTGTCGGCCGCCGCCGACGAACTGCATGTGACCGCGAGCGCGGTCAGCCACCAGATCCGGATTCTCGAAAGCACGCTCGGCGTCGCGCTTTTCGTCAGATCAAAGGCGCGCGTGAAGCTCACGCCGGAAGGCGAGGCGCTGCTGGAGCCGGTCGGCACGGCGTTCGACATGATCGCGAACGCGACCGTCAGGCTCGATTCGCCGGCCGCCGCCGGCGATCTCGTCGTGTCGACGCCGCTGTCGCTGACGTCGCGCTGGCTCGCCAGGCACATCGGCGATTTTCTCGAGCGCTACCCGGGTATCCACCTGAAAGTGATTCCGTCGAACGACGAGCGTGAGATTTATTCGCCGGACGTCGACGTCTGCATTCGCTATGGGGAAGGCAACTGGCGCAACCGGCACGTCGAGTTGCTCGAGCATCCGGCGCTGTTTCCGGTCGTGAGCCCCGCCTTGATGAACGGGCCCGATGCGATCCGCAAGGTGCAGGATCTCGCGGGACGCACGCTGTTCTGCGAGCATGCGGGTTCGTGGATGCGCTGGCTGGCGGAAGCGAACGCCGACCAGCTGCCGGGCATCCGCATTCTCGAAATCGGCAACGCGCACATCGGCGTCGAAGCCGCGGTGCACGGGCAAGGCGTGGCGCTCGGCGACAGCCTGTCGGTGCGCGACGACCTGATCGACGGCACGCTCGTGCGGCCGTTCAGCGCCACGGTGCCGTCACGTCATGCTTACTATCTCGTCACGCGTCAGGAGCTGGCCGACTCGCCGCTCGTGACCGCGTTCACGTCGTGGCTGCGCGCGCGCCTCGCGTGATGTGCGTCGCGACGCGACGCGAGCGCGGACTCAGGTCGCGAGACTCGCCAGGTCGTCCCACACCATCACGATGTTGTGCGACCGCCAGACCGGCCCCGGATCGATGGTCTCGCCGGCAAACCGGCCGTGCAGCGCCTCGTAGAACGCGATCGCGGTGTCGTTTCCGGTGACGACGCTCAACGCGGCGCCGCGGTAGCCCGACCGGCTCAAGTGCATCGCCAGTCGTGCCAGCAGCTGACGGCCGATGCCGCGCCGCTTGTACCCGGGATCGACATACAGGAATTTGATCTCGCCGCGGCCGCCGAAGATCGGTTCCGACGGCGTGCCGGCCGCGCCGATTCCAACGATCCTGCCGTCGATCTCCGCAACCAGCACGAGCTGGTGCGCGTCGTTCGACGACAGCTTTTCCTGCCATTTCCTGCCGCGATAGCGTTCGTCGAGGACGGCATACGCTTGCGCCGGCGCAAGATCCCTGTAGGTATGCCGCCAGACCTTGACGTGAAAATCGGCGATCGCCTGCGCATCGTCGAGATGGGCGGACCGGATGGTGATGCCAGTCATCGAAAACTCTCCCGGGCAGCGTGGCGATGGGGGTATGGCGTGCATCGCGGATTGTCCGCGATCCGTGCAGCGATGTCGATCACCGCTCATCGCCGGCGGCCGGGAACGCCGAACGTGCCCGCCGTTTCCTTCGTCAACCCCGCGCGCGCCGCATCCTGAGCGTCGCCGACGGCGATTCGCCGAATGCCCGCTTGTACTCGATCGCGAACCGCCCGAGGTGCGCGAAACCCCATTTCATCGCGATGTCCGTCACCGACGCGTGCCCCGGCGCCGCGTCGGCCAGCAGTTCATCACGCACATGCTGCAGCCGCAACTGCCGCACGAAGCCCATCGGCGTGATCCCGTGGCGATGGCGGAAGCCGGCGAACAGCGTGCTCGGGCTGACGCCCGCGAGTTCGGCGAGCCGTTCGATCGTCAGCGGCTCGTCGAGATGCGCGCGGATGTAGTCCTCGACGCGCCGCACGTAGAACGGCGCAATCGCGACCGGCAGATGCCGCGTGCCGTTGCGCGCGCTGTTCGGGTGGCCGTGCAGCAGCAGGTTGAGCAGCGTCGATTCGAGCTGCTCGAACGCGAGCGGATGACGCAGCGGATGCGCATCCGTCGCGATCGCGCCGGCAAGGATCGGCAGCATCTGCATCAGACACGTTCCCTGCGACGACGACAGGCTGAATTCCGGCTCGAATTCGACCGGCGCGCGCCGGTCGTCGCCGAAATGCCGCTGCGCGTGGCGCTCCATCACTTCGCGCTCGATGCGCAGGATGACTTGCGGGCACGCGTCGCCCCAGCGCATCTTCAGCGACAGCGTCGGCGAGATCAGCGACGCGGTGCCCGGCGACGACACGAAACGCGCCGAGCCGCACTCGATCTCCGCGTCGCCGCGCAGCGGGATCTGCAACAGGAAGAAGTGCTCGAGCGGCCCGGGCTCGATGCTGACGCCGCCGCCATAATCGAGCAGGTTCAACGACAGGTTGCCCCAGCGCGCGTGATGCATGCAGCTGTGCAGCGCGCGCGATTCGCCGGTCGGCGTGAGCCGGTGCGGCTTGAAGACGTCGGCGACGCGTGCGCGCACCTCGTCGACGTCGTTCGACTGCAGCAGCAGGTTGTCGTGATTGAAACAGGCCGTATCCGGCAGCCAGCCCGTTCCGGAAAATTGCGCCATCGATGTTCTCCCGTCATGCTCGGTTGCACTCGCGTCGTGCATGCGTTCCCGGTATGGGGGCATTCGCCGCACGATCCGGATAGCGCCCGGAGTATCCGGACAGTCCGGCCGCCAAAGCACGCAAGTCCCGCGCAAACAACGCAAGAAGCGGACCGTTCGCGCATCGTAGAAAACTGTGCGGGCCTTCCGCATCCGCACATACCCGCAGTCAGCCGCGCGCCCGCCCACGCGCGGCGGCCGGTTTCCCAGGTTTCCGGAATTCGCGGATACCGGCCGAAGAAAGCGGATAGAAGTGCCCATTTCGTCCGCCAATACTGGGCCCGTCGCAGCAAAAAACTGGAATGGAGGGACACATGCAAGGACGTCACATCGAGATTCCGTCGCCGGACGGCGGCACGTTTCGCGCGTACCTGAGCACGCCGGCCGCCGGCAAGGGGCCCGGCATCGTGCTGTGCCACGAGATCTTCGGCGCGAACGCGACGATGCGGGAAGCGGCCGACTACTACGCGGAGGAAGGCTATACGGTGCTCGTACCCGACCTGTTCTGGCGCCAGTCGCCGGGAATCGAACTCGGTTACACGGCCGCCGACATGGAACGCGCGATGGCCCTTTATCAGGAATACGACGAGAACAAGGGCGTCGAGGACATCGGCGCCGCGCTCGCGGTGCTCAGGCAGTTGCCGGAATGCACGGGCGAGGCCGGCGTGCTCGGTTACTGCCTCGGCGGCAAGCTCGCGTATCTCGCCGCATGCCGGCTGCCGGGCGTGGCCGCGGCGGTCAGCTACTACGGCGTGGGCATCGAGCAGGCGCTCGGCGAGGCGTCGCACCTGCACGGCCGGCTCGTGCTGCAGATCGCGGGGCAGGACCGCTTCTGCCCGCCCGACGCGCAGCAGCGCATTGCCGACGCGCTCGCCGGGCACGACGGCGTCGAGGTGTATGTGTATCCCGGTGTCGATCACGCGTTCGCACGCGCCGGCGGCGATCATTTCGACAAGGCCGCCGCGATCATGGCCCATCAGCGCGCGATCGCCGCGTTCCGTGCCGCGCTCGGCCCGCACTACGATCTGTCCACACTGTGGGAAGCGCATCTGAAACACGAATTCGACACGCGCAACGTCGACGCCACGATGGCGACGATGGTTGCCGAACCGTACGTCAACCATATTCCGACGCTGACGGGCGGCGTCGGCTACGACGAGCTCAAGCGCTTCTACACGCATCATTTCGTGCATGCGAATCCGCCGGACACGACGATCACGCCGATCTCGCGCACGGTCGGCGCGAGCCAGATCGTCGACGAGCTGCTGTTCTGCTTCACGCACACCACCGAAATCGACTGGATGCTGCCGGGCGTCGCGCCGACCGGCAAGCGCGTCGAGATTCCGCTCGTCGCGATCGTCAAGTTTCGCGGCGACAAGCTCTATCACGAGCACATCTACTGGGACCAGGCGAGCGTGCTCGTGCAGATCGGCCTGCTCGATCCGGCCGGCCTGCCGGTCGCGGGTGTCGAAACGGCCCGCAAGCTGCTCGACGAAACCGTGCCGTCGAACGGCCTGATGCACCGTTGGCAGGACAGCGAACCATCGGCGGGTGCGCATTGACGCGGCCCTTCCCTCACCCCACGATTTCCGGAGAGACCCCATGACTGCCGTTGCTGGCAAAGTCGCGATCGTCACCGGCGGCGCCACGCTGATCGGCGCCGCGGTCGCGCAGGACCTGAGCCGCGCCGGTGCGTGCGTCGCGATCCTCGATCTCGATGCCGAGAACGGCGCGCGCGTGGCCGATTCGCTCGGCGAACGGGCGATGTTCGTCGCGCTCGACATCACCGACGATCGCGCGATCGAGCACGCGGTATCGGCCATCGTCGAGCGGTTCGGCGCGATCGACGTGCTCGTCAACCTCGCGTGCAGCTACGTCGACAACGGGATCCAGGCGACCCGCAACGACTGGCTCGCCGCGATGGACGTCAACGTCGTGTCGGCGGCGATGCTCGCCAAGGCCGTGCACCCGCACCTGGTCCGGCGCGGCGGCGGCGCGATCGTGAACTTCAGCTCGATCTCGGCCCAGTGCGCGCAAACCGGCCGCTGGCTGTACCCCACGTCGAAGGCGGCGATCCGCCAGCTCACGCGCAGCATGGCGATGGATCTCGCGCCCGACCGCATTCGCGTCAACTCGGTGTCGCCGGGCTGGACGTGGTCGCGCGTGATGGACGAGCTGACGCACGGCGATCGTGCGAAGACCGATCGCGTCGCCGCGCCGTTCCACCTGCTCGGCCGGGTCGGCGATCCGTCGGAGGTCGCGCAGGTCGTGACGTTCCTGTGCAGCGACGCGGCGAGCTTCGTGACGGGCGCCGACTACGCGGTGGATGGCGGCTATTCCGCGATGGGCCCCGAACAGGCGGCGCCGGCCATTCCGCGTCTCGCGGAGTGACCGTCCCTCACCGCCGCTTCCCGCAATCATTTCGATTCCGGCCGGCATCCGGCCAACCAAGGACATACCCATGAGACGCATCGCCATCGTCGGCGCCGGCCAGTCCGGCCTGCAACTCGCCTTCGCCCTGCTCGACCAGGGCTACCACGTCACGCTCGCGACCAACCGCGACGCCGAACAGATCCGCACCGGCAAGGTCATGTCGAGCCAGTGCATGTTCCACACGTCATTGCAGATCGAGCGCGACCTCGGCCTGAACGCCTGGGAGGAAGCGTGCCCGTCCGTCGAAGGGATCGGCATCGCGGTGCCGCATCCGGACGGCAACGGCCGCAAGGTGATCGACTGGTCGTCGCGGCTGACCCGCTACGCGCAGTCGGTCGATCAGCGCGTGAAGATGGCCGACTGGCTCGACGGCGTGAAGCGCCGGGGCGCGGATGTGCGCATTGCCGACATCGGCGTGCCCGAACTCGAGGAACTGGCGCGCAGCCACGACCTCGTGCTGCTCGCGGCCGGCAAGGGCGAGATCGTCAACCTGCTCGGCCGCGACGACGCACGCAGCGCGTTCGACCGCCCGCAACGCGCGCTGGCCCTTACCTACGTGAAAGGGATGACGCCGAGCCAGCCGTATTCGCGCGTGCGCTTCAACCTGCTGCCGGGCATCGGCGAGTACTTCGTGTTCCCCGCGCTGACCACGACGGGCCCGTGCGAAATCATGGTGTTCGAAGGCATTCCGGGCGGCCCGCTCGACTGCTGGGCCGACGTGAAGACGCCCGAGCAGCATCTGGACCGCAGCCTGTCGTTCCTGCAGCAGTACGTGCCGTGGGAATTCGAACGCTGCCGCGACGTCGAGCTCACCGATCCGAACGGCACGCTGTCCGGGCGCTTCGCGCCGACGGTGCGCAAGCCGTTCTTCCGGTTGCCGTCGGGCCGCACGGTGTTCGGGATGGCCGATGCGGTGGTCGTCAACGATCCGATCACCGGCCAGGGATCGAACAACGCCGCGAAATGCGCGAAAGCGTACTTCGATGCGATCGTCGCGCGCGACGCCGCACCGTTCGGCGAAGACTGGATGCAGCAGACGTTCGAAGGCTACTGGGCGTATGCGCAGCATGTCGTGCGCTGGACCAACTCGCTGCTCACGCCGCCACCGCCGCACATCCTCGAGCTGCTCGGCGCGGCTGGCCAGTTGCCGACGCTCGCCGCGGCGATCGTCGACGGCTTCGACGATCCGCGCCGCTTCTCGCCGTGGTGGTTCGAGCCGTCGGCCTGCGCGGCGATGATCCGCGAACACAGCGCACGCACGGAGTAACCGGCATGGAAACGACCGCTACCGATCGCCCGGCCCTCGACCCGCTGCAGTTGCGCGCCGCGTTCGGGCAATTCCCGACCGGCGTGACCGTGATCACCACGTGCGCGCCCGACGGACGCAAGGTGGGCCTCACCGCCAATTCGTTCTCGTCGCTGTCGCTCGATCCGCCGCTCGTGCTGTGGAGCCTGCGCAAGGTCGCGCCGAGCCGCCCGGATTTCGTCGCGGCCACCCATTTCGCGATCAACATCCTCGCGCACGACCAGATCGACCTGTCGCGCCGCTTCGCGACGCCCAGCGCCGACAAGTTCGACGGCGTGCTTCACGTGGATTCGGAAACCGGCGGCGTGCCCTGCCTCGACGGCGCGAGCGCGCGCTTCGTGTGTCGCAACGTCGGCCATTACGAAGGCGGCGATCACCTGCTCTTCATCGGCCAGATCGAACAGTTCGACACGTTCGGAAAGGCGCCGCTCGTGTTCCACGCCGGCCAGTATCGCGCGATCGCCGATCATCCCGATCTTTTTCGTGTCATTTGATTAGTTATACCAATAAATCAACAGGAGGTGGTGAACATGAAATTCGGCTCTCGCGTGCTCGTCGTCGCAAGCCTCACGATCGCCGGCATGGCCGCAGGCGCGCCGGCCGGCGCAGCCGACCTGCCGGCGGTCAATCTCGGCATGACCAGCTTCCTCGACGGGATGCCGCCGGCCGGCTCCGGCTGGTACGGCACGCAGTACCTGCAGTACTACACGGCCGGCCGCGTCAACGACAATGCGGGCAACAAGGTCGGGCTGCCGAAGCAGGACATCGACCTGTTCGCGGGGCTGAGCCAGCTGGTCTATCAGTCGCCGCTGGCGTTCGCGGGCATGCATCCCGGTCTCGACGTGATCCTGCCGTGGATCGCGTCCGCACGAACCGACGACGGCATCGGCAACGTCGCGCTGAATGCGCGTGCCGGCTTCGGCGACCTGCTGATCGGCCCGTTCATCCAGTTCGACCCGGTGATGGGCGCGCAAGGCCCGCGCTTCGCGCAGCGCGTGGAATTCCAGTTCATCGCGCCGACCGGCGCGTACGACCCGTCGCGGGCGATCAATCCCGGCAGCCACGTCTGGTCGTTCGATCCGTACTGGGCGGCGACGCTGTGGCTCACGCCCAAATGGACCGTGTCGTGGCGGCTGCATTATCTGTGGAACGCGACCAACCACCAGCCGGCCACGTCGCTCGGGCCGGACGTGTCGTCGACGCAGGCCGGCCAGGCGATCCACGCGAACTTCGCGACCGAGTACGAAGTGCGCCCCGGCCTGCGGCTCGGGCTCAACGGCTACTGGCTGCGCCAGACCACCGACATGAAGGAAAACGGGCAGGACGTGCCGGGCACGCGCGAGGCCGTGTTCGCGATCGGCCCCGGGGCGATGGTCAGCTTCTCGCAGCAGGATCACCTGATGTTCAACGCGTACTTCGAAACCTATGCGCGGAACCGGCCGCAAGGCACGCGGTTGGTGCTGCGGTACGTGCATCACTTTCAGTGACGGCCGCGGCCGGCTGAACGGGCCCGGCGCTCCGCCGCTCGGCGGCCTCCTACTTCGCCGCCTGCGCCGCCGGCGTGAACGAGCACTTCGGATCGTTCTTGCCCCGCGCCGAACAGCACTCGAGCAGGTCGCTCACCGACTTCACGTTGGCGGCGTTCCATTCGTCCCGGCTGCGATTGTTGTCGATCGGCATCCAGTGCGTCAGCGGATAACTGCTCGCCAGCTGGTTGCTGCCTTTCGGCGGCGGCAGCAACCCGGCGGCGAGCGGCACGTAGATCTTGCAACTGTTCTGGTCGCCGATCCGGTGGCAGCCGATGCAGGTATTGCCGGGCGTGCTGATCGCGTGCGACGTCCATGACGCGAAGTCGGCACCGAGATTGACGTACTTGCCCCACGGATCGGTCGGCACGCGGTTCCACACCTGCCCGATCCACGGGCTGTACATGACCGGGCTCGCGTCGTGGCACGACACGCAGCGCTTCGTCGCGGTCGCAGCCGGCTTCCACCAGAATTCCGCGGCCGACGGACGACCGGGTGGCGGTGTCTTCTCGTTCGGCGGCGGCACGCGCGACGCGTCCATGCCGCCCGCGCCGCCCTTGTCCGCATGAAACCAGCAGGTCTTGCCGTTGCGCACGTGGTGCAACACGATGTCGACTTCGTCGTAATACGGGCTGCGGTTCTCGCGGATCTGCTTGCGGCGGCAAAACGCCGAGATCTGCGTGTCGCCGTGAGACAGGTCGAGGATCTTCGAGTAAGGCGTGCATTGCCCGGAGGTCGGCGCTTCGTACGGCAACAGCGCCGGTCGATCGCAGGTCATGTGTGCCGTGTACCGCGCGGGCACGCTGCCGTTGACGGTAATCGGCACGTCCGTACCGCTGTTGCAGTCGAACGCGGGAATCTCGCCGATTTCGTCGGTGCACTGCTGTGCGTATTCGTGCAGGGAGGCATCGGCGCCTTCGGCCGCAAACGAGGCGGGCGCGGCCAGCAGCATCGCCAGCGCCGCGACGCAGGTCCTGATCGTCATGCCGCCTCCTTCGTGTAGCGCATCGCCACCTTGCGAATGGCCTCGATGTATTTGACGTAGCCGGTGCATCGGCACACGTTGCCGCCCACCCACGTCTCGATCATCGCGTCCAGTTCGGCGGCATGCACCGGCTGCGCGCGCAGATGATCGAGCATCGCGGTCGCGGCCATCAGGAATCCCGACGCGCAGTAGCCGCACTGGAATGCAAACGATTCGAGAAAGCTCTGCTGCAGCGGCGACAGCGTGCCGCCCTGCGCGAGCCCCTCGATCGTGTACACGTGCATGCCGGCCATCGCGCTGACCGGCGTCGAGCACGACAGCGTCTTTTCCATCGGCGCATCGGGCGTGTTGCGCACGCCGACCGTGCACGCTCGGCACACGCCGATGCCGCAGCACAGCTTCGTGCCGGTCAGGTCCTGTCGTTCGTGCAGGAAGTCGATGAGGTTCATGTCGGCGTCGGCGGCGGCTGCCTCGACGGGCTGGCCGTTCACGACCATGCGGACCGGATCGCTCATTGCAGTGCCTCCCGAATCTTGTCCGGCGTCACCGGCGTGACCCTGAACCGCTTCCCCGTCGCCATCGCCAGCGCATTGAGCAGCGCCGGCGCAATCGGGCACATCACCGCTTCCGCGATGCCGCGCGCGTTCGCGGGGTCGTTGCCGGGCGGCGGCAGCGCGATCAGCTCCTGTTCGGGAATGTCGGGCAGGCGCGTCACCTCGTAGCGGTCGAGGTTCCATCTGCCGCCGCCCGGCCCGTCCGGGCCGAGCGGACACGTCTCGGTCAGCACGTTGCCGATCCCCATCGCGACCGCACCTTGCGACTGCCCTTCGACGAGCTCCGGCGACAGTTGCCGCCCGACGCTCACCGCCGACACCACGCGCTCGACCTTCACGCGCCCGTTCGCCGGATCGACGGACACGCCGACGAGCGACGCCGATGGCGCATAGGTCGTGCGCCCGTAAAGGCTCGTGTCGACCGGCGGTGCCTGCAGCGTGCGGTACAACGGCGTCAGGAAGTAAGGATCGAGGCCGACCGCCACGTAGTCGTAATCGACTTGCGCGCTGCCCGACGCGAACGGATAGGTGCCCTTCCAGAAGTAGCCGGCATAGCTCGCATGCACGGCCGCCACCGTCTGCAGGCCCAGCTTCGTGATCGCGCCGAGCAGCGCCGGCCACGGGATCGGCGCGAGGCCGTTCGCGACGAGCGCGCGATCGGCCCAGCGTACGTCCTCGGCGCGCACGGGCACGCCCCACCACGCACGGGCGGCCGGCAGCACGCTTTGCAGGAACAATGCCTGGGCCGCCCCCTTCACCGCGTGGTACTGATGGAACGCGCCGAGACAGGCGCTCGACGAACCGTACGTGTAGCGCACCGTCTTCGGGTTGGCCGACGGGTTGCTCGAGCGCGTGAGCCCGAGCGCATTGAACGGACCGATCTCGCTCATGGCGATCGTCTGCGCGTTCTGCCCGAGAAATTCGGCCGGTGCGAGGCCCAGCGTCGTGGCCGCGCCGTTACCCATGTCGGTGTACGGCGTGACCACGCGCAGCCGGCTGTCGGGCAGGATCTGCACCATCCCGAACATGCCGTCTCCCGAGGTGCCGTATGCCTCGTTCGCCATCGCGAGTCCAACGCCGTAGCGGAGATGGCGCGCGCTGCGTTCCGCGCGGATGCGCTCGCGTTCGCGCCACAGCGGGTGCTGTTCGAGCCGGTCGAGCAGCGCGTCGAGCTGCAGGTCGAACAGGATCGGCGCGCCCGTGATCGCGCGCCCCTTGCCGAGCCCGGGCGTGCTGCCGAGAAAATTGGCGCGGCGGATCGCGAACGGCGAGAGCCCGAGCCGGCGCGCGGCCTCGTCCATCAGCGTCTCGACCGCCATGAACGCCTGCGGGCCGCCGAAGCCGCGCTGCGACCCGCCGAACACTTCCCGCGTATAGGTCGAGGCCGCCTGCGCGCGTGCGCGCGGAATCTCGTAGCAGCTCATCGCGCTCAGCGCGGCGAGCTGCGCGACGTACGGCGACAGGTTCTTCTTGCCGCCGCCGTTCATCAGGAAATCGCACGTGATCGCTTCGAGCTTGCCGCGCCGGTTGAACCAAAGCGATTCGGAGAACTGCGTTTCGCAGCGCTTCAACCCGACCTGGAACTGCTCGTAGCGCGACTGCTGCCAGCGTAGCGCGCCCTTCGCGAACGGCGCCGCGAGCGCGAGATAGAGCGGGAAATAGGACTTGTCGCGCCCGCCGAATCCGCCGCCCGGATAGCACGCGATGACGTGTGCCTCCTTGACCGATACGTCGCTACCCTGGAACAGACCGAGCGCACCGGTCGCATCGTCGTTCGCCGACTGCGTGCCGAGCACGAGGCTCATTTTCGCGGCGGATGGGTCGTACCATGCGAGCCCGGATTCAGGCTCCATGAACATCGGGTCCATCGCCGGGGTCTCGAATCCTTCGTTGCCGGTCGCGCGCACGCCGATCCACGCGCCTGCGGCAGCGTTGCGGGCAATCGTCGCGTCGATGTTGGCGACCGCCTCCTCGCGTTCCTTCAGGTATTCGGCGGTCGGCTTGCCGTTGCTGTCGGTCTGGTATTTGTCGACGTAGTTGAAGCCGCGTTCGTCGTCGCGCACGTAGACGGTCACGGGGGAAAACGGCACGGCCTGCGCGGCCGTCGGGCGCGTGACCGGCGCGCCGTAGCGAATCACGCCGCGATTGAAATCGAGCAGCTTCTTCGCGCGACGATAGACGTCGAAGTTCTCGAAGACCAGCAGCGCGGCCGGTTGTCCGTAGCAATCCGCCGCGTGGCCGGTGCGCGCGAGCCAGTAGATGTCCTGGTTCGCGATCGGGTCGGCCTCGGGTGCCAGCGGAATCCGTCGCGCACTCAGCAACGCGTTGTCGACAACGGCGATCGGCCGCAATTCGGCAGGCAGCACCCCGAGGTCGTAGCCTTCGTACACGGCGTCGACCCGATCGCACCGCAACGCATAGAGCCAGCTCTCCTGCTGCGGCCAGCCGACGAAGTCGCGCGACTTGAAGTCGCGCGCGTAGATCTTCTGGCCCGTGACCTTCGGGATGCCGTCGATGCGCCAGCGCGCCTTGCCGGGCACCGGCGCCCAGCCCGGCCCGGCCGCGTCGTCGTCCGCCTGCCCGGCCGCGCCGAGCGCCAGCGCCGGCAAATGGGTGATCGAGATCGCGACGAGCGCGCCGCTCCCGGCCAGCTTCAGAAAGGTCCGGCGTGTCACAGGCACATCGATGGCCATGCTGGGTCCCTCGTTCGAACAGTCGTGCCGGCACGGCCGACGCGCGACACGACGCCGGCCGTGTGCGGGCCGCTTCGCGTGTGCTTCGTCGTGCGGGATGTCGGTGCGGAAACGGTCTTGCGGACGCGCTCGCGCGTCGGCGCTCAGGAATCGGGGGGAAGCGGACCGGGAAACGTGCGCGGCGGATTCGCGCGGGCGCCACGGGCTCGCGGATGTCTGCTGGATGAAGCGTCAGGCCGCCTGCTTGCTGCTTGCTTGTTCATGTTTCCCCCGGCCTTGATCGTGCGCAACTGGCCTGTTTTCCGTATTGTCGGGCAGTCTCTTGATTTTCACGTGTTTTTGTTCGGTATTTCCGGCACGTGTAACGTTTGCGCCGTCAGTGCCGTGATGCACGCATGATTTTGAATAATGTAGAAATTCGGGCCGGGTATTTCAAGGAGATTTTCAGCTGGCGCGCATGGCGCCGGCATGCGGATGATGCCCCGTCGCGCAGCGCCGACCGGCCCCGGCCCGGCGGTGCGGCTCGAGCGACGACACGCATTGCGCGAATCGCTTTCTTGAACGACGCTTTCCCGCGGTGCGCAAAAAACGAACGAGAAGCAATTGCAATGGATGACGAAGTAAACAATCCCGCGGATCATTGCCGTCATTCAATATCAGGCGAGGTATCGCCGTGCCGTTGCATTCAAGCGCACAACGCGATGCCGGCACACTTCGCCGGCATTCAGGTTAGCAGTAGGGGGCAGCCGGTATGGCGGTGGACTACGGCTCGTTCCATGGCCGACCATGGGTCCAGGATGCCTTGACGCCGCTATGGTCAACCTGTCTCGCGGCGCCGCCTGGGGAGGGAGCCTCCATGAAGCCTGTTACCGTGCCGGCCGGCGGGGGTGGCCGGCCGGCACGCAAAACATCGATCGACGAAACCGGCGCAACGCCGGCGCGCCCCTCACTGCCCGATGCCCACGAACGTCGGCAGCAGCACGCGATAGACGTGGATCATCGCCGGCCCGAGCAGCACCAGCATCAACGCGGGGAAAATGCAGAAGATCAGCGGGAACAGCAGCTTCAGCGCGATCTTCGCGGCTCGCTCTTCCGCGCGCATCCGCCGCCGCGTGCGCAGCATGTCGGACAGCACGCGCAGCGATTCGCTGATGCTCGTGCCGAAGCGGTCGGCCTGGATCAGCATCGCGCAGAACGATTCGATATCCTCCACGCCGGTACGCAGCGCGAGATTGCGCAGCGCCGTTTCCTTCGTGAAGCCGGAGCGCATCTCGAGCAGCAGCAGGTCGAGTTCGCTCGCGACCACCTCGCTGCTGAACCGCAGCTCCTCGCTCACCTTCATCAGCGCCGCATCGAGCCCTAGGCCCGCTTCGACGCATACCGTCAGCAGGTCGAGCGCGTCCGGGAAATCCTCGAAGATCTTCTGCTGGCGCACCTTGACCCGCTGCGACAGCACGATGTTCGGAATGTAGTAGCCGATCCCGGCGAGCGCGACGAGGATCGCCGACAGGATCGCGCGTTCGTCCCCGAGCGACGTCGTGATCAGCACCAGCAGCGCCGCGCACGGCAGCCCGAGCGCGAGCGCCGTCTTCGCGGTGAAGTACAGCGCGGCCGCGCTCTGGTTGCGCCAGCCGGCATTCATGAGCCGGATGCGCAGCGGTGAATTCTCCCAGCCCTCCTTCGGCACCGACAGCTTCGAGATCGGCGTGGACAGCTCGACCAGCTTCGCGACCCAGCGGAACGCCAGGTCATCGCCGTCTCCCGTGCCCGCCGCGCCGGTCGCGCCCGCGCCGGCCCCGCCCGCCTGCTGGAGCCGGCGCTGGATGCTGCGCGGTGCGAACAGCAGCATCGCGACGAGCACGCCGCCGGCCACGAAGATGAACAAGCCGCCCAGCATCACGGCCTGGACCACGCTCAGATTTTGCATGACAGCCTCGCAATGGTTCGTTATACGGCTCGCGCGTCAGACGCGAATGCGGACGATACGGCGAATCCAGAACAGCCCGAACAGCATCGACACCAGCATCGTGCCGACCATCCTGATCCCCGCCGGATCCTCCCAGAGCACCGAGAGGAATTCGCGGTTCAGCAACGCCATCACCGCGGCGGTGCCGAACGGCAGCAGCCCGAGAATCCATGCCGACAGGCGGCCTTCGGCCGACAGCACGCGCACCTTGTCGAACAGCTTGAAGCGCTCGCGGATCAGCGCGGAGATACAGTCGAGCAGTTCGGCCAGGTTGCCGCCCGTCTCACGCTGGATCAGCACCGCGATCACGAAGTAGCGCAGGTCCTGCACCGGCACGCGCGTCGCGAGGTTCATCAGCGCATCGTGCAGCGACACGCCGTAGTTCACTTCGTCGAACGTGACGCGGAACTCGCCGCCCATCGGATCGGGAAACTCGTCGCCGACCATCCCGAGCGTGCTCGTGAACGAATGACCGGAACGCAGCGCGCGCGAGATCATGTCGCAGATGTCCGGCAACTGCCGCTCGAGCTTGCGCATGCGCCTCCCGCGGCAGCGCATCACGTACATCGTCGGCAGGCATCCGGCGAACACCGCGACCGGCAGCGCCGCGAGCTGCGGCAACGTCGCGAAGCTCAGCGCGAGCCACGCGAACGCCGCGAACACCGCGCTGAGCATGATCAGCTTCGGCAGCGTCCAGTCGAGGCCCGACTGCTGGATCACGAGATCGAGCCGGTGCACGCGCGGCACGCGCAGCAGCAGCCGGTCGAACGGCTTCGACTCGTCGAGCATCCGCTTCTTCAGGATCGACAGCCGTTCCTGCTGGACGTTGCCGCCCGCCGACATCGAGCGGATGCGCGACTCGATCCGGCGCGCAGCCGTCCCGTGCCGCGCGTTCCACCATTGATAGCCCCCTTCGATCGCGAGTACGACCGCGACGAAGGTGAGAATCACAAAACCATAAAAGATCGTGTTCATGAAGCCTCCCCGGCAGCGAACGGCGCCCTGTCGTCAGTTCGTCTCGTACCGCTGAGACGGGTCGTACAGCGAATCCGGCAGGTTGATGCCGAATGCCTGCAGCCGCTCGGCGAACTTCGGCCGCACGCCCGTCGCGCAGAAGTGGCCGCGTACCGTGCCGTCGCGATCCACGCCCGTGCGCTTGAACGTGAAGATCTCCTGCATGTTGATGATGTCGCCTTCCATCCCTGTGAGTTCCTGGATGCTGACGATCTTGCGCCTGCCGTCGGTCAGCCGCGCGGCCTGCACGACCACCGAGATCGCCGACGCTATCTGCTGGCGCATCGTCTTCGGCGGCAGCGTCAGGCCGGAGACGCTGATCATGTTCTCGAGCCGCGTCAGCGCGTCGCGCGGGGTATTCGCGTGGATCGTCGCGAGCGAGCCTTCGTGGCCGGTGTTCATCGCGTTGAGCATGTCGAGCGCTTCGGCGCCGCGCACTTCGCCGAGGATGATCCGGTCAGGGCGCATCCGCAGCGCATTGCGCACCAGCGTGCGCTGCGTGATCTCGCCTTTGCCTTCGATGTTCGGCGGGCGCGTTTCGAGCCGCAGCACGTGCGGCTGCTGCAGTTGCAGCTCGGCGGCATCCTCGATCGTCACGATCCGCTCGTTGCGCGGAATGTAGCCGGACAGGATGTTGAGCAGCGTCGTCTTGCCGCTGCCGGTGCCGCCCGACACCAGCACGTTCACCTTCGCGCGCGACAGCGCGTCGAGCAGCTCGGCCATCGGCGGCGTCAGGCTGTGGTAACGCACGAGGTCGTCCATCTTCAGCGGGTTGACCGCGAAACGCCGGATCGACATCAGCGGCCCGTCGATCGCGGACGGCGGGATGATCGCGTTCACGCGCGAGCCGTCCGGCAGCCGCGCATCGACCATCGGGCTCGATTCGTCGATGCGGCGCCCGACGCGCGACACGATCTTCTCGATCACCTTCATCAGGTGCGCGTCGTCGTAGAACGTCACGTCGGTCAGTTCGAGCTGGCCGAAGCGCTCGACATAGACCTGCCGGTACGTGTTCACGAGGATGTCGGAAATGGTCGGGTCGCGCAGCAGCGCTTCGAGCGGGCCGAAGCCGAACATCTCGTCGTACACGTCGATCGCGAGCTGCCGCCGCTCGATGTCGTTCGCCGGCAGCCGCTCCTCATCGAGGATGCGCGTGATCAGCAGGCCGATCTCCATGCGGACCGATTCCTGCGGCATCCGCGACAGGCGCTCGAGTTCGACGCGTTCGAGCACGGCCAGGTGGATTTCGCGGCGCAGTTTCTGGTATGCGTCGCGCACCGACGAATGCGCCGGGCCGGCCGGTTCGCTGCCTGCCGCCAGCGGCTGGGCCCGCTGCAAGGACATCTGTTCGCGCAATGACATGATGGTTCCCCGAAAGATTTACATGGATTTGAGCTTCGGCGTGGCCTTGCGGCCGAACAGCCGGGACATCAGCGGTTCGCTGTGCGTCGCGTCGTGCCCCGCGCGCACTGCCCCTTCGACGAGTTGCTTCGCATACCCTTGCACCGCACGGACGACCCCCGTGCCGCGCGCGACCCGCGACACCGGATGGCCCTGGTTGATCGCTTCGAGCACGGTATCGGCATCGTCGGGAATCGTGCAGGCCGCCTTCAGGCCGAGCACTTCCTCGAGCGCGGCGCGGGTCCGGTCGCTCGTGCGCGTCGCACGGTTCAGGACGAGCCGCATCTGGTCGGTCGAGTAGCCGAGCGACACGAGAATCTCCAGCAGCCGGCGGCCGGCACGCACGTGCGGCATCGTGGGCTGAAGCACGAGCTGGATCTGGTCGCTGCGATCCAGCGCGACCATCGACAGCGGATTGATGCAGACGCCGACGTCGAAGATCACGAAGTCGTAGCGCGGCGCGGCGACGCCCAGGATCCATTCGAGCGCGTCCTCGCGCATCTCGGCGGCCTTGACCGGATCGCCCGCGCCCGCGAGCACGTGGAAGTTCTCCGTCACGTGCGCGACGCTCGCGTCGAGGAACGCGCTGTCGAGCCGTTCGATCTGCGCGCACAGCTGCGGCAGCGTCGACGGCGGGGTCTCGTCGCTGACGAGGAACGCCGCGTCGGCGAACTGCTGGTTCAGGTCGATCAGCAGCACCCGGCGCTTGAAGCCTTCGGCGATCTCGAACGCGAGGTTGCTGGCCGCGAAGCTCGTGCCGGCCCCGCCCTTGCACGACATGAACGACACGATCCGCGTATCGTCGGTGTCGCGCCGCGTGCTTTGAGCGGCCGCCCGTTCGAGCGCGTTGCCGAGCGCCTGCGGATCGAGCGGCCATTGCAGCACGTCGCGCGCGCCCGCACGCATCGCGTCGAGCAGCATGTGCGGCGACGTGTCCGCCGTCACGAGAATGCAGGTCAGGCCCGCGTGCGCGCGGCAGATACGCTCGATCGCCGACAGCTCGGACGGTTCGAGCGCCGTGCCGTCGACCAGCAGGATGTCGAACGCGTCGAGCCCGTCGGTGCGATGTTCGATCTGCGATGGGCGGCCGGTTGCGCGCGTCGCGCGATAGCGTCCGCAGTCGGCGACGAGGCGCGCGATCTGCGTGAGTCGCGCGGTGTCGTCGGAAGCTACGAGGATGTTGATCATGTCGTGTGCCTCGCCTGTTCGTTCAGTTGCAGTTGGCGCCGCCGGTTGCGGAAGTCAGGCTTTCGCGCGGCAGTGTCGTCGTGAACGGCGGCATCGTCACCGTGACGTTCACGAACGGGATCATCGTCTTGACCGTGACGTTCGTGACGCTGACGGTCACGAACTCGCACGAATTCACGTCACAACTTGCGGGCGAGTAGTTCACCGACACGTTCGCGTTCGACAGCAGCGGCAGCAGCGATCTCACCCGCTTCACGACGCCGGCCGCATTCACGTCGCATACCACCGCCGTGCGCGCGCCCAGGCGCACGGCCTCGCTCGCGGTGTTCCAGTAGAACAGCACGCGGCCGAATTCGAAGATGCCGATCAGCAGCATGATCAGCACCGACGCGATCAGCGCGAACTCGACGATCGCGGCGCCGCGTTGGGCACGCCTGCGTGACGGGGGGGCATGGCGCGCGTTCATGACACTTGCCTCATCACGGTGACGATGTTGTTGAAGGTGATCGACGGCAGCCCCGGGAACGCGGGGATCGGCTGGTACTTGTAACCCGTGATCTTCACTTCGACGACGTTGATCGCGCCCGTCGCCGTGCCGCCTGACGCGTTGTTGTTCGCGTCGTAGGTCGGCAGGTTCGCGAACTGCGACGGGTCGGACTGGTCGCTGCAGCCGGTCGTGCGCTGCGCGTCGCAGATCGTCACCATCGACGTCGTGAGCCCCGGCACCAGCTCGGTGCCGGAAGCCCCGCACGTCGTGCTGCCGTAGACGACGAGGCACTGCGCCTGCGCGGCCGGATACGCGCTGTCGCTCGGCAACCAGACCGACAGGTAGCGCGCCGCATCGCGCGTCGCCTTGGTCAGCGTCTCGAACTGGTAGATCGCGCGGCCGAACTCGGCCACACCCGTCGCGAGCATGATCATCGGCATCAGCACGAGCGCGAACTCGACGGCGACGGCGCCACGGGTGCGCGAACGGCGAATCGGAGGCTTTTTCATGATCGTCTCCCGCTATTGAACGAGCATCGGGACCTGGGTCCCGGACGCGCTGCCGCTGCCGGGCAAGCCGTGCGTCGCGCACGGATTGTTGCCGGAGACCGACGAGCCGAGGTATTCGAGGTGTGCGACGATCGCGCCGCTGCCTGCGCTGAACGGAAGCGGATCGAGCATCAGCACGCAATCCCATTGCGTGACGTGTACCTTGCCGCTGCTGCCCGACAGCGTCGAGCAATCGCCCTCCGGCGCGAGCGCGACGCGGCGGTCGCTGCCGAACGTCTGGTAGTTGCTCGCCGTCGCGGTGCCGTTGGTGTTGATCCCGCTGCCCGTCGGCGGCGCGCCGTCGCCCTGGTAGGACTTGAAGGCTGCACGGTCGGCCACGAACTGCGTGTACGCATCGCCCTTGATGCCGGCCGTTCCGGGCGGCCCGTAGTTCGGGCCGACATACGCGTAGCCGGTGAAGTCGGGTTGGCCGCTCGAGCCGTTCGCGCCATTCGTGTAGATGCCGAAGCGCGTATTCCAGGCGCGCAGCGACGCCGACTTCAGGCCCGTGGTGGCAAGATCCGGCGGGCTCTTGATGTTGCAGGTGTTGCCGGAGAGCTCGCCGGCGAGCGTGGTTTCGTTCGTCGAGCCGTCGAGCGCCGCCCAGCCGAAGTTGCCCGGCCCGTAGGTCGACGACGACCCGGACGGCGACGAGATCCAGTCGCCGACCTTGTACGCCGGATCGGACGGGCCGCGGCACACGAACACCGGAATCGCGCAGGTCGTCTGCCCGCCGCCGACGGTTGCAATCGCGCTGGCCGACACTTCCGCCGCGTTCGCGAGCTTCGTGCCCGGCAGCACGTTCAGCACCTCGATGAACCAGTGCGCGATGTTGCTCAGCGTCGCGGTGCACTGCACGTACTTGATGTTCGCCGGCGTCGTCACCGCGTTCTTCGCCAGGAACGGGTTGGTCAGCGAGTCGCTGAACGTGACGTTCGCGTCCGTCGACATCTGCACCGACTTGTTCTGGAAAAACACGAAGTTCAGGTGGCCGGCGGCGATGCCGTCCGCCTCGGCCACCGACAGGCTGATGGCCGAAGTCAGGTCACGCGCAGCCGACAGCGCGCACGCATCGGCGCTGTTCTGCAGTTCGCTGCGCGTGACGTACAGCTTGCCGAGATCCAGCGCGAGACCGACGAACCCGATCATCACCGCCAGTGCGAGACCGACGATGATCGCGACGGCACCGCGCTGGCGATGCAGGCTGCGACGCATGACTTTCGGATGGCGAGCTGCGCTGTTCATGGCGTTCTCCCTGAGCGTGCCGTCGTTACTGGGTGGCCTTGCCGATGCCGATCACGAACGCATTGGCGGGCGGCACGGTTTGCTTGAACGACTTGTCGTAGTTGTCGAGCGCGGCCGCGGCGGCGGCGCCGTCGACCCCCGGTGCCGACACCGAGGCCGCGTGTTCGGCGGCATGCGGGTCGATGATCTGGGCCTGGGTCACGGCGCGGACCGAATCGCCGAAGCGGGTGTCCCACACCGGGGTCGACGACATGCAGCCGGCAAGCGCGAACGCGAGCGGTGCGGCGAGCGCCACGCGGCGCACGATGACGAGGTAGGCGGATTTCATGAGCGTCCCCTTGGATGGCTTCAACGATCGGTGGATTCGGGTGCCGCGCTCACGCGCACGACCTGCTGCGCATGGGCCGCCGCCGGTGTCCGGCGCTTCGGCTGCCCCGCCGGCTGGGCCGGCGTGTCGGGGCCGGCCGCCGCGAGGCGCGCGGCGGCGGCTTCGATACGCGCGATGCGGGCCGCGTTGGCGGTATCGTGCTGCGATACGGCGGCCGCCACGGGTGCAGTCGTCTTCCGCGGCTCGGCCGGTGCCGGCGGCGGCGCGTCCGTCCCCTGCGGCGCGCGCGGTGCGGGCAGCGCGGCAGCCGGGCCGGCGGGCGCGTCCGATTGCGGTGCCGGTGCGGGGGCCGGTGCCTGGGCCGGGGTCTGCGGTGCGGCTGCCGCGCCGTTCGCCGGTTGTGCACCGTGCTTGCGGAGGCCGCCGCGGCCTTCCATGTTGCCCGTCGCATACACGTCGATTTCGTTCGGCTTCGTGAAGCTGTCGGTCGGCAGCGGCACGTCGGCGGTCTGCAGCGGCTTCACCAGGTGCGGCGTGATCACGAAGATCAGTTCGGTGCGGTCCTGCTGGAACGATGTACTGCGGAGCAGCGCGCCGAGCACCGGAATTTCGCCGACACCCGGGAGCGCCTTCAGCGCACCGGTCCCGTTGTCCTTGATCAGCCCGCCGATCGCGAACGTTTCGCCGTCGCCCATCTGCACCGTCGTCGATGCGCGCCGCGTCGTGATCAGCGGCAGGATCGACGTGCCGCCGATGTTGGTCGCGCTCAGCGTGACGCCCGTCTGCGACAGCTCCGACACTTCCGGCGCGACCTTCAGGCTGATCCGGCCATTACTCAGCACGGTCGGCGTGAACTTCAGCGCGACGCCGAATTCCTCTTCCTGCAGCGTGATCGACGACGTGCCGTTGCCGCTGCTTTGCGGGATCGGGATGAAGATCTTGCCGCCGGCGAGGAACGTCGCTTCCTGGCCGCTGATCGTCACGAGATTCGGCTCCGCGAGGATCTTGACCAGGTTGTCGGTGTTCTGCGCGTCGGCCGCAAGGTTGAACGGCTTGTTGTTCGCCTTGCTGAAGGCGATCCCGGATGCGACGCCCGCGAGCAGGTTGCTGACCAGCGCGCCGCTCCACGAACCGAACCCGCCCTGGATGTTGAGCGCGCTGCCCATCTGGTTGATCAGCGTCTTCGACACCTCGGCCACCTTCACCTCGAGCATCACCTGCTGCGGCGACGTGACGTTCAGCATGTTGAGCACCCCGGCGCCCGCCTTGCCGCCGCCCGCCGGATCGCTCGCGCTGTCGCCGTACGCACGGGCGATCTGCACGGCCTGCTGCGCGGCCATCGAGCTCGACACGGTGCCGGCCAGCACGATCGTGCCGGCGGCGGTGGACACATGGATGTCGCGCTCGTTCGGCATCAGCTGCGTCAGCGACGCCTGCAGGCCGCCGGCGTCCGCGCCGACCGCGACGTCGATCACGCGGCATGCCCCGCTCTTGCCCTGCACGATCATGTTGGTCGTGCCGACCGCGAGCCCGAGGATGTACAGCGTCTGCGGCGACACCATCGTCGCCTGCGCGACGGCCGGATTGCCGATCGTCCGGTTGCGGACCGGCTCCGGCATCGGCACCAGCAGCGACTTGCCGAGCGGCACGCTGACGCTGGTCGATTCGCGCACCGCGCCGACGCAGTTCGGCCCGCGCAGCGGCCCCGCCGATGCGGCGGGTGCGGCGGCCGCCACCGGCGCCATGCTGATCGTCATCTGCATCGGCCCCTTGCCGACCGCGGCCGGCGCGCTGGCGCCGCCCTTGGTCAGCACGGCCGACTCGACGCCTTCCTGCGCGAGTGCGCCATAAACGGTCAGCCATCCCGAACAGAGGATCGCGGCCATCATCGTGCCCCGTGCGACGCGTGTCTGCCGCGGGCCGGTACCTGTGCATTGCGGTTTGATCTTCATTTCGTCTGATCCCCCGAGAGACCGGCGCCGTGCCGGTTATCGACTTCCAGGGCCGCCGCGCGTTGCCGGCGGCCGATTATGTGACTTCAATGATCCGATTCAGAAACACTCGACGCTGCCCTTCACGCCCGTCAGCACGCCGACGCAGTCGCGCCGCACTTCCGGCGCCGCGTGCGATGCGACGTGCACGCGTACCGTCTTCACACGAACCGGTGCCGGCGCTGCTTCGGGTGCGGGCTCCTTGCCGAGCAGCGTCAGCTTGGTCGCCCCGTCGGTGGTCAGCGTCTTCTGGTCGACCTGGTTGCGCAGCACGAGTGACAGCGTGCCGACGCTGCGTGCGAGGTCGAGCCGTTCGGCCTGGTCGGGCGTGACTTCCAGCGTCACCGCGTTGACCACCTTCGGCGCCGTGTCGTCGCGGCTGACCTGCTGCGCGACGGCGAGCACGAGGATGTGCTCGAGCACGATCTTCGAGATGCTCTGCCCGTCGGTCTTGCCCTGTTGTTCCTGCGTGTTGACGATCACGTCGACGTAGTTGCCCGGCAGCGCGAAGCCCGCGACGCCGACTACGTCGTTCACGCGCACCGTGATCGCGCGGCTGCCGTCGGCGATGACCGCGGACAGCCCGCCCTTCGTGCCGACCGGCGCGAGCTTCGACTCGATCACCGGCTCGCCGCGTGCGAGGCTGGTGCGCACGACGCGCCCTTCGAGCGCCTTCGTGTCGGTGAACGCGCCGGTGGGCACGCTGCCCGCCGGCCAGCTGACCATGTGGATCTGGTTCGGCCCGAGCGGTTCGCCCAGGTTCAGATCGGTGTTGGCCACCGCGACCGACGTGACCGAGCTCGTGGATGTCTGCACCAGCCAGTGGGACGCGAACACGACCGCGGCAAGACCCGCGACCATCGCGACGACCAGCATCAGGACCGCTCGACTGTTTTTCATGGCAATGCTCCTCGACGAATCGTGAAAGAAACGGCTCAACCGGTGACGAACGTACGGCCTCCGCGCTCGACGGGCGACGGATGGCTGCCGTCCCGTTCAGGCGCTGCGCCGAAGTAACTCGCCCACGCGTCGTACAGCGCGTCGTGCGTCACCTCGGGCGGATCGCCGCGATAACGCGCGCCGGCGGCCACGAGGCGCAACAGGTCCGCCGGAAAGCATGCGAGAAATGCCTTGCCGGTCGGCAAGTGCAGCCGATGCAGCAGGAAGTCGAACGCATCGCTCGCCGATACGAGTCCGAGCGATTCGCAGGCCGCGTTGTACACCTGGCGGTAGTCGTCGATCGACATCGCGCCGACGTGAAGCTTCGAGCCGAGGCGGCGCAGGAACGCGTCGTCGCAGAACTGCTCCGGCGCCAGGTTGCTCGAGAACACCGGCCAGACGTCGAACGGCATCACGAAGCGGTTGCCGGATTCGAGCGTCAGATAATCGACGCCGCGATCGAGCGGGCGCAGCCAGCGGTTGAGCAGGTCGCGCGGCTCGACGCGCTGGCGGCCGAGATCGTCGACGACGTACATGCCCATGTTCGCTTTCATGTGCGGGGGCGCCTGGTAGAAACCGGCGGCCTCGTCGCGGCGCAGGTCGAGCTCGTCGAGCGTCAGTTCACCGCCCGACATCACGACCGGCCGTTTGCACAGGCGCCAGCGGCGATCGACCGACTGGCCGCCGGCGTGCACTTCCGCGTCGACATGGACGAGCGGGTCGTACATCTGGATCACTTCGCCGGCCGCGCAAATCGCGTGCGGCACCGGCACACGGCCGTGCATCAGCCAGCCGAGCCGCTCGGCGAGGAAGGTCTTGCCGCTGCCGGCCGGGCCGTAGATCAGCAGCGGGCGGCCCGCATTCAGCGCGGCAGCCGCTGCATCGAGCACCGACGTATCGATCACGATGCCTTCGAACGCCGCCCATACTTCTTCCTGGCTGATGTGCAGCTTGCGCACCGAATGCGCGTTCAGGCACGCGATATAGGCGTCGAGCGTCACCGGCGCGGGCCCGCTGTAGCCGCTGCGGGCGCGTTCCTCAAGCGCGAGCACCCGGCCCGCGTCGGTCAGGCGGAACGTCACGTCGAGATCGGTCGCGCCGCGATGGGTGAGTTCGACGAGATGCTCGCGCACCAGGAACGCGAAGACGTCGTCGAGCACCGCGAGCGGCAGGCAGTGCCGCTCGACCAGGTCGCCGTACGACGGGCGGCCGAGCATCAGCGTCGACTTCAGCACGAGGCCGGCGACGAACGTCCTGCTCAACCCGGTTTCCTCGAGCGAGCGCGGTGCCGCCGGCAACTGCGCACCCAGCTTCGTATGCACTTCCCGCGACGGCAACGGATCGGGCAGGCGTGCCACCTGTGCGTCGCGTCTCGGTT
Source organism: Burkholderia sp. SRS-25 (assembly GCF_004343765.1). NCBI lineage: Bacteria > Pseudomonadati > Pseudomonadota > Betaproteobacteria > Burkholderiales > Burkholderiaceae > Burkholderia > Burkholderia sp. SRS-25. The sequence goes on from NZ_PTXM01000001.1 coordinate 62,933, forward strand.
CGGTGTGATTCGTGTTCATGATCGTTGCGTCCTCGTTGCGGATGCGTCGCGCTATGCGCACGACACGAACAGCATGCCCAGCGTGCCGGCCGCGATCGCCACGCCGTACGGCAGCGTGCCGACCGATGCGATTTCGACGGGGCCGCCGGCGGCCTCGGCGCTCGCGCCTGGCGAGCGCCGCGCGATCAGCGCGCGCACGTTCACCCACATCTGGCCCATCCGCCCGCGCAGCAGCGCGTAGGCGATGGCGCCGATCCCGCCGGCCAGGAAGGTGGCCAGCACGATGTAAAACGTCATTTCCGCGCCGACCCAGGCGCCGATCGCAAGCATCAGCTTCACGTCGCCGGCCGCCATGCCGCGCAACAGGTAGAACGGCAGCAGCAGGCCGAAGCCGGTCGCGGCGCCGGCGAGCCAGCCGAGCGCGCCTGCCACGACACCGTGCAACAGGCACTGGGCAACCAGCGCGCCGGTCAGGCCGAGCAGCACGAGGCGGTTCGGAATCCGGCGGGCCGCGATGTCCGTGCTGGCCGCGGCGACCGCGAGCAGCGTCACGCACAATGGAACCGGGTAAGGCGGCGCAACGGGGAGCATGGCGAACCTCGCAGTCGAATCGGTGGATCAGGAAACCATTGCCAGCGCGGTGGCCACGGCGGCCGTCACGGCCGTTGCGATCACCTCGTACGCATTGGCAAGCGAGCCTTTCAGCGTGACGACGCTGCCCAGCACCGCGACAGAAAACATCGCCGCGAGGAATGCATACTCGATCGACGTCACACCCTGCTCGTCGCCGATCCGGCTACATAGGGCACGCACCTTGGCTCGCATGATGGTCTCCGGTTCCGGATTGATCAGAAGACCGTGGACGGCTCGAGCACTGCACCAGCCGAGCCGTCCGCGGTACGGTCCATCAAAGGCCGGATACTGCCGAATCCAGATCGGCCGCGATCGTGCTGAACACGGTTTTGAGGTCCTTCCCGATGGTCGACAGCGCGAGAATGATGCCGACCGCGATCAGTGCGGCAATCAGGCCGTATTCGATGGCGGTCACGCCGTCTTCGTCACGAACGAAACGGCTGGCTTGTTGAATGAACTTGGACATGATGATCTCCTTGCGTGGTGAATTTCTTGGCCCTCGCGTGCCGGCTGGTCGGATGACCGTGCATCGATACGTCGAGGAACGTCGTTAATGCCGTGTGGTGCAGACAAACGAGCCGAAGGATTCGCTTGCCGTACCGCCCATCAGAAGCCTGCGACTATCGAGTCCAGATCCGAGGCGATCGTGCTGAACGCGGTCTTCAGATCCGTACCGATCGTCGTCAACGCGACGACGATGCCGATCGCGATCAGTGCGGCGATCAGGCCGTACTCGATGGCGGTCACACCGTCCTGGTCCTGGATGAACCACGCGATCTTTTCGATGATTCTTGACATGGAGAGTCTCCTTTCGGACTGCTACGAAATTCCCTTCGTCGGTCAGGACTTCAGGGGGTGGGTACCACCGGCACTACTCGAAAAGGCGGAACGCGTCGCTCAGTTGCGGGAGCGGGGATACACTCCCCTGTCCGTGCGAACGGGTATCGGCGACGCGGAGAGCGAGAAAGGCGCGTGCGGTTCGACCGGCCGGACAAACCGGGCAATCAGGTCGACCTGAACGGCGCGGCTGCCGTTCGACGCATGGAATCCGGATGAACGGGAGACAAGCTCCCGGATAAGCTGCAATATGCTTTTAATGCGGTTCTCGAACCGTGCTGTGCTGTGGTATTTCATTTTTATTCCCCATATACGGCCATGCCGATTTTTTATTGCCCTGACGACACCGGGTCTCATGGGTCACTCGACGACGGCTTGCGCAGTTAATCGAACTGGAGCTGCGTATTCCCCGACGCGCTCCGGCCCTCGTTTCTGCCCGTGATTCCGGCGCTGGTTCCATGCTTCCCTGCCGGAACCGCCCGGTCGTCACATCGTCGACTGCCGTGCCAACGCATACGCAAAGAGCAGGCCACGTCGGACGAAATCCAGACGCATCAAGGGTCCCGGCGATGCCCCGGTTCCTCGGCCTCCGACCCGATGCGCGAAATGTTTCAAAATTGATATATCCGCCCGCGCGAGCGTTGCAAGCCTGAACGCCGGCCGCCGCGCTGTGCAAAGGATCGAAAAAATTTTCTCGGGACTTTCCCGAACGCCCGACGCCACCCGTGCCTCCCGCGATTGGCGCGGTGCGGAACCGGTCGAAATGACGGAATGTTTCAAGGCAGAAACACGAAAGCCGGCCGGGCGGATTTCTCATACCTGAAAATGCGGTTTTCAGACGCGTCGCCGACCCATTCAAATCCCGGCTTTCAGCAGGCGGTTTGCAATGCGCGATTTTTTCTTCAACAATGAACTCACCGGATAACACCATCCCGGATGGTTTCGATCCGTAGGCACCAGAACACGAAACGGCTGCGACCGACCAGACAGCCACTACTACATACGGGGAATCATGTACACCGCCAATCGCGAAATGCGCGGGCGTGCAATACGCCGCGTTCAATGGCTGACAGCCGACCGGATCGTTCCGTACAGCTGCATCATGCTGATGCTCTTCGCCGCGTTGCTGATTACCTGGGGCATCGTGACGAACGGCTTCACGTCAAACGCCATCGCGCTGCCCGGCGTCGATTTCTCGGTGTTCTGGACCGCATCGCACCTGGTGTTGCAGGGCCATGCCGCATCGGTCTACGACGCCTCTTCATTCCTGCAGGCCGAGTTCGCGCACTTCGGTGCGTTTCTTCAGCACCGGCCGCTTCCCTGGCTCTATCCGCCGACGATGTTGCTGCTCATCGCTCCGGTTGCCCTTGTGCCTTTCCTGCCCGCATATTTCCTCTTTTTCGCGGGCAGTCTTTTATGCTACGCGCTCGCCGTCTCGCGGTTGTCGGGATTGCGCGCGCATCTTCCCGTGCCGCGCGCCGCGGCGCTCGTCGTGGTCGCGTATTCCGCCGTGTGCATGGCCGCGCTGTTCGGCCAGAACAGCATCCTGACCGCGGGTATCGCCGCGCTCGCGCTGCATCTGCTCGGCAAGCGCCCGGTCGTCGCCGGCGTGCTGATCGGCTTGCTCGCGATCAAGCCGCAACTGGCCGTGGTGTTCCCGGTCGTGCTGATCGCGGCACGTGCGTGGCGCACGTTCGCGGCGGCCGCGATCACCGCCGCGCTGTTTACGGCCGCCGGCATCGCGCTGGCAGGCCCCGGCGCGCTGCACGGGCTCGGTCAGACACTGTCGACGGTGCGCGACCAGCATTTCATGCTTCCGTCGTACTGGCTCGCGTCGCCGACGCCGTTCGCCGCACTGCGGCTCGCAGGGATGCCGGTGGCCACCGCGCTGGCCGCGCAAGCGGCGGTCGCGCTGCTCGCGATCGCCGCGGCCGTCGACGTATGGCGCCGGACGGGCGACATGCGCCTGCGCAGCGCGGTGCTGGCCGTCGCGACGCTGCTGACGACACCCTATCTGTGGAACTACGAACTGACGTGGCTCGGCATCGCGATCTTCTGCCTGATCGCGCACGGCCTCGACGAAGGCTGGCTGCCGGGCGACCAGGGCATCATCGTGCTGGCATGGCTGCTGCCGATCTTCGAGATGTTCAACCGGCTGATGAAGCTGCCGCAGATCGGGCCGCTCGTGCTGCTGGCGGTGCTGTTCGTCGTCGTGCGCCGCTCGGCGCTCGAGCCCGGGAGCGCACGATGAGATCGTCACCTTCCGCGCGCCATGCCCATCCGGACGCCGACGTGCATCCGGAACTCCCGATCGCGGGCCCGCGCCGCTACCCGCACTGGCTCAATCGCGAGCGCGTGCGTCTCTATGCGGGTGCCGCGCTGGTGGCCGAGCTGCTGTTCATCTGCATCTACGTCACCCGCGTGTTCCTGTCCCACAACGGCGCGCTGCAACCGCTGTCACAGGATTTCTCGCCGATCTGGAGCGCGGCGTGGCTCGCCGCGCACGGGCACGCGGCCGATGCCTGGAATTTTCCCGCGCTGTTCGCGGTCCAGAAGCTCGCGATCCCGGCGATGAATCTCGCGGACGGCACGCTGCCGTGGCTCTATCCGCCCTCGATGCTGCTGCTCGTGCTGCCGCTCGGCTGGCTGCCGTACACGCTGGCGCTCGTGCTGTGGCTCGGGCTCACGTATGTGCTGTTCGCGGCAACGATCCACGCGACCGTGCAGCGCGACGCAGCGTGGCTGTGCGCGCTCGCGTTCCCCGGCGCGTTCCTCACGGTGATCGTCGGACAGACCAGCCTCTTCACCGCGTTGCTCGCCGGCGCCGGCCTGCTCGCGCTGAACCGCCGCCCCGTGTACGCCGGGATCTGCTTCGGTTTGCTGACGATGAAGCCGCAACTCGCGGTGCTGTTCCCGCTCGCGCTGCTGTGCGCGGGCCAATGGCGCGCACTGGCCGCGTGGGCCGCGACGATCGCGTGCAGTGTCGTGCTCTCGACCCTCGCGTTCGGGTTCGGCCCGTGGCTCACGTTCGCGCATGTGATCGACAACGTCTACGCGGTCGTCGGCTCCGGCCAGGCCAAGCTCGTGCGCATGCCGTCGGCGTTCGCGCTCGCCACGTTGGCAGGCTGGCCCGCAATCGTCGCGAACGGCCTGCAGCTGCTGTCGGTCGCGACCGCGGCCATCGCCGTCATCTATGCATGGCGCGGCGCCTGCTCGTACGCGCTGCGCGCCGCGACCCTCGCCTGCGCCTGCCTGCTCGTCAGCCCTTATCTGTACGACTACGACCTGACCTGGTACGGCATCGTGATCGCGTGGTACGCGCGCTATGCATGGACGCACGGCTGGCGGCGCTTCGATCGCGAATGGCTGATGCTGCTGTGGCTGATGCCGCTCGCGGGCCTCGCGGTCGTGCCGCATCTGTCGTTCCAGTTCATGCCGCTCGTCACGCTGGCGTCGCTCGGGCTGCTCGTCAGCCGGATCGCCCGGGAACGACACGATGTGCCGTCGATGCCGGACGCTCGCGACAACTCGACCGAAACCGCGTTCACGCATCAGGCCAGAACGCACCACCGCCCGGCGTACGGAATGCGCCGCACCGGCCGACTGACCCTCGGCGCGCATCGGTGAAACGACATCACAAGGGGAATCATCATGCGGGAACCACACTATGTACCGCTCATCTCGCTGGTCGTGCCGTTCTATAACGAAGGCGAGGCCGTCGAGCACTTCTTCGACGTCGTGATTCCGCTGATGACGTCCATCGACGCGATCCGTTTCGAGATCGTCTGCGTGAACGACGGCAGCCGCGACGACACGCTCGACCGGCTGATCCGGATCAGCACAGCCGAGCGGCGCGTGCGCGTGATCGATCTCACCCGCAACTTCGGCAAGGAAGCGGCGCTCACGGCCGGCCTCGACGAAGCCCTCGGCGACGCGGTGATCCCGCTCGACGCCGACCTGCAGGATCCGCCGAGCCTGATTCCCGTGATGATCGAGCACTGGCGCGACGGCGCGGAAGTCGTCGCGGCGAAGCGCAGCAACCGCGCGTGCGACTCGTTCGCGAAACGCACGGCGGCCGCGATCTACTATCGCGTGCACAACCTGCTGTCGGACGTGAAACTGCCGGAGAACGTCGGCGATTTCCGGCTGATGGACCGCAAGGTCGTGAACGCGCTGCGCAGCCTGCCCGAGCGGCATCGCTTCATGAAGGGGCTGTTCGCGTGGGTCGGCTACCGCACCGTGATCGTCGAATACCAGCGCGACGCGCGCAGCGCCGGGCACTCGAAATTCTCCGGCTGGAAGCTGTGGAATTTCGCGCTCGAAGGCATCACCAGCTTCAGCACCGTGCCGCTGCGCAGCTGGACCTACATCGGCGTGGGCATCGCCGCGCTCGCGTTCCTGTACGGCGCGTTCATCATCCTGCGCACGCTGGTGTTCGGCAATCCGGTGCTCGGCTACGCGTCGCTGATCTCGGTCACGCTGTTCATCGGCGGGATCGAGCTCATCGGGATCGGTGTCGTCGGCGAATACATCGGGCGGATCTACGACGAGTCGAAGCAACGGCCCGTCTACCTGATCCGCCGCCGCTACCAGGCGCACGGCAAGGTGATCGAACTGCCGGTCGCGCGCGACGCGCGCCGCCAGATGGCCCGCCGGCGCGTGCAGCCGACTCGCGCGCGGATCGGCGAACGCTGACGCGCGCCGACGGCCATGATCGGCGTGCTCCAGGCCGAACGCACGCGGCTCGTGCGCTTCGGCGTGTCCGGGCTCGGCTCGACCGCGATCCACACGCTGGTCGCAGCGGCACTGTTCGCGCGGTTCGATGCGACGCTGGTGACGGCGAACGCGATCGCATTCCTCTGCGCGACGGCGTTCTCGTATGTCGCGAATACGCTGTGGAGCTTCTCGTCGACGGTGGGCACGCGCAACGCGGTGCGCTTTCTCGCAGTCACGCTGGCCGGTTTCGTCGAAACGATGCTGCTCGCGCGTGCGACCGAAGCGCTGGACGGCTCCCGCGGGATGAGCATCGCCGCGATCGCGCTGCTGGTTCCGCCGACCACGTTCGCGCTGCACCGGCTGTGGACCTACCGGTAAGCGATCCTTCCCCGCCCCGCCGCTGCCGGACATAATCGGCCATTCAATTAACAGGTTCAATTTCGTTATATTTATGTAACGCATCGAGTCGATTGAATTCGATTTTCAAATTACTATCTGGAACAATATTAAATACCCTGTTTACTTTTACAGCTTCCGGAATTAACCGAACGGGATAATCTGCATTCGCCATCTCGCCTGCACGTGCCTTGATCGGCGAAAATCCTTGCAGGACAAGGCGATGGCGGCCGCACGAAGCAATTCGCGCAACAATAAGTCCCATTCATTCAAACGGGAGCTTCTATGTCACGCGTCACCGATGTGCTCGTCTCCTTCGATACCGAAACCATTCTCAAAAAATATCCGAATCCCAGCAAGAACCCGGCCGCACCGACGCTGATCGATTGGCGCTATGTCTATATGGTGACCAACCAGGACAACGTGATCTCCGGGCAGGCGGGTGGCGAACTCGACCTGAAGGCGCAGGTCGGCGACCTGATCCGCTGGCGTGAAACGAGCCTGTCGCTGGGCTTCGAGAACCAGGTCGTGTTCTACAAGTTCGTCGGCAACGTCGGCAACGAACTGATCTCGACACCGACGCCGCGCGTCGCGGAAGCGTCCATTCCGGTGCCGAACACCAGCAAGCCCGAGGTGCCGACCTGCCAGAAGGTCGCGAACTACTACTGGTCGTCGGAATGCCTGAAAGTCGGCCGCGTGACGTACCACTTCCAGTTCCAGATCATCGATCGCAACTGCCAGAGCCAGGGCTGCTTCTCCTGGGATCCGTTCATCTCGATCCATAACTGATCGCGGCAGGCGGGCGGCCGCGCGGCGGCTGCCCGCGTCATCCACTTGTTGCGGAGGAAGCGCACATGTCTGGTCTTCGTTGCGATGTGCTGGTGATCGTCGACGCCGTCACGTTGCTGTCGGCCCACCCGGAGGCAAGCCGGGACCCGGCCGCACCGACCGTGATCGACGGCCGGCACCTCTATGTGGTGAGCCCCGGCGACGCCGCGCAGCTCGGCCACAACGACAGCCGCCTCTTTACCGGCCTGTCGCCGGGCGACCAGCTGCGCCTGCGCGAAACCGCGCTGGCCCTGCGCGCCGAGGTGAGCGTGCTGTTCATCCGGTTCGCGTTGAAGGATGCGGGCATCGTCGCGCCGATCGAACCCGAAGTGCGCGATGCGGCCACGCCCGTGCCGAATGCCGACGACCTGCTGCATCCGCCGTGCCATCCGATGAAGGACCACTACTGGCGCAGCGACGTGCTGGCCGCTGGCGCCACCACGTGTACGGCCGATTTCGCGGTGTTCGACCGCGACGGCGCCGTATCCGGCTATTTCCGCTGGGAAACGTCGATCGAGATCGCGGGGAGCCGGCCGGACACGAAGCAGCCCGGTTTCAAGCCGTCGTCGGATCGCAATGGCCGCTTCACGCTGCCGCCCAATACGGCGTTCAAGGCGATCTTCTATGCGAATGCCGCAGACCGGCAGGACCTGAAACTCTTCGTCGACGATGCGCCGGAACCGGCCGCATCGTTCGTCGGCAACAGCGAGGACGGCATCAGGATGTTCACGCTGAACTCGAAGGGCGGCAAGATCCGGATCGAGGCGTCGGCCAACGGCAGGCAATCCGCGACCGATGCGCGCCTCGCGCCGCTGTCCGCGGGCGACTCCGTGTGGCTCGGCTGGCTTGGCGCGGAGGACGGCGCCGATGCCGACTACAACGACGGGATCGTGATCCTGCAGTGGCCGATCACGTGAGCGTCGCGGCAATCGGCGCGCGGGCGGCTCAGGTGCGCGGCAGCCCCGGCGGATTGGTCTGCGACCGGTCGATCGCTTCGGCGTCGAGGCTCCAGCGGCCGAGCACCTTCCGGTAACTGCCGTTCGCGATCAGCGCATTGATCGCGACCGTCAGCGGATCGGCGAGGCCGCTGCCCTTGCGCGTCGTGATCGCGATGTCCGCGGTGCGCGGCCAGCCGCCGCTCACCGTGCCGATCAGTTTCGCATCGCCACGCAGCGACGCCTGGTACGCGAGCATCGAATTCACACTGAAGATCGTATCGACGCGCCCCGACTGCAGCGCGACCCAGCGCTCGGCCGCATCCGCGTAATACTGGATCTCGACCGGCGCGAGGCCGCGCGCGACGTTCTGCCGGTTCCACTCGAGCAGGATCTTTTCCTGGTTCGTGCCCGAATCGGTCACGACGCGCAGCCCGGCAACATCTTTCGGCTCGCGGATCGCGGCAATCCGGCTGCCGTTCTTCACGTAGAAGCCGAGCTGATCCTTCCGGTAGGTCGAGAAGTCGAATTTCTCCTTGCGCTGTTCGGTCACCGTCACGTTCGAGATCACCGCGTCGACCTTGCCGGACTGCAGCGCAAGCGGCCAGTCGGCCCACGAAAGCGGCACGATCTTCAGCTTGCGGCCGATGCTGTCCGCGACGAGCTGCGCGAGATCGGGATCGAAGCCGACTACCGTTCGCGCATCGGTCGCATAGGTGCTGAGCGGCGGCAGGTTCGGCGCGATGCCGATCGTCAGCGTGTTCGCTTCCGCAAACCGGAGGCCGGCCGGCAACGCCTGTTCGACCGCCGGGTTCACGGCGCCGCGCTGCCGGCCGGGCTGCTCGGGGCTCAGATCGAACGTCGCGGCCTGCGCGCCCACGCTGCTGCCGATCAGGACGGCGGCCAGCACGCGAACGACGCGCACGACGGGGAATGCTGTTCTTCTCATGTCTTCCGGATTCCTTTGTTTTTTGATGATGCGTGCGCGGAACGCGGGCGGGGCCCTACGATATTCACCGCCCGTCGCCGCGTGGCGTTCCCGGCCCGCTCAGGCGGGCGTCGCCTCGAGTTCGGCCGCGGCCGCGCGTTGCGTCACCGGTTGCGCAACGGGCGACGGGCGCGTTGCTTGCGATTCGCCCGCATACAGCGCCTTCGGATCGAACACGCGCGCCTGCAGCGGCGTGAACGCGCGGAAGTTCCACAGGCTGCGCGCGACGAACACGCGCTGCACCCAGCGCAATGCCCGATCGTTCTCGTCGTATTGCGGATCGAAACGGTCGCGCGAATGCAGCGTGAAATGATTGTTGATCAGCACCAGCTTGCCCGGTTGAATCTGCACGCCGAACGAAACCTCGCGCACCGCGCGATACAGGTTGGCCAGCGCCTCCTGAGCGCGCGTGTTGACCGCCAGCACCATGTCCGGATAGAACGCGACCGTCACGCGCGGCGCATCGAGCGGCCCCGACAGCACCGCGCTCAGGTCGGTGTTGTCGCGCGGCGTCGGTGCCGCCCCGCGCCACCGGTACGGCACGCGGATGATGTAGTGCTCGCCGTAGAGTTGCGCGATATCCTCCGGCGACAGCAGCTGCAGCGCGCGACGCGCATCGGCGAGCCGCGTGTACGGGCCGCCGCCGGCTTCGCTGCGCACGCCGAGCAGCAGCAACGCGAGCGGCGACGTATCACCCTCCGGCATGTGCGCCTGCGCGGCGTTCTCGATATGGAAATCGAGCTCGACCTCGGAGCCCAGGCCCGTATAGTCGCGCGCGGTCGCCTTGTGGGGCGTGAGGTTGTTCACGAGCTCGCGGCCTTCGTGCGCAATCGAATACGGCTCGCCGGCCAGCGTGCTCAACGCGACCAGGACGTTCTCGCTCAACACGCCGGCCTTGAACGAGCGGCCGGTTTCCTCGAACCTCGGGCTGCCCTTCACGTCGTCGTCGATCGGCAGGTTGTCGATCTCGATCGAGCCGTGCGCATCGGCGGTCGGCGCCTTCGCGCGATCGAATGCGTCGACGACCCGGTCGGGAAACGCGTTGTAGGCAAGCTTGCGCACCGCGCTGATGTAGCCCGCGCCGCCGGCCGGATCATAGGCCAGTGCGCCGAGCGTCGTCCGGATGTGACTGGACTCCGCTGCCGTCAAAACGATGCGTTCATCTGCGAGATAGGTCATAGGTCTCTCGTATAAAGATCGGGGGTCGATAAGCGGTAGGGCACTACCGCCGCGCGTTGCCGTCCTCGGGGCTCAGCGCTCGACAAGACTAGGAGACCGCCATTGCATTTCGAAATGATATTAATTCGATTGCAAACAAAAAATTTCGATATAAGTTCAGCAATGCTGCGAGTGGCTGTCCACGTCGTTCGCACCGCCGCTTAACACGAATAGTTGTTAAATAATCGCGGCATATTATTTGTATTCGCTAACGGGTCGATGCTAGTTTTCTGTCGGATTCGACGATGCGCCGGCCGTGGATCAGCAGCCGGCACCCTTCCTCCGCCCCACGGAAACCCGTTAGATGAACCGATTCCATCCGCTGCATCGTTCGCCCGCAAACGACCCGCCGCCGGCTGCGTGCCGCCCCACCCGCTACGCGACGCGGAGGACACGATGAGCGATCGCGCTCCGGCCCTCGAGCGCTCGCTGCCAGCCGGCGCAGCGCCGTACCGCACGTCGCTGCGCGCGATCTTCCCGACCGTCGCGGCCGCGAGCCTCGGCTTCGCGATCGTCCAGCTCGACGTGACCGTGGTCAACGTCGCGATTCCGAGCCTCGGCCACTCATTCGGATCGAGCGTCCACGGGCTGCAATGGATCGTCGATGCGTACACGCTGTCGTTCGCCGCGCTGCTGCTGACGTCCGGCACGCTGGCCGACCGCTTCGGCAGCCGCCGGCTGTTCGCGTACGGCCTCGCGCTGTTCCTGCTGGCATCGCTCGGCTGCGCGCTCGCGCCGTCGCTGGCCGCGCTGATCGCCGCGCGCGTCGCGCAGGGCGTAGGCGCCGCGATGATCCTGCCTACGTCGCTCGCGCTCATCACCCATGCTTGCGCGAACGATGCGGCCGCCCGTGTGCGGGCCGTCGCGTGGTGGAGCGCGACGGGCGGCGCGATCAGCGCGGCCGGGCCGACGCTCGGCGGCCTGCTGATCGATTCGCTCGGCTGGCGCGCGATCTTCTTCATCAACCTGCCGATCTGCGCAGGTGGCCTGTGGCTCACGCTGCGCCATGTGCGGGATTCGGCCGCCGCGCGCACGCGGCTGTTCGATCCGGCCGGCCAGATCGTCGCGGTGCTCGTGCTCGCGCTGCTGACGGGCGGGATCATCCGGGCCGGCGCGCAGGGGATCGGCGATCCGTATGCGGCCGGTGCGCTGGCCGCGTCGGTCGTGCTCGGCGCGCTGTTCGTCGCGATCGAGCGGCGCGTGGCCGCGCCGATGCTGCAGCTCGCGTTCTTCCGGATCGCGCGCGTGCCGGGCGTGCTCGCGATCGGCGCAGTCACGAATGCCGCGTTCTACGGGCTGATCTTCTCGCTGAGCCTCTATTTCCAGAACGCGCGCGGCTTCACCGCGACCGAGTCGGGGCTCGCGCTCGCGCCGCTCACGATCATCATGCTCGCCAACATCGCGAGCGCGCGTCTCGCCGTCCGCCATGGATTCCGCGCGACCGTCATCGTCGGCCTCGCCGTGTCGTTCGCGGGCTACGTGTGGCTGTGGCAGACGCTCGGCGCGCATACGCCGTATCCGCTGCTGGCGCCGGGGCTCGCGGCGATGGCGATCGGCGGCGGCATCGCGATTCCCGCGCTGACGTCGACGATGCTCGGCAGCGTCGAGGCCGGCCGCTCGGCCACCGCGTCGGCGATCCTCAATACCGCGCGCCAGGTGGGCGCAGCCATCGGCGTCGCGGCGCTCGGCGCGCTGGTCGCGGGCCAGGGCGCGGCGATCGTGGCCGGCGCGGCGCGCGGGTTCGCGGTCGCGGCCGTGCTCGTCGCCCTCTGCATCGTGCTGGCCGCGCGCTGGCCCGGCGATGCGCCCGACAGCGACCCGCGGGCCTGAGCCCGCCCCCCCTTCAACCGATCCCACAGCCCAGCGAGGAATCCATGCCGCATCGTTTCATCGATACCGTCCTGATCGTCGACGGCGCGTCGACAGCTGCCTATCTGGCGCCTGCGTTCCGCGCCTATGGCATCCGTTGCGCGCACGTGATCAGCGATCCCGACCTGCCGGAAATCTACCGGAACCAGTTCGTCCCATCCGACTATATCCGCCAGGTCCAGCACCACGGCGACGTCGACGCGACGCTCGCGCAGTTGAGCGACCTGCGGATCGGCGCGGTGCTGCACGGCCTCGACGCGGCGCTGGAGCTGGCCGACACGCTCGCCGAACGGCTCGACGTGCCGACGCGCAATCCGCTCGCGACGTCGGCCGCGCGGCGCGACAAGTATGCGATGAACGAGCGCATTCGCCAGGCCGGCCTGCGTGCGCCGGCGCACTTCCACAGCACGTCGGTCGACGCCGCACTCGAATGGGCGCGCGCGTACGGCACGCTGCCGCTCGTGGTGAAACCGGCGCGCAGCGCGGGCGTGACCGGCGTGAAGATCTGCCGCACGCTCGACCAGGTCGAGGCCGCCGCGCGCGACGTGCTGGCCACCCGTTCGCTGTACAACCAGCCGAACGACGACATCGTGATCCAGAGCTATTCGGAAGGGCAGGAATACATCGTCGATTCGGTGTCGTTCGAAGGCCGCCACCGGGTGGTCAGCCTGTGGGAAGTGCACCGCGACCGCACGCATGCGCCGCGGCTCGACAAGATGCTGGTGCTGAATCACGCCGATCCGCGCTACGCGCCGCTGCTCGACTACGCGGCCGCCGTGCTCGATGCCCTGGACGTGCGCTTCGGGCCGACCCATCTCGAACTGTTCGATACGGCCGACGGCCCGACGATCGTCGAGCTGAACGCGCGGCTGCATGGGAGCCTCGACCCACGGCTGACGAGCGCGGTCAGCGGCGAGAATCACGTGTCGGCTGCCGTCGAAGCGGTGCTGCACCCGGAGCGACTGTTCGGTGAAGTCGCCGCGCCGACGGATTTTCGCGGTTACTGCGGGCACGTGCTGCTGCTCTCGTCGCGCAACGGCATACTGCGGCAGGACTTCACGTGGCAGGCGATCCAGTCGCTGCCGTCGTTCGTCGGGCTCAAGCAATGGGCCAGGGTGGGCGACACGCTGCGCGTGACGACCGACCTGCAGACGGCGCTCGGCACGGTCGGCCTTTACAGCCCGACGTTCGAGCGCCTGCTGGAGGATTGCCGGCGCATTCGCGAGATCGAGGCTGAATTCTTCGCGGATGAACGGGCGGTCGTGCCGGCGTAGCGCGATCGGCGCAGCGCTTGCGGTGCGGCGCGCCGCAAGCGCTCCGCTAGCGCCCGAGCAGCGCCGCCGCCTGCCGCCCCAGCACCGCACGCAATGTATCGAGCTCGGGCAGCTCAGGCGCTTCTTCGGACGTGACGAGATAGGTCGTCACGCTGTCGAGATCGTCGAACGCATGCGCCCGCAGTTCCTTGCGCGCCACGTGCTCGGTCGTGATCCGCTTCGGCACGATCGCGACGCCCATGCCGGCCGCCACACAGCCGAGGATCGCGCCGAACGTGCCGAACGACGCCACCGACTCGATCGCGACGCCGCGCGCCTTCAGCCAGCGCTCCGCGACCGCGCGATACGGGCAACCGTCGTGAAACGCGAGCAGCCGCACCGGGTTGTCGGCCAGCACCTGCCGCCGCGTGGCCGTGGCGACGCTCACCAGCACCATCTCTTCGGCGAACGCCGGCTCGTAGCGCAACCCGGGGCGCACGACCGCGCGCGCCGTGAGCGCGGCGTCGATCCGGCCGCGCAGCAGCGCGTCGGCCAGATCCGGTTCGCTGCCGATCTGCACCGCGAGGCCGAGCGCCGGGTCGCGCGCCTTCAACGCGGCGGCGAGCGCCGGCAACCGCGTGGCCGCCGTGCTTTCCATCGAGCCGAGCCGGAAGTTGCGCGCGACCGGTGCTTCGCGCACCACCTGCGTCGCTTCGTCGACGAGGCGCAGGATGCGGTCGCAGTACGGGATCAGCCGGCGCCCGGCGTCGTTCAGCACCAGCCGCTTGCCGTGCCGGTCGAACAGCGGCGCGTCGAGCGACGCTTCGAGCTGGCGCAGCCGCGCGGTGACGTTCGACTGCGTGCAGCCGAGCCGTTCGGCCGCGCGCAGCGCGCTGCCTTCCTGAACGACGGCCCGGAAGGTTTCGAGCAGAGGGATGTTCATATCACTTTCTCTTGTTACCGATTGTGTTTATATCATTTTACTTCGCCAAAAATCCGGATTAGCCTTGCGGATATCCGGTGCCCGACGGCCCGCTCCCGAGGAATCCGCATGCCCTTCTCCGCCTGCCCTGGTCGTACGCCCGTCCGCCGTCGCTGCGAGGCGCGTCCGTGCGCACGCTGATCGCCGCACTGGTGCGGCGTGGCCCGACGGTGCTCGCGTGCGGCGTCGGCCTCGGATTGCTGGTGCCGCCGCTCGCGGATCTCGCGCGGCCGCTGATGCCCTTCACCGTGTTCCTGTTCGTGCTCGGCACGCTGCTGCGCGTCGAGCCCAGCGCGGTGCGTGCGGTCGCGCGGCGGCCGGCCGTGTCGCTGCTGCTGCCCGCCGCGACGATGATCGCGTGCCCGGTCGCGCTCGGCATCGCCGCACGGCTCGCCGGCATGCCGTACGACTGGGTCGTCGCGCTGGTGATCGCGTACTGCGCGCCACCGTCGAGCGGCACGTCGACGATCGCGCGGATGCTGTCGCTCGACGCCAGCGTCGCACTCGTCGCGACCTTGGCGTCGATGGTGTTCGTGCCGCTCACCGCGCCGCTGCTGACGGCCTGGTTCAGCCACGATGCGGCCGTGTCGATTTCGCCCTTGACGCTCGCGTGGCGGCTCGCGCTGCTGATCGGCAGCGCCGAGGGCGTCGCGCTGCTCGTGCGGCGCTTCGCCGGCGCCCGGCTCGACCGCTATGCGACGCCGATCGATGCGACCGTCGTCGCCGCGCTGCTGGTGTTTGCGCTCGGCACGATGGCCGGCATGCAGCAATCGATCATCGACGCGCCGCACCGCGCGTTGACCGCGATCGCACTCGCGTTCGCCATCAACGCGGGCTTCCAGGTCATTGCGTACGGGCTCACGCCCGGCGACGTCCGCACGCGGCTCAATGTCGCGCTGATCGTCGCCAATCGCAACGTCGGCCTGATGTGGGCCGCGCTCGGGCTCGCCGCGACACCCACCATGGCGCTCGTGTTCACCTGCGCGCAGTTGCCGATCTACACGCTGCCGCGCGTCGTCCAGCATCTGCGGCCGCGCCTCGAAGCACAGCGCCTGCGCCGCCGTGCACGCTAGCCGGCACGCGATGCCGTCCCACTCTTCCGCCTTCGATCAAGGATCCAGCATGAAGCGACTCATCGTGATCGGCGCCCGCGCCACCGGCAGCAGCCTCGCGCTCGTGCGTGGCGCGCTCGCGCGGCAAGTGGCCGTGACCGTGATCACCGCCCCCGGGCACCGTCTCGACGGCGTCTTTCCGGCGGGCGTCGAGACCATCAACCTCGAACCCGATGCCGGCCAGCTCGCCGGCTGGCTGCGCACGCGCTATCCGGACGAGATCGACACGCTGCGCGTGACGACCGCGCACGACACCTATGCGCGCACCGCCGCATGGGTCGCCGACGCGCTCGGCCTGCCCGGCCCCGATGCGCGCCACGTCGCGCACGCGGTGTCGAAGTCGAACCAGAAGGCGCTGCTCGCCGCGCACGGCATCCCGTCCGCGCAATTCGTCACGGGCACGCTGGCCGCGCCGGCGGCGCTCGCGGCCGCGGCCGACCCGCTGCGCTTCCCGGTCGTCGTCAAGCCGTCGGAAGGCTCGGCGAGCGATGGCGTGCGGCGCTGCGAGAGCATCGCCGAGGTACGTGCGCAGATCGACGCCCTCGCCACCGGACACGCCGACGCGCAAGCGCTCTCGACCGAGCGCGTCGTGATCGAGGAATTCCTGAGCGGCAGCGAATACTGCGTCGAGTTTTTCGACGGCCGGTACGTCGGCGCGCTGCGCAAGCTGAAGCGGCATGGGGCAGGCTTTCTCGAGCGCGGCTATACGTCCGAACTCGATCTCGATGCGGGTACGCTGCGCGCACTGATCGACGTCGGGACGCGCGCCACGTCGGCCGCCGGGCTGACCTGGGGGCCCGTGCACCTGGACTGCATCGTGCATGACGGCGTGCCTCACGTGATCGAACTGAATCCGCGCATCGCGGGCAGCTTCATCTGCGACATCGTGCGCGACGGCTATGGCTTCAACGTGGTCGAAGCGTTGCTCGACAAGCTCGACGGTCGCTCGGTGGAGATTCCCGAGCGGTTCGAGCCGCATGCGTATGCGCGCGCCGAATTCCTGCTCGACAGCGATCCCCGCGCGTGGCGTTTCGCGCAAGCGGGTGAGATCCACGACGGCACGGTCACGATCAGTTACGGGCCGCAGGTGCTGCCCGATCGCGAGCGGCGTGCGTTTCTTTATGTGCGGGTGGCGCTGCCGGTCGCGCACGGTGTGGACGGTGCGCCCGCGCATTCCGGTTCGTCGGCCCACGGGAATCCCGTCGGCCAGCCCACCGTTTCCGGCTAACCGTGAAACGATCGACTGGATGCCTTCCCGGGCTCGGCCGAAAGCCGCCGTGCCGCGTGGCCTCGGTCAGGCACCGTCACAAACGACGCCCCAGCAACTGCCCGGGCCACCCTTCCACGTCGAAGGGTGAAATTCGCTCATAGCCGCACGACTCGTAGAAACGCACCAGCGCGCCGGTCCCGCCGCCATAGCAGTCCACCCGCAAGCGCGCCACCCCGGCCGCCCGGGCGCGCTCGTCCGCGAAGGCCATCAGGCGCCGGCCGACACCCCGCGCCCCCGCATCGCGCGACGCAACCAGCACGCGCACATAGATTTCCGGCTCGGTCGCGGGCGGCACGTAGGGCATCGACTCGCCGAGGATCAATGCGCCCAGGACGCGGCCGTCCTGATCTTCTGCTACCCACGCGTCGGGCAGCGCGCAGGCGTCGGTCACGAGTGCGATCCGCCTCGGTTGCGTCGACCAGGGCTCGCGGCCCCATTGCCCGTCGTTGCCGATGGCGACGAACCACGCAATCACGTCGTCGAAGATCGCCAGCACGGCCGGGGCATCGAGCGCGCTGGCACGACGAATTCTCACCTTGTCCACGCCTGTCGACGTCACGTTCAACCCTCCTTCGCCTGCGTCATCGACCGGCGCGCAATGGGATATCAAGCCGGGCGGCCCGCCGACACGCGATGGAAGTCCGGTGATCAAGCCTGCTACGGTACTGACATTCCACCCGATTGATCAAGGTGTGACGGCCCGCGATTCGACATGACGGGTTGTCTTCGCGAAAAACCCGGGCAATCGGCGCAGGGCTGGGGTGTCGATCGACCTTCTCATGCATGAGCGTGGCCGCCCCCTGGCAACGAGCCGCCCCGCTGCCGGCGGATCGGCCCGACAAAAGTGGCTCGGAGCATAGCAAGGAAGCCGAAAGATCATACTGCAGCGCATTGCCCACGGCGCTCCCCCGATCCGGCAAGCCGATGCGCCGCCTGCTCCGCCCTGGCTCGCAGCGGATCGATTCCCGCGCGAATGTCGCGGTTCACGGCAAAAATATACAATCGACGCGATGCATCGCAGGCATGAAGCGCCAGCCGCCCACTCTCGCTCGCCACCATGAACGCACCCGCTGATTCCTCCCCCTCCGCCGCGTCGGTACTCGGCGTCTATCGTCAACTGGCGAACCCGTCCGCCGGGCAATGGATCGTCAGCCGCTCCGAACGCGCGCACATGTACCGCATCCAGCATCACCGGCCTGACGGCAGCACGTCGGTCGATACGGTCGTCGATGCGGACAACCTCGATGCGAAACTGCACAAGTGGATCCAGGAAGGCTTCGTCCGGCGTGAAGCCGGCGATCGCGCGGCGCCCGCTCATCGCGGCGCGTTCATGCAGGCGCTGCGAAGCGCGCACGCGTCGCGACCGGCGGCGGCCGGCGATGCGGCGCACGTCGCGCAGGTGGGCGGCGTGCCGATGCCGCGCGGCCCGGGCGGGCCGCTGGTGCCGCCGCTGAACCCGGCCTACCTGTTCACCGCGCGCGTGACGAACGTGCTGGAAGACATCGTCGAGAACCGGCGCATCCTGCTGATCGGCCACACCGGCACGGGCAAGACGAGCCTCATCGAGCAGGCCGCCGCGCTGGCCGGCCATGGCGTGCTGCGCTCGAACATGAACGGGCAGACGACGATCGGCGATTTCGTCGGGTTCTGGACCGTCAAGGGCGGCGAGACGATCTGGGTCGACGGCGTGCTGCCGACCGCGATGCGTGAAGGGCTGTGGCTCATCGTCGACGAGATCGACTTCGCGGAACCGGCGATCCTCGCGGTGCTGACCGCCGTGCTCGAACCGGCCGGCCGCTTGTTGCTGAAGGAGAAAGGCAACGAGATCGTCGCTCCGCATCCGTCGTTCCGGCTGTTCGCGACCGCCAACGCGGTGGGTGCGATGGGGCAGTTCCGCCATCTGTACCAGGGCGCCAACGTGATGAACGAGGCGTTTCTCGACCGCTGGCGCGTCTACCGCCTCGACTACTTGCCGCCGCCCGACGAGGCGCGCGTGCTGCAACGCACGTTCGGCGCGGCCATGACCGCGGAGATGGCCGACACGCTCGCGGCAATCGCGGCCGACTGTCGCGCCGCGTTCGTCCGCGAGGATCTGGCCAGCGCGTTCTCGACGCGGCGCCTGATCGACTGGGCCGAGCTGATGCTGCGCACCGGCGATCCCGAAGCGGCCGCCGGCCCGACGATCTATGCGAAGGTCGGCGCGGAAGACGCCGACCTGATCCGCAGCATCATCCGCCACTACATCGACGTCGAGGCCTGACGCGATGGATCGGGACGACGACGCGCGGTCGCTCCACCTGACCCGGCTGGCCCGCACGCTCGCGCAACGGCACGGCATCGAGGTACGGTTCGCGCGCCACGGGCCCGTCGCGCAACACGACCTGCTGGTGCTGCCCGACACGCTGCTCGCCGGCGACGTCGACGACGATGCGATCACCGGCCTCGTCGACCTCTACGCAGCGCGCATCCGCTTCGGCGCGATCGATGACCTTGCCGCACTGGCGTCCCCTGCGGTGCAGGCCATTGCGCAGGCGATCGACGACTGGCGCACAGCCGGCTGCCTCGCCGCGATCTATCCCGGCGCGATGACGTTCCTGCAGCGGATGCGCGCGGCGACGGCCGCCGACACGCTCCGCCGGTGGCCTCGCCTGGCATGGCGCGACAGGCTGGTGTGGCGCATCGAACGTGCGCTGTGGAGCGAGCCGCCGCCTTCCATCGAGCGCGTGCCGTCGCTCGACGCGACGATGGCGGCATCGAGTGACCTCGTCGACGCAGCGCGTGCAGCAACGTCGACCGCCGACAGCATCCGCGCCGCGCACCGGATCGTCGAACGCGTGCGCGCGCTGGCGTCGGCCGGTGCGAACAACATGATGTTCACGGCCGATCCGGGCAGCACGATCGACAGCGACAGCATCGCCGCCGAATTCGAATCGGACGGACAGGGCGCGCCGGACGACTCCCGTGCGCCCGTTTCCGCCGAATCGGGCGCCGGTGCGATCGCCGACACGGCATCGTCCACCGAAGCGCCGACGCCGGGCAATGCAGGCCCCCGCACGATCCGCCTGTCTGCGGACAACCGGCCGCTGCTGTCGGTCCCGCTGACCACCGCGTTCGACACGGTGACGGACTTCACCGGCAACGGCGAACCGGCGCGCTGGCATCGCCTGCGAAGCGCGGCCCGCGCGCAGACCGAGCCGCTCAAGCTACGGCTCGAACGTGCATTGAAAGTGGACGAGCAGACGCGCTGGAAACGCGAACAGGAGCGCGGCGAGCTCGACCGGATGTCGCTCGCCCGCCTCGTCACGTCGCCCGGCTATCGCACGCCATTCCGCGTCCCGCGCGCCGCACCCGGGCGCGACGCGGCCGTCAGCCTGCTGATCGATTGCAGCGGGTCGATGGCCGGCAGGAAGATCGAACTCGCCAGGCTGTGCGCGGCGGCGCTGTGCGACGCACTGACGCAGCTCGGCTTCGCGTGCGAAGTGCTCGGCTACAGCTCCGTCGAGGATGCCGCGATGCGCGCGCACTACCAGCGCTGGATCGATGCCGGCCACGACACGTTCGGCTATAACCGGTTCGTCGAACGGCTCGACCTGCGCGTCTACAAGCGGTTCGATTCCGACAACCCGAGCGGCCTCGCCTGCATCGAATGCGGCCACGAGAATCCCGACGGCGAGGCGTTGAGCTGGGCCGCCGAGCGGCTGCTGGCGAAGCGGGCGCGGCGGCGAATCCTGATGGTGCTGTCGGACGGCTATCCGGCCACCGGCGACGGCAACCCGGCGATCCTGCGCACCGACCTGCGCGCCCGCCTCGATGCGCTGCGCGAGCGGCGCGTCGAACTGATCGGTGTCGGGATACTCGACGATGCGGTCGAAACGTTTTATCCGGTCAGCAGCGTGGTCGAGCATCTGCACGAGTTGCCGGGCGCGGCGTTCAGCGTATTGAGCGATACACTGCTGGATCGGCGCTAGCGTCGCGCGCGACAGGGTCGAAGCGCACTTCGATTCGCCGGCGCGTCACATCGAACGGCTAACATCGCCGATGGCCGACTCGAATCGCCGCGGTGACGCAGGATCCGGCGTTGCGTTGCATTCGGCCGGTCGACCGGTTTCGATGTGCGCGCGGCCCGCAGCACGATCCTTGCTCCGGGCCTCTTTCGATTGTCAACTCGACGGCGGAGTCGGCCGCATCTTCCCGCCACGGTCGGCCGCCGGCACGAAACTGCACATGCCCAGGAAAAAAACCAGCCTCTGGTTGCGGCACCTCGAACTGCTTTCCGTCGCCGCCGGCACGCGACCGGCGAAGCGCACGCGCAAGCCGCGACCGGCCGCCAAGCGGGCGGTCAAGCCGGCCGCCCGGCCGGCCGTCACCGTGCGCACCGCCAGGCGCACGGGTACCGAGCCTCACGCCCGCGCACCGGCGGACAAGGCGCCCGGCACGTGGCTCCGCTCGTTTCATTCCGCGGGCCCGAGCGCCGGCCGCTACGTGAACCACGTTGCCTACGCGCTGTATCTCCCCGCCGCGCCGACGACGACAGCCGGCATGCCGGCCGTCGTCATGCTGCACGGCTGCAAGCAGAGCGCCGAATCGTTTGCCGCAGGCACGCGCATGTGCCGTCTCGCCGAGCGGTCGGGGTTCGCCGTGCTGTTTCCCGAACAGGCCAAGACGGCGCATGCGCACCGCTGCTGGCACTGGCATGGCGATGCGACGGAGTCGGAAGCCGCGGCCGTCACGTCGCTGGTCGACGCAATCGTGCGACAGCACGGCTTCGACCGCGACCGGATCTACCTCGCCGGCATGTCCGCCGGAGCGGGGCTCGCCGCGGCACTGGCGATCCGGTATCCCGACCGCTTCGCGGCAGTCGGCCTGCACTCCGGCCCGGCCATCGCCCCGCCGTCGTCGACGTTGGCGGCGATGAACCTGATGCGTCGAGGCCTGCGCGACGACCCGATACGCGCGGTCGAGGCCTGCGCCGACGTCACCTCCTATCCCGGCATGCCGGCCCTCGTGGTGCACGGCGCACTCGATACGGTGGTGACCGATCGCAACGCGACGCAGCTCGGCATCGCGTTCGCGCGGCTCAACCGGCTCGTCGACGAACACGGCGCGATGCGGGTCGGCGAGCAACTCACCTATGCGCGCGACGATGCCGACTACGTCGACTATCTCAAGGCCGGGCGTCTCGTCGTCAGGGTCTGCATCGTCCGCCGGCTGCCGCATGCATGGAGCGGCGGCGACCCGCGCGAGCCGTTTCACTCCGCCACGGGGCCGGACGCCACCGCGATGTTCTGGCATTTCTTCCGTCGCCAACACCGCAAGCGGCTGCGCTGACGTGCGACAACCGCGCTGGCCCGTGGCGCGCGACGCCGTCATGCGATCACGCCCGTTGCTCGAGCTCCGCCGTGTTCGCGCGATCGCCTGCCCGCCGGATCGGTATCCGGACGCAGAACGTCGTGCCCCGCCCGGGCTCGCTCGTCACGTCGATGGCGCCGCGATGGCGCTTGACGATGCCGTGCGAAACCGACAAGCCCAGCCCCGTGCCCTGCCCGACCGGCTTCGTCGTGAAGAACGGATCGAAGATCCGCCGGACCACGTCGGGCGTCATGCCCGTCCCCGTGTCGCTGATCGCGATCGACACCTGCTCGCCATCGCTCGACGTGCGGATCGTGATCACGCCGTGCTCGGGAATCGCCTGCGCCGCGTTCACCAGCAGGTTCATGAAGACCTGGTTCAACTGCGACGGCAGGCATTCGACCTGCGGCACGTCGCCGTAATCGCGCACGATGTCGGCCTTGTACTTGAGTTCGTTGTGGACGACGTTGAGCGTGCTTTCCAGGCCCGCACGGAGATCGACCACGCTCCACTCGTCGCTGGCCGGGCGCGAGAAATCGCGCAGGTCCTGCACGATGCGCCGCACGCGCAGCGCGCCGTCGATCGATTCGTCGATCAGCGTCTCGATCTCGCCGCGCACGTAGTCGAGATCCGCCGCGCGGCCCGTCGCCGCCAGCGCGTCGCGCGCGGCCGGGTCGAGCTGCGGCAGCGCGGCTTCATGCGCGGCGATCACGTCGAGCAGACTGCGCACCCACGTCTTCAACGTGTTGAGGTTCGCACTGACGAAGCCGATCGGATTGTTGATCTCGTGCGCGACACCGGCCGCGAGCTGGCCGATCGACGCGAGCTTTTCCGACTGCAGCAGCTGCACGTGGGTTTCCTCGAGCGCATGCAGCAGGCGCCGCTGCTCCTCCTTCTCCTGTTCGAGCCGCGCCTGCGCGGCCTTGCGTTCGTCGATCTCGGTCGCCATGTTCTCGCGCGTGCGCTGCAGCATCGCCGTCGTCTGCTCGTAGCGATGCAGCGCGCGTTCCAGTTCGGCGGTGCGCGAGCGTACGAGCCGCTCGAGCGTATCGGCCATCCCGCGCAGGAAAGTCGTGCGCGCATCGAAGCGGCTCAGCAACAGCGTGACGACCAGGGTCGCCGTCGTGAACAGCGTGACCGTCGTCGCTAGCCACGGCATGTCGACCCCGTTCGCGGCCCCGCACCGCGCGTCCGGCGCGAAATGCGCGGCCGCCATCGCCGTGTAGTGCATGCCGGTGATGCCGACCCCCATGATGAAAGCCGCACCGACCCGCTGAGCGGTCGCATGACGCGCCTGCTGCACGCGCAACGCCTGTGCGATCCAGAGCGCGGCAGTCGACGCGATCACCGCGATGCCGATCGACGCGGCGAACAGCGCGGCATCGTAGCGGATGCCGGGTTCCATGCGCATCGCGGCCATCCCCGTGTAATGCATGCCGGCGATCCCGGCGCCCATCAGTGCGCCGCCCACGAGCAGCCGCCGCCAGCCCAGCCGTGCGCGCGTGACGACAGTCAGCGCGAAGTACGACACGAGCACGGCAATCGCCAGCGACGCGCCCGTATCCGACCATGCGTAGCCGAGCGGAATCGGCAGCGAAAACGCGAGCATGCCGACGAAATGCATCGACCAGATGCCGGTGCCCATCGCCACCGCGCCGCCGCCCAGCCACGCACGCTTGAGCTTCGGATTGTCGAGCAGCGAAATGAAGGCGGCCAGGTCGAGTGTCGTATAGGAGGCCAGCGTCGCGATCGCGAGCGACAGCAGGACGAGCGGGAGATTGTAGGTGCCGTACATGATCGAGCGCCCCGATCGAGGTGAGTACATTGCCGCGGCGCGCAGTCGTGCACCGCGGCCATCACGCCGCGCGGCCGGGCTCAGGCCGGCGCCGCGCCGGCATTCGGCGCGCTCTGCGCCGGCTTCGCCGCGGCCTGGCCGGCCAGCACGAGGATGTCGAACGACGTCCCCTCGCGTGTCTCGAAGCGGCGCACGAGCTCGATCTGGTGCGCCGACATCACGCTGCCCTTGGTCATCAGCAGCACGCCGCGATGCGTGCGCAGATCGTCGGCGAGCTGCATCCCTTCGCGCAGCTGCGCGGACTTGACCTCCGCGACGGACGCCGCGATGCCGAGGCTCGCCGGGTCCCGCATCAGTTCGGTCAGGCCGTCGACGATCCGCGGGTCGTAACGCACGCCGGCCTGCGAGCGCAACGCGTCGAGCGCCTGCTCGACCGAATGCGGCGCCCCGATGTCGCCATTGCGCAGCCCTTCGAAATCGCGCGCGATCGCCAGGATTCGCGAGCCGAGCGGGATCGCGTCGCCCGCCAGGCTGTCCGGCGTGCCGCGTCCGTTGAAGCGCTCGTACTGGTGCAGCACGATCGACGCGACCTTGTGCAGTTGCGCGACCGGTGTCAGCACCATCTGCGCGCGCAGCGGGTGCTGCTGGTACAGGCCGTGCTCTTCCGCCGTCATCTTCGTGAGCGGCTTGCGCAGCAATTCGTCCGGCAGCGACAGCTTGCCGATGCCGTGCAGCAGCCCCGCGAAATAGACGTCCTGCGCATGCAGCTCGCTCATCCCGGAACTGAGCGCCAGCCGCCGCGCAATTTCGCCGACCCGCATCGCGTGACCGCTGGCCGACCCGCAGCGCATCTCGATCATGCTCGCGCAGACCTGGACCATCGCGGTGAAGCTGCTTTTCAGGTCGCGTTGCGCGGCTTCGAGGAACATCACGGTCTGGCCGAGCTCCTCCGTGCGTGCGCGAACCTGCGTTTCGAGTTCCGTGTTGAACCGGCGCAGCGCTTCGTTCTGCGCTTCCGTCAGCGCGGCGAGCCGGGCCGCTTCACGCCGCAGGCGCCGTTGCTCCAGCGCCTGTTCGAGGGTCAGCAGCAGGTCGTGATCGTCCCATGGCTTGTTCAGGTAACGATAGACGCCGCCGTCGTTGACGGCCTGCACGACCGACGCGATTTCCGCATAGCCGGTCAGCAGGATGCGCATCGTGTCCGGATAGAGCGACCGCGCGCGGGCCAGGAACTCCGCGCCGCTCATGCCCGGCATCCGCATGTCGGACACGATCAGGTCGACTTCGGTCGACGCCAGGACCTCGAGGGCCGCCTCGCCGCTTTCCGCGGTCAGGATCTCGTAGCCGGCGGGCCGGAACACGCGCCGGAGCGCCGACAGCACGCTCGGCTCGTCGTCGACCAGCAGGATCGACGGCACGCCACCCGCATCGTCGGATGTCGCTGCCGCCCCGGTCGTTTCAGGCGATACCGCATTCGGTCCGTTTGTTGCAGATGTCGTCATGATGGTCTCGGATCATGTATTTATAGTCTCTCTGCATCATCGGCATGCGCCGCGCATTCCGTATCCGGGAAAACGCTGATGTGCGCGCACGTAGTAGATGTCCCACTCCGCTTCGTCTACCTGCACGAAGCCGTGCCGGGCATGGAAGCGGTTCGAATCGCTGCCGCGCAGCGCGCCGACGCGAACGGGCACGCGCTGCGAGTCGGCGTCGGCAAGGATCCTGCGCAGCACGGCCGCGCCGATCCCCCTTCCCTGATGCTCGGGCACGATGTACAGATGGTCGAGCAACCACTGATCTTCCTGCGGCTGGACCACGAAAAAGCCCGCGTTCACGCCGTCGGCTTCGATCAAGCTTCTCGCGCCGCCCGTCGGCCGTCGGCGCGAACCGCGTGCGTCAGGGCGTCTCGATGCCGTCCGCCCGCGTCGCCAGGAATCGCAGGTACTTGCCGTCCTCGTCCTCGAACAGCTCCGGCCCGCCGCTCGCATAGGCGCGCATCAGCTCGTCGGCCGCACGGTCGAGATTGCCGAGTTCGAACTGGCACTGACCGAGCCTCAGGTGCAGGAACGGGTTGCCGATCGCGTTGGGGAAATGCATCGACTGGGCGAGCGTATCGCGTCCGGCCGCGTAGTTCTCTTGATGGAAATTCGCGTCGCCGATCGCGGCCATCAACCAGGTGCCGGCTTCCCAGTTGGTCTTGGGTTCGGGAAGCAGGTCGAATCCCGCCCAGAATTTCTCGAGCGCGCCTTCGTAGTCGCCGTCTTCCATCAATGCATCGCCTGCGTCGCTCAGCGCGCCGATCCGTTCGTACAGCGCGTTGTCCAGTTCTGCCATGTCGAGTCCCTGTTCCGGAGTTGAAGTCGGCCCGGTGCGGCCGATGATTGCGAAGCAATCGCGGTGATTGTGTGCAGTTTTGCCGTCCTGATCGTTCATCCGCCCGGCATTCATCCAGCATACTCGACCTGTATGACGCGCGCGCCTCGACTTTCAGCGCACCGTCGTCTGCTCGGGCCCGTCGCTTGTCGCATTACACTATCGGCCGCAACGCTACGCGTCCCGACAATCCGTGTTGCTGGGCCTGCCGCCGACCGTGATGTGGGTCGCGCTCACCTGGCGAATTTTCGTTTGACTACCGACCCATGATCCGCTTCGACAATCTCGGCAAGCGCTACGACAAGCGCGTCATCTTCACAGGGCTCCACTACGCATCCGGTGCCGGATGCGTGGCGCTGTGCGACGAAACCGGCAGTGGCAAATCGACGTTGCTCGCCATTCTCGCCGGCACGCTCGACGCGGACGAAGGCGAAGTGTGGCTCGGCGGCCATTCGCTGCGTACCGCGCCGCAGGAGGCGAAATCCGCGCTGGCGTACGTGCCTGACGATTGCCTGGCGTATCCGCTCCAGACCGGTCGCGAGTTTCTGGATCTCGTGGCGGCCGGCAGGAAGAGCGTCGTCGACGCCCGCACGCTCGAGCTGGCCGATCGATTCGGGCTTGCTCCGCATCTGGAGAAGCGCTTCGAGCAGATGTCGTTCGGTACGCGCAAGAAACTGTTCCTGACGGCGACGACGCTCGGCGCGCCCGCCGTCGTGATCGCGGACGATCCGGACAGCGGGCTCGATGCTGCGTCGCGTGCCGTGCTGATCGATCTGTTCAAGACACTGGCTGCAGACCGCGCCGTCTTTTTTTCGAGTCACGATCCGGCGCTGGTGCGCGCCTGTGACGCAAGGGTCACCACGTTTGCGGAGCTTGGATTCGCTGGATAGACGGTCGCGTCGCCGGCGCAGTGCCGGGGAAGGATCGGGTGTGGCGGCTGGTCGGAGGGGGAACTACGCACCGGCAATCAATCGCTGTCTTTTGCCGCAAGGACGTGCGAAGCGGCCCCTCCCACCCCGCACTTCCTTGACCTTCACGATACGCACGGCCGGCGCGCCGGGCCCCGATCAATCGACTGTCCGACACCCCAGCCGATCCATCGTTCGCTCCACGCACGCGCCCGGCCATGCGCCCCGTCAGGCCTTCAACGCCCCGAAGACCTCGTCCAGCATCTTCTTCGCGTCGCCGAACAGCATCCGGTTGTTGTCCTTGTAGAACAGCGGGTTGTCGACACCCGCATAGCCGGACGCCATGCTGCGCTTCATCACGATCGAGGTCTTCGCCTTCCACACCTCGAGCACCGGCATGCCGGCGATCGGGCTCGCCGGATCTTCCTGCGCCGCCGGGTTCACGATGTCGTTCGCGCCGATCACCATCGACACGTCGGCTTCGGGGAAGTCGCCGTTGATCTCGTCCATCTCCATCACGATGTCGTAAGGCACCTTCGCCTCGGCGAGCAGCACGTTCATGTGCCCCGGCATGCGGCCGGCCACCGGATGGATCGCGAAACGCACGTCGACACCCTTCTCGCGCAGCACCTTCGTGAGCTCGTGCACGGTGTGCTGGGCTTGCGCCACGGCCATCCCGTACCCCGGCACGATGATCACGCTCTTGGCCTCGCGCAGCAGCTCGGCCGTCTCCAGCGCGCTCACCGCCACCACTTCGCCGGCCGGCTGTGCACTGCCGCCCGCCGCCGCGGGCGCACCGCTGCCGGTGCCGAAGCCGCCGGCAATCACGCTGATGAAGTTGCGGTTCATCGCGCGGCACATGATGTACGACAGGATCGCACCCGACGAACCCACCAGCGCGCCGATCACGATCAGCAGGTCGTTGCCGAGCATGAAGCCGGTGGCGGCCGCCGCCCAGCCCGAGTAGCTGTTGAGCATCGACACCACGACGGGCATGTCCGCGCCGCCGATCGCCATCACCATGTGCACGCCGAACAGCAGCGACACCACCGTCATCACGATGAGCGGCGTCATGCCGTCCTGGACCGTCTCCGCATGCAGGAACGCGCGGCCGAACACGATCACCACCACCAGCGCGGCCAGGTTGAGCCAGTGCCGGGCCGGCAGCAGCAGCGGCTTGCCGCCGATCTTGCCGGAGAGCTTGCCGAATGCGATCACGGAGCCCGCGAAGGTCACCGCACCGATCAGGATGCCGACGTAAATTTCCACTTCGTGGATCGCGTGCTCGGCACCCGTGAACTGCACCGACGTATCGATGTAGCTCGCGAAGCCCACCAGGCACGCCGCCAGGCCGACCAGGCTGTGCATCAGCGCAACCAGCTCGGGCATCTGCGTCATCTGCACCTTCTTCGCGGCGTAGAGGCCGACCGCACCCCCGACGACCAGCGCAGCCACGATGTACGGAATGCCCTCGGCCGACACGCGCGGGCCGAGTACCGTGGCGAGCACGGCGATCAGCATGCCGATCATGCCGAGCAGGTTGCCGCGCCGTGCGGTTTCGGGATTGGCCAGCCCGCCGAGGCTGAGGATGAAGAGGATGGCCGCGCCGATATAGGAGACGGTAGTCAGATTGGAAGTCATTGTTGTCGTCTCCTTACTTGCGGAACATCGCCAGCATGCGACGCGTCACCGCGAAGCCGCCGAACATGTTGACGGCCGTGAGCGTCAGCGCGCCCACCGCCAGGCCCAGGATCAGCCCTGACGGACGGCCCTCCGCCGCCGCGTCGCCCAACGGCGGCGCGACCTGCACGAGCGCGCCGATCGCGATGATCGACGAGATCGCATTGGTCACGCTCATCAGCGGCGTATGCAGCGACGGCGTGACGTTCCAGATCACCATGTAGCCGACGAAGCAGGCCAGCACGAACACCGTGAAGTGCGACAGGAACGTGGCCGGCGCGAACTGGCCGACCAGCAGGAACGCCAGTGCGCCCACGGCGAACGTGATGGCGAGCGACTTCGCCGACATCGGCGCGCCGCTGCCGTGGCCATGGCCCTTGGATGCGGCGGCCGCGACCGGCGGTGTTGCAGGCTTCGGTGCGGCGGCCGGCTGCTGGATCGGCGGCGGCGGCCACGTGACGTTGCCTTCCTTGACGACCGTGAGGCCACGGATCGCGTCGTCGTTGAAGTCGACGTTGATCGTGCCGTCCTTGCCCTTGCACAGCTCCTCGACCACGCGCAGCAGGTTGGTCGCATACAGCGTCGACGACTGGCGCGCCAGGCGCGACGCGAGATCCGTGTAGCCGACGATGGTCACGCCATGACGCACCACGGCTTCGCCCGGCACCGTCAGCTCGCAGTTGCCGCCCTGCTCGCCGGCCATGTCGACGATCACGCTGCCCGGCTTCATCGACTGCACCATCTCGGCCGTGATCAGCTTCGGCGCCGGCTTGCCGGGAATCAGCGCGGTGGTGATGATGATGTCCGCGTCCTTGGCCTGCTGCGCGTACATCGCGCGCTGCGCCTGCTGGAAGCCCTCGCTCATCACCTTCGCGTAGCCGCCGCCGCCCGAGCCTTCTTCCTCGTAGTCGACCTTGACGAATTCGCCCCCCAGCGACTTGACCTGGTCGGCCACTTCCGCGCGCGTGTCGTTGGCGCGCACGATCGCGCCGAGCCCGGCGGCCGTGCCGATCGCCGCGAGGCCGGCCACGCCAGCGCCCGCGATGAACACCTTGGCCGGCGGCACCTTGCCCGCGGCCGTGATCTGCCCGTTGAAGTAACGGCCGAATGCGTGGGCCGCCTCGATGACGGCGCGGTAGCCGCTCACGCCGGCCATCGACGTGAGGGCATCCATCTTCTGCGCGCGCGACAGCGTGCGCGGCAGCGAATCGATCGCCAGCACCGTGGCCCGCTTCGCGGCCAGCTGCTGCATCAGTTCGGGGTTTTGCGCCGGCCAGACGAAGCCGATCAGCGTGCCGCCCTCGCGCATCAGCGCGACTTCCTCGCTGCTCGGCGGGCGCACCTTGAGGACGATATCGCTGCGGCCCCATAGATCGGCGGCGGTGGCCACGACTTCGGCGCCGGCCGTGCGGTAGTCGTCATCGCTGAAGTTCGCGCCGGTGCCGGCACCGCTTTGCACGGCCACCGAGAATCCGAGCTTGATCAGCTTTTCGACCACGTCGGGAACGGTCGCTACGCGCCGCTCCTCGTGGGCCGTCTCCAGAGGGACCCCAATCAGTAATGTCATATCCTGAATTGTCAGTAGTGGCCGTCGCGAGGAATTACGGCCTGCGTTTCAAGTCACCCAACTCAATCCGTGTCCGACTTTGCTCCGCGCGCAGCTTGGCACTCCCGCGCAGATTTCACAAACGATCGATCCTCTAATCGATTGTCTTGTCAGAGCAAACCGGTTCATGCTCTTGCCCGATTATGCTGACGAATATCCGGCGTATGGTCCGATCGGATAAAACCCGTCAAGCATATCTCGTGCCAGAGTCTTTCCAAAATTTATATTTTGAATCGGCGCGCATTCAATCCATGAATCCCCTGTCTGGACACAACGGGGCCGGCACCCACCCGCTCCCGGCCCGCACCGCGCCGCTTGGCTCGCCAGCACGTGAATCCGTTTGAAACCTGACGAAATGGCTATCGGCACAACAGCAGCGGAATCGGTTTCATCGAGAATCTCGTTGCTTTCCGGAACAATGCCACTTGTCGCGTGCCAACGACATAATCCGTGTGGCCGACGCGCTTCAGTGCCGGCGAGTTTAATGGAGAACGCTGACTGCACTCTCGGGCCTCATCCGGTGACGATCATTCACGCAGCGCGTCGACGTGGGCACGTAACGCCGGCGAAAAAGGTCTGACGCGGCGACACACGGGTTTCATGGCGGTGGTCGACGCGGGAGATTGCCGGTTGCCCGATTCTCTCGTTGCCGCGCTAGATCAGCTCGGCGACGCGCACGATGACGAGCGCGGCCGGAACGAGCACCGCCTGCGCACACACCGTGCCGAGCACGCGCGCGCCCGCGAGTGTCGTGATGGCCCGCCGAAAGCTGTTCTCCGAGATCCGCCCTTCGATGACGTCGTCGGTCATGACGGAAACCTGCGGGTCGATGACGACCGCCAGCACGACGGTCGCGAAACCGTTGATGACGGACGACAGGTTCGCGCATGTCACTCTCAGCTCGGGCTTCAGGTAGCCCGCGTACAGCGACGCGAATACGCCGACCGTCCAGATCGCCATCGCGGCGACGTTCAACGCAATGACGCGCCACGACACGCCGGTGTTCGCGGTCAGTTGCGTGACGTTCTGGCTCGAAGGCAGTCGTGCGCCGACGCGCAGGTAGTTGATCCCGGCGCGACTGCACGCGTGCAGCAGCAGGCGGGGAATCGAGCGGTTCACCTGGAAGTGTTCGACGGCGCGACTGAAATAGCGCTGGAATGTCGGGATCAGGAACGACCCGACGATGGTCGCCACGGTGGCGGACAGCAGGAACCACCGGAAGTCGGCCAGCAACCCGCTCCCCATCCGGTGCGCGATGTCCATTTCAACGCGTTTCGCGATGAACGGCCCCTGAAAGGAATTGGCCGTTCGGGACACCAGCGCGATGATCCCGAACAACGAAAACGACAACGCGATGCGACGCGTTCGCACACCGGCGATCCGCACGGCATACGCCAGTGTCGCGATCATATGGATGACGAAGGTAAGCCCGCAGATGATCCAAAGCTGACTGTCCATGCTGGTGCCGCGTGCGTGACGGGATCACGAGTGTACCCGAGCACGGCACATCAGCCTGGCGAAGCTGCCTTCGCAAGCGTAACGGTTGGGCGATGAGCGTCAGGCGCTACCGTGCGGTGCCAATCCCCGCGCTTCATCCAGCATCCATGTCGCGAAGGCCTGCAACGGCCCGTCGGCCAGCTCGATCGGTTCGGGCAGCACGAGGCAGAAGTTTTTTGTCACCGTCTTTCCCTCCGGCCACGGGGCGACCAGCCGGCCCTGCTCGAGCTCCTTGTCGATGTACAGGCGCGGCACCAGCGCGACTCCGAGGCCGGCAAGCGCCGCCTCGATCAGCATCGAATGAAGGTCGTAGCGCGCGCCCACCGCCGAATTGGTCAGCGCGATGCCGCACGCCTGCGCATAAGCCTGCCATGCGTCCGGGTTCTGTCGCCGATGAAGACGCGGCAATGCATCCAGCGACGGGTTCGCCCCGGCGCCGGCGAGCAGCGCCGGACTGCAGACGGGCACCAGCACTTCCTCCAGCAGCGGATGCAGATGCATCCCCGCCCAGGCCGGATGCTCGAAATGAATCGCTGCGTCGAAACCGCTTCCGGCCAGCAGGAACGGCTCCATCCGCTCGGCGATATGCACGGTGATGTTCGGATGCCGCGCCTGAAAGTGTTTCAGCCGCGGGATCAGCCAGCGCGTTGCGAAGGTCGGGATGGCGGCGATATCGAGGCTTGCGCCTTCGATCGGCTGCCCCATCAGGTACAGGCTGTCCCGTTCGAGTCGATCCAGAATCTCGCGAACCTGCACCGCATAGCGCGCACCGTTCGGCGCCAGCCGTACCCGGTTGCCGATCCGCTCGAACAGCGTGACACCCAGGAACGCCTCCAGCCTGCCGATCTGACGGCTGACGGCACCCTCGGTCCGTGCCAGCTCCTCGGCGGCTCGGGCAAAGCTGCCGTGTCGGGCAGCGGCTTCAAACGCCTGGAGCGCGGAATTGCTTGGGATCTTGCGGGACATGGGCGTCTCGTTGGTCGAAGTGTGTTCGCCATCAGCTTGAGCAAATGTCACTGAAGGCTGACTTTATTTCGTTTTATGGCGCGGAATGGCGAGCTTAGCATTACGTTACCGCACTGAACATCACACGTCCCCAGATGAATGTGCAGCCTGCCCAAAGGACGATCCCATGATCTACACCGTGGAATGCAGCTTCGCCGACCTCGACAGCGAAGCCGAATGGAACGACTTCTACAGCCTTGAAAAGCTGCCCGCACTGATCTCGGTCACCGGGTTTCACACGTCGCAGCGATTCAAGGCGATCACCGGCGGTTGCCCGGTCTATCTGGCGATCCACACGATCGACAGCCTCGATGTTCTGACCGGCGACGAATATCGCCGCAAAGGCGGCGGCAATTTCGCGAAGTGGCAACGACACATCACCGACTGGCACCGGAATCTCTACAGCAATATCGGCTTCGCGCCGGCCGTAAAGGACGATGAACATCTCGCCGTGAGCGCCGATGGCCCTGATTCGCTGATTCGATTGGGCCTCGAACCGCTGGCCATGCAGGCCGTTGCGCTGGAGAAGTTTCCGGGGCGCCGTTGGCTCGCCGTCGTGCCACGGAATAGCGCGCGGCTTGTCGAGGCGCTGCCGGAAGGTATTCACCTTTACGCACCGATGACGGAGCAGTTGACGAGCACACGCGCCCTTTCGATTGCACAGGAGTAGACCGCGATGCCCAACGTCACTTTCTCGATCGATGCGAAGCGGATGCCGGCTGATGAAAGCCTTGCCGAGCTGTCGCGCGACTGCGTTGAGCTCTGCACGCGGGTGCTCGAGGCTGAACTCAAGAACGTCCACGTCATTTTCCTGGCGGTTCGGCATGGGCATGGACATCCCGTCTTCGCCGACATCCGGTATCGCGTCGGCACGCGTCGCACGCCGGAGGTCATGAACCGGTTCATGGAAGCGCTGGATCAGGCGATCGTTCGCCGCACCGGCCTCACGGCGCGCATTCGGTGTTTCGGTTACACCGCGTCGAACCTTCACGCCCGCAATTAGCCGATTCGGAGCAACACGATGTCCACCCTTACCTTTCCCGTTCAGCAAGTCGGCGACTTCACGATTACCGCGATCAGCGATGGATACCTCACTGCGAGCCTCGACTTCCTGTCGAATATCGATTCGGATGACGCATCAAAAATGCAGCGTGATGCGGGGCAGAACGAGCCGGCGGCCGTTCATATCAATTGCTATGTCGTACGCGGAGCGGGCCGCACCGTGCTCATCGACGGCGGGGCTGGCGGGTTCAAGCAATGGGGCGGCCAACTCCGGACCAACCTGGCGCTTGCCGGTATCGAACCCGCTGCGATCGACACCATCCTGCTTACCCACGCGCATCCCGATCACGTCGGCGGGCTGGTGAATGATGCAGGACAGGCCGCGTTTCCACATGCGGAGCTGGTCGTGCATCAGCGAGAGGTCAAGTTCTGGCAGGACGACGGAAATCTCAGTCGCGCCAGTGAGCGGGCTCGCGGCAACTTCGCGAAGGCGCGTCAGGTATTCGACGCTTATGTCGACAGGCTTCGCATGTTCGAAGACGGACAAGTGCTCCTCGGTATCAGCGCGCTGCCGCTGCCGGGACACACCGATGGACACACCGGATATGTTCTTGAATCCCGCGATCAAGGCCTGCTCGTGTGGGGGGATGTGGTGCATTTTCCGCATATCCAGATTCAGCGGCCGGACGTATCGATCGCGTTCGATCACGATGCGTCGCTGGCGGCCGCTACACGGTCACGCCTTCTCGATCAGGTCAGCGCGGACGGGCTTCTGATCGCCGGCATGCACCTGGGTGAACTCGGGTTCGCACGCATCAAGCGGACGAACGGCGGGTATGGGCTTCTTTACGAGAACGAAGGCTGAAGCCACACGCGTACGGACGTGCGATGCCGCCACCTCACGCCGCAATGCATGAGTCACCCGTCTGATCCAGGTGGCGTTTTTTGAGGGTTATTCGACCTTTGCGCCATCCGCTTCGCGTTCCATACTGCACGTGGAAGATCGAGCAGGGAAACGCACAGACGCCATCGCGTCTTGCACTTTCTGCCCGATCAATCACGACGTGGAAAGGAGCAGAAGATGAGGCTTAAAAACAAGTCAGCGTTAATCACCGGCGGTACCAGTGGCATCGGTCTTGCCACCGCGAAGCGGTTCATCGCGGAAGGCGCTCGCGTCGCAGTGACGGGGCGCGACGAGGCGGCGTTCGAACGCGTGAAGGACGAACTCGGTGGTCATGCGCTCGTTCTCAAGGGCGACGTCCGTTCGATCGAGGACATGCGGTCGATTGCCGCCGAGATCGACGAGAAGTTCGGCGGCCTGGATATCGTGTTCGCGAACGCCGGCTGGGCGTTCCCGTCCGCACTCAACGATATCGACGATGCGCTCTACGACGAGATCATGGACATCAACGTCAAAGGCGTGGTGTTCACGCTTCAGGCGGTGCTCCCGCACTTGCGAGAAGGCGCGTCCGTCATTCTCAACACCTCGTTCGTCGCGCAGACCGGCAAGCACGGCATCTCGTTGACGGCAGCCGCGAAGGCCGCCGTGCGATCGCTTGCCCGCAGTTGGTCCTACGAGTTTCTCGACCGGAAGATCCGCTTCAATGCGATCGCGCCCGGTGCGATCGACACGCCGCTGCTGACCAAGTGGGGCATGCCGGACGAATGGGTTCGCGACCGCAAGGCCGAGTTCGCCGGCGCCATTCCGGTGGGCCGCATGGGCAGCGCCGAGGACATCGCCAACGCCGCGCTCTATCTCGCCAGCGACGAATCCTCGTATGTCGTCGGCACCGAACTGGTCGTCGACGGCGGCGCGTCGCAGCTTTGAGCCTGCGGCGCCCGATTCCAGAGCCCTGCGCGTGATCGCGGCTCATCCACCTTTCTGACCTCACGTCCGCCACGCTTTGAGTCGCGGCGGCTATTTCACTCGGCCCAGTCTGGTAGCGCTCGCAGCGGGGCCGACGTGCAAGGAGAAATGATCTTGACCGACAGTAGCGAAAACAATACTTCCGGACCTCCACTCACCCGAGCCGGTCGTTCGCGCCGCGATGTGCTCAAGTTCGGCGGCATCGCCACGCTCGGCGCCGCCCTCGGTGGCGGAACACTGCTTGGGTACACCCCCCCTGCACTCGCACAGTCCGGCAGCGACGCAGCACTTGCCCCGAATGATCCGCTCGATATCCTGATCGTCAATTACGACGGCGGGACACTTCTCGATTTCGCCGGCCCCAGCGAAGTTTTCCATCGGCTACCGAATACGAACGTTCGCTACGCGAGCCTCAATGGCGGCAACGTGACGCTCGAATTCGGCGTCGTGTACGGCAAGACCGAGCGACTGGCCGATATCGACAAGACAGACGTGCTGCTGGTCCCTGGCGGGTCCGATCTGTCGGCGCCGATGCGCCCCGCGTATCAAGCGCAGATCCGCCGCCTGGCAGAAAGCGCCAGGCACGTGACGTCGGTGTGCAACGGATCGCTCGTGCTGGCCGCAACGGGCATTCTCAATGGAAAGCGAAGCGCCTGCCATTGGGCCTTCGTCAACAAGCTGGCCGAATATGGCGCCATTCCCGTGCCCGATCGCTTCGTCGAAGACGACAACGGCCGGTTCATGAGCGGCGGCGGCGTGACGGCGGGCATCGACTTCGCCCTTCGCGTCGCAGCGAAGCTGCGCGGTCAACAGGCCGCCGAACTCACGCAGCTCGTGATCGAATATGATCCCGCGCCGCCGTTCCACTCCGGCCATCCGAGAGAGGCGCGGCCGGAACTCATCGCGATGGTCGACAAGAAACTGCCCGGTGCATCCAGGGGGCTCGCACGCGTGCCAGGCGTTCGTTGAAACGCTTTCAGGCATTGTGGCCAGCCCATCTACAGACTGCGATGAACACTGCGACCGACATTGCCTGCTTCATCATTTTTTTTGTAGTCCTCTCAATTTAAACCATGCACGGAAATCACTCGATGCAACAGACTCGTATTTTCACTGCTGCTCTTGCAGCCTGCGTTACCTTTTTCGCGTTCGCCGCACCGGCGGTTGCAAGTGGTTCGCAACGCCCGCCCGAAGCGGCCATCAAGGCCGAGAATGCGCGATGGGCGGATGCCTTTGCGCGAGGGGATTACGAGGCGATCGGTCGCCTCTACACCCGCGACGGCACGCTCTTGCCGCCGGGAGGCGACAAGATCAAGGGAAGCAGTGCAATCGTCGGGTACTTCACCAAGGGGTATGCCGGATCAAAGCCCGCCACCGTATCGTTCAGCAATTACGAGTTCTACGGTAACGACCGGGTCGTGACAGAGATGTCGGATGTGGAGGTTCACGACCACGATGGAAAACTCAAATTTCGCGGCAAGCAGACTCTCGTCTTTCTGAACGAGGGCGGCGCGTGGAAGTTGCATCGTGACATGTGGAACGATGACGGCCCGCTGACCACGGATGACCATTGAGCGTCTGGCGAAACGCATAGCGATCTACCCAAAGCGCCGCTGGTCCGTTAGGGATGGTGTTCAGGATTCGTTGCTGCACTGAACCATCAGCATGGAGCTGATGCTGTGCAAGCAGTGCGGCACGTGGCTCGAATGCAGCGCGACGTTCGGTATAAAGAAAGCGCCGATTGCCTGCCCGCGCGGGCGGCTTTTGCACTCAGGCAATGGCCTCGCCCATCAATCGTCCACGCATCATCCAGCGGTTGCTCTGGGCGAACCGCGCATGCAATATCAGGCCGCGATAGCGCACCTTCAGATGCCACCGTGCGCGGCGATGAACATGGCAACGGCCGACCGGGAATAGGATTCGATTTCGTTGTCGTCCACTGCTCTCGCCTCGTCGAAGCGTGCGATCAGCAGGAGATCGGATCCTTTGAAAAGCGCGGCAAACAAGCGGGCGGACCTGGGAGCATCGGGTACGTTCAGAATCGCTTTCGCGTGCAACTGACGCAATACGGCCTCGATTTGGGCGATGACGTGGGCGGGCCCGGCTTCGTAATGGAGCTTGCTTAACGATTTTTGATTCGTCTTGTCGGCCAAGACCATGGCTTCGACACTGCGAACATCGGGACTCAACAGCGTGCGAAGCAGGGATGATCCCACCGCCATGAGCTGATCTTCGACCGAACCGTCGACGCATTCAAAAAGGGCCTGTGGTGCAAACTGATGACAGTGGGCCGCCATGGCCGCGCTGAACAGCGCCTCCTTGTTCTCGAAGTGCCGATAGATGCTCAGCTTGGATATCTTCGCCCGCTGGGCGACCTTGTCCATGGTCGTCGCTTGAAAACCCAATTCCACAAAGAGTTCGCACGCGGCGTCGACTATCGTTTGGCGGAGCGCCTCGTTGGCGGGCCGGCCGCGCCGGCCCTGGCTATTTTCGGTCACGACAATTCCAGTACTTGACAGTATTCAAATTCGCACACTACGATACCACCCAGTATCTTAAATGTGCAAGCCAAGGGTAGCTTTCAACCGGGGCGTCCCGACCAATTTGTCCTGGGCGGTCCGACGATATCGACCAGCCGGTCATTACAGCCACGGGCGATTTTCACGCCAATGCCGAAGCCCTGCTCGCTGACCGTCTCAAGCTGGTATCGCCGGACGATAGTGCCCACCAGGCCCAGCTCCCCTCCATCCAACACCCGGAGCCCCTCACCATGAATGACGTCATCATCATCGGCGGCAGCTTTGCCGGCCTCGCCGCCGCCCTGCAGCTCGGCCGGGCCCGCCGCAAAGTCACGGTTCTCGATACCGGCCGGCCGCGCAACCGCTTTGCCGGTCACTCGCATGGCCTGCTCGGTCATGATCACAAGCCGCCGCTGGACATCCTGGCCGAGGCACGGCAGCAGCTGTCGCGCTATCCAACCATCAGCCTCGTCAATGCCCGGGCAGAGAGCGTGACTGGCGCCATCGACGATTTCTGCGTCGTCACTGACGATCACGAAAGCCTGAGGGCGCGCCGCCTGCTCCTGAGCTATGGCATCGCCGACCAGATGCCTGATGTTCCGGGCTTTGCCGAAAGCTGGGGCACATCCATCGTGCCCTGCCCCTACTGCGACGGCTTTGAAGTCGCCGGCCAGCATTGGGGCCTCGTCTGGTCCAGCCCGCAGTCGTACCAGTCTGCCAGGCTGTTCCGCGATTGGACGGACAAGTTGACTATCTTCACCGATGGTCATGACATTGCGCCCGATATTCAGGCGGATCTGGCGCGCCGAAACATACCTGTCGTAGATGGCCGGATCGTCGAGATCACCCATCACGAGGGCCGTATCGCCACCGTCAATCTCGATAGCCGCCGCAATGTCGCGGTCGACGTCCTGTTCGCCCATCCGCGCAACAAGCCGTCCGCAAGCCTGCATGAATCGCTTGGCCTCGCCACGGTCGATACACCCACCGGCATCGTCCTCGAGGTCGACGAGCGCCGCCAAACCAGCATGCCCGGCATCTACGCCGCCGGCGACCTCGCCACGCCCTTCTTGCCGTCGGTCACCCAGGCGTCATCGCAGGGCGCGATGGCAGGTATTTTCGCCCAGCAGTCGATGCTGGTTTGAGAGCACGGATTCCCTTCTCCGGTTGCATCGTCACCCTCAAAAGGCTGGCGTAGATTGGCGCCGTGAAGGACGGATCGTCGAGTCAAGGAGGTCACATGGCAGAGCAAAGCGCCTATCAGGTCGGTGACTGGAATGGTCAAAGCGGGGAGCGCTGGGTCGCCAACCAGGCCCGGCTCGACGCCATGGTGGCGGTGTTCGGCCAGGCCGCGATAGAAGCCGCCGCGCCCGCGACGGGTGAGCGGGTGCTGGACATCGGCTGCGGCGCGGGTGCGTCGAGTCTGGCTCTGGCAGCCCGCGTCGGCGAGGGGGGCCTAGTGCTGGGCGTGGACATATCCGCACCGCTGATCGACCGAGCGCGCGCGCTTGCGCGACAGGATACGCCGGCCCTGTTCCAGGTGGCCGACGCCAGCAGCGCGGCGCTGCCCGAGGGCGCGTTCGACATCCTGTTCTCGCGTTTCGGGGTGATGTTCTTCGACGATCCGATAGCGGCGTTCGCCCACATGCGACGCGCGCTGCGGCCCGACGGGCGGGTCGCTTTCGTCTGCTGGCGCGGCGCGGCCGAGAATGATTGGGTGCGCCTGCCGATGGGCGCGCTCAAGGGCATCGTCCCGCCAAGCGCGCTGCCCGCTCCCGAAGCGCCCGGCCCATTTTCGTTCGGCGACCGGGGGCGCGTGGCACGCATCCTGACGGCGGCCGGCTTCACCGATATCGCTATCGCGCCCTTCGACGCTTCCGTCCCGTTCGGCGAGGGCGGGACGCGAGACGCTGCGATCGACGACGCGGTGAAGATGACGCTCGAGGTCGGCCCACTGTCGCGTGTGCTCGCCGATCAGTCCGACGACATCCGCGCCCGCGCCTCGGCCGCCGTTCGTGCCGCCTTCGCGGGCCTCCCCGGCGAGCGGTCGGTGATGATCGACGGAGCGGCGTGGATCGTCACGGCACGCAATCCGGCACGCTGAAAGCGATTAACGGAGGAAACGCCCCGCTCTATGGAGCTGTGCGCCTTTGGGCACTCAGACTGACGTCCCTTCTGGTTTGGAAGGCACCATTAGCGAGCCAGGGGCTTTGATGGCAGGGTACAGCGCCGCGCGACACTCGAAATCTTTGGCGCACATGATCAGGAAATCCATTCAAAACCTTTTCCGACCTCGCCAGCTTGGGAAGGACTCCAGAACAGAGCGTTCCACGTCATCAAGCGCCAGTTCGGATATCTGAATGTGTGCTATCGCGGCTTGATGACGAACACGCAGCAAGTGCATACGTTCTTCGCACCGAACAACCCATGGACGGCGCGTGAATGACTGATGGGCGAGGCCATTGCATGAGCGCAAAAGCCGCCCGCGCGGGCCGAACGTCGCACTGCATTCGAGCCGGGTAACACATCGACTGCACCGCATCGGCTCCATGTTGATGGCTCAGTGCGGCAAAACGAATTTTGAACACCATCCTTGGAAGGACTTCGGCCGGGCAGCGCGCAGATCGGCCGGCGGTCGATGGTCGATCAGCGCGCGCCGTTCGATCGGCTCTCGCGTCGAATCGCTTGCGGCGGGTGCCCATGCAGTTTGATGAAGGCCCGCCGCATCCGCTCCGGGTCGGTGAACCCGACAGCCAGCGCAATCTGTTCGATCGGTTCGCTGCCACCCTGCAGGCGCAGCCGCGCCGCTTCGACACGCAAGCGCTCGACCGCCTTCGCAGGCGTTTCTCCGGTTTCCCGGCGAAACGCGCGCCCGAACTGCCGCAAACTCAAGCTTGCGGCCTCGGCGAGCCGCTCGACAGGCAACGCTTCCGCCAGATGTTCCCGCGCAAAATTCAGCGCGATGCGGATGCGATCCGATTCCGGCTCCATCTGCGACATCGCCGAGAATTGGGACTGACCGCCCGGCCGACGATACGGAACCACCAGAAGCCGGGAGACAGCGCGCGCAACCTCCGCACCCATGTCTCGTTCAATCATGCCGAGCGCCAGGTCGATTCCGGACGCGATGCCCGCCGACGTCCAGATGCGGCCCTCCTCGATATAGATACTGTCGCCTTCGACCTTGGCACGCGGAAAGCGCGACTGCAATCGAGCCGCGTATCGCCAGTGCGTCGTCGCTCTCAAGCCGTCCAGCAAGCC
Source organism: Burkholderia sp. SRS-25 (assembly GCF_004343765.1). Lineage (NCBI taxonomy): Bacteria > Pseudomonadati > Pseudomonadota > Betaproteobacteria > Burkholderiales > Burkholderiaceae > Burkholderia > Burkholderia sp. SRS-25. The sequence continues at coordinate 104,832 of NZ_PTXM01000001.1, forward strand.
GGTTTCCCCAAGCAGAAACGCCCCCGTACACACGCTTGCCACCCGCGCGGCCCGCGCGCCCAGTTTCCTGGCGGCGGCGATGTTCTCCGGTGTCTGCATCGGATCGATGTCACCGCCCACGAAGATGACGGTGTCGAACGTGCGCCTTCCGATCGGCTTCGTGTCGACCGACAGGCCCGTATTGCCCGGAACCGGTCCACCGGGCTGCGAGATGACGTGGAGATCGTAGGGCGCGTGGCCTGCCGCCGTGGCGACCTGGTTGAAGGCCGACAGCGGGCCGCCCAGATCGAGCGCATCGTAGCCACGGCAAACGAAGAATCCGATTCGATGCATGACGAAGTCGTTAACTGAAAATCCCGTAAAGTCGCATTTTACGAGGAACCCTCAAATGACGCCATTCAGCCTGAAATGAGGGAAAAACGTCGTTTACGTCGTGATCGATTGTCCGTATGGCCGCTGAGATCCGAAGCAGGCAACGTGACTTTTTCAGCAGCATCCCCATGTTCCTCGTGGAATCCCGAACGATGTCGTGCAACGTCAACCGTCCGTTGAACGACCTGTCGGCCCGACGCATTCTCCCGTTCGCCGTTCGAGCCAGGCACCCCGTCGCGTTCCGCCTTCAATGCGCGAGTGGCATGCCGGCAGAAATGGTGTTGGGTTGCCCCGCGCTGGCACCCTCGACCACGGGTGCAGGTCAGGCAATCCGTCCTGGCACGCGTCACGCGCGCAGGCTTACGCGGCCTTGGCCAGCTCCGCATCGATGGCGGCGACCAGCTTCGGGTCGTCCGCGGTCGTATCGGGCGAGAAACGCGCGACCACTTCGCCCGTGCGGCTCACGAGAAACTTCTCGAAGTTCCACAGCACCTCGGGCGCCGGATTCGGTTGAATGCCGTAGCCTTCGAGGCGCGCACGGAACGGGCCGTCGCCGGTGGCCTGCGGCTGCGCCTGGGTGAGCGAGCGATAGAGCGGATGCTTGTCCTCGCCGATCACGGAGATTTTCGAGAACAACGGGAACTTCACGCCAAAGGTGCCGGTGCAGAACGACTGGATCTCCGCATCGGTGCCCGGCTCCTGGCCCTTGAAGTTGTTGGCGGGGAACGCCAGCACTTCGAGACCTTCGGCGCGCTTGCCTTCGTAGAGCGCCTCGAGCCCTTCGTATTGCGGCGTCAGCCCGCATTTGGACGCCACGTTCACCACCAGCAGCACTTTGCCTTCGTAGGCGCGCAGGGTCGTCTGCGCGCCGTCGATGGCGCTGACGGGAATATCGTAAATCGTGCTCATGTCTGCATCCTTCAATTGATCAAATGGATTGGCGAACCGCCGGAATCGCGGTGTATCGCGTTCCTTGGAAAACCCTGGACGTCGGACAGTAAAGGCGCGTTGTCGACGCTCGTGATCTGCGCGGAGCAGCGCCCTATCCTACTGCGATCGGTCAACTCCTTGCTTGCAGGCGCGAGCCGCAGGGTCAAACTGACGGCCTCGAAAGACATCAGACACTGTTCGTGCATGGCCAATATCCCTCGCAGAACCGCTGGGCCCTTGTTGGCTACGAGTTGCGACCTAAACGCCCAAAGGCGGCACTCGGCGGCTCACTCAGGTTGCTGAAACCGGGCCGCCACAAACGGGACAAACGATGCGTTTGGCATAGCTGATGAGCGTGAGTCCGCAGCACGTTCCCTCTTGGCTCGGCCCGTGCCCGTCGTCGACAAACTCCCCGGGATATTGAGGCCGCGCGAGCACAAGAAGCGTCCAGGGTGATGATGCAGCGGGCGTCTCATGGAATCGGTGAACCTCCGCGAGCACGAGTTTGGCCGACTGCCATTCCGGACGCGCCACTTTGGCCTCGCGCGCCTCCAACGCCAAAGCGATCACGTCTACCAGTTGCCGCTCCGGCAGCGAGGCCAGTGCATCCACAAGTTCTCGATTTTGTAAAAGACCCATCGAATTTACGATCCAGGTCGTCGGTTTCGAATCTAACGTCGAGGCACGGGTACAGAAAGTCCGGATCGATCGCCGACAGAATGAACGGGGTGCTCGGATGGCTCATGGCAGTTTCCGGTGCGTCAGTTTGACTACATCGACATACGCCAGATCACCTTCGATCGCCGATGTTTTCAAGTTGATCGCAGAAACACTGGACTAGACCACGCATAACCCATCTGGTCGTCTGACGTCAGTACCCAACGAAAGTCAGCCCGCGATCCGGCGCTGCATGAGAAAGAACCCCATGTCGTCGCGCCCCTGCATTGAAATCGGTTTCGGATCGCGATTAAAGCCGAGCATTTCATAAAATGGATAGGCTGATTCACGCGCCGTACACCAGAGCAATAATCCATGCTGTTCGCGGACATAACGAATGGATAGATTGACCAGAAGGCGTCCGAATCCCATACCTCGCACCGACGGATGGACGGCCATGCCGCGAAGGCGCCAGGCTTCAGCATTCAAAACGCCGGCATGTCCTTCTTGACATACCGACGCGACAGCAACAATACCGTCATTATCATGAACGGCAAAGTGCATTGACGTCGGGGCGAGATCTCCGGGTAGAGCGCTCCCTTCCTCATCTCCGGCCATCAGGATTGCGGCTCTGAGTGGATAGGTTTCTTCCGCACGAACGGCGCAGATGGTAAAGCGCACATCTTGTGAAGTCATCTAATTTTCAGCTCGCTTCATGACGAAGATTTTCCTCCGGTTCGCTTTCGGCATACCCACTCGCAAAATTATCAGTTGCCGTGCGTTACCAGTAAGGGTAATTTCCTATCCGTTATCTCTTTTTCAATCATACGCTAACTGCGATCACAGATGACGTTGAAAGTCTCGACAGATGCTGAGCTTGCCTACGACGAGATCCGATCGAGGATCTTTGACGGTCGCCTTGCGCCTGGGCAGAAAGTATCCCATCGAGGCCTGTCGGACGAACTCGGCTTCGGGCAAATGCCTGTGCGCAGCGCATTGCATTTGCTCGAGTCCGAAGGGCTGGTCGTCGTGATCGAAAAGAGCGGGACCTATGTCGCATCGCCGACTACGAGCGATCTGCGCGAAATTTTTGAAATGCGGCTGGCTCTCGAGAGTACGGCTGCATTTCTTGCAGCCAGGTCGGGCGTAACGGCAGACCTCCGCGACGCGGCAGAGAAAATGCAGGATCTGATTGAGCGGGACGTCGCGGACATCATGCTCGAGCAACGCATCGGCTGGGTGTTTCATCAAGCGTTATTTGCTGCAGCAAGGAACGTGCGAATCTCATCGGCGTATGGCCTATTGCGAGCCCAAACCTTGGCGCTGAACGAACTCCCGCGTAGCGACGCCGAAACCGTTCGGCGCGGCACGATCGAGCACCTGCACATCTTTCACGCAATCGAAGCGAACGACGGCGAGCTTGCGCGTCAGCATATGTGGAATCACATCGTTGACGGTACGCCCGCACGGATAAAACTACTAAAGGCGCGGCATGAACACGAAAAATAAGGGACTTTCCCTTCCGATGCAAATGCTTGGCGGGCTTGTCCTGGGCGTCGCTTGCGGCGTATTTGCTCCCGGCTTTGCCGGGAAGCTGGGCTTTCTCAGTGCGATGTTCGGCCACGCGATCAAGATGGTCGTCATGCCGTTGATCTTCCTGTCGGTCACGGTCGGTGTCTTTCGTGCGGGCCGACTGCGCGAACGGCTTGGAAAGGTCGCACTATCCAGTATCGTCTTCTTCGTTTTGATGACTGGCCTGGCCGCGTCGCTCGGCCTGCTGCTCAACTTCGCATTTCGACCGGGTCTCGGGGCGAGCCTCACTCACTCCGGATCGATGCCGGCAGCACTCGCATCCAGCATCGACTGGACGAAATTTCTCGTTGATCTGATCCCCGCGAACATCGTCGCTGCGCTCGCTGCTGGAAATTCTCTCCCGGTACTCGTTTTCGGCGTCATTTTCGGTGCGGCATTGGCGGCTGCCCCCGAGCGTGCCGAGCCCGCGATTGCCGTTTTCGAGGCGCTGCTGTCCGGCCTGTTCAAGATGACCCAGTGGGTGATCGCATGGTCGCCGCTCGCGATCTTCGCCGCGATCGCGCAGCTGTTGTCGGCCAAGGGCTTTGCCGGCGTGCACTCGCTCGTCGAGCTTCTGGGCGTGGCTTATCTCGGCATGGCGATTCTGGCGGTGGTACTCACCCTCGTCATTCGCGTCGCCGGTCAGTCGCCTCTCGCCGTTCTCAGGAAGGTGAAGGAGCCGCTGATCCTTGGTTTCACGACGCGGTCGTCCGAAATTACGTACCCGTTGCACCTGAAGAAACTGGTTGAATTCGGCGTTCCCCACGGCGTGGCGTCCACGATTTTGCCGCTCGCCTATATTTTCAATCGCGACGGCGCGGTCCTCTACACGGCCCTCGCGGTCGGCTATCTGGCTGACGCATATCATCTCGCGTGGTCCTGGCCGCTGGTGATTACGATTTTGATTTTGACGATCATCACCATCGACGGTGCAGCCAATGTGCCCTCCGGAGCGATCGTCGCCATCACCATCGTGCTGACGTCGATCGGGTTGCCGGCCGATGCGGTGCTGCTGCTGTTGGGCGTCGACGCCTTCTTCGACATGGGGAGAACCGCCCTCAACGTCTACGGGAGCACGGCGGCGGCAGCCGTTGCGGTGAGACTTTCCGGTTCGGAGGACAGTATCGCCGCCGAAACCGCGACGCATCAGGCGAGCGTGTGAGTGCCCCGCAAGCGACCGGCGCAGGGCGCTTCACTGTTGCGCCCGCCGATTGCAACGCGCCTGGGCATATCCATTCGAGCATCCAGGAACGGCGAAGAGAACTCGATTGGATGAACGTTCATTTCCATTGATATTCGGTTAGCAGAACGACGGATTTTTTGCAGGAGAAACGGTATGGTTGGTTCAGAGTCCGCAGATTATTTCATGCTGCGCCTAGGCACGCCGCATCCGACATGGGCGTTGACTGATGACAGCAACATGATTGGCATTGGCAATCGTGACGGCGTGGTGAGTGCCCTGTTCGAGCTGGATCGCGACCAAATCGCACGGATCAGAGGATTGGGCCAATCGGTGGAGAGAATCAGGTGTGTGTGCGACCGCGCCGGCCGGGAGCTGCACTTTTATCTCCATGGCAGGCAGGTGTCTCGCGGGGTGTGGGCCGGGGTCGCGTCGGCCGATCCCGACTATCTGCCGACCGCCGCGATGATCGCAACTTGGACAGTGCCGAAGAAGCCCTGCGATGCCTTCCAGTTTTCGAGCGTGAGCGCACGTCTGGTCGCATCCGTCAGCCCAGCCTAAACTGCGATCACAGATTGTTGTGCGAGGTCGAGCCGGATAAGCCCCGCCTTTCGGGGCCGATCGTTCGACATGTTCGTCCGGCTGCACGCGCACGCCGTTCAGTGCCTTTGGTTCTGGCACACTCAACCTCGGATCGCCAGGACCTTTTTGCTGGCCAGTTCACCGGCCAGCGCTTTTCATTCATGGGTAGGTAGTCATCGAGCGACGCCCGTTCATCGCGAGGCTCAATTACGAGACGACGCGGAAGCCCGCAAAAAACATCCCGCCAGCACCGCAGCAGTGCCTGTGCCGCACGCGACGAGATGCAACGTGACGCTCGCCAAGCACCACGCCCGCCCGTTTCAAGACCAAGAACGCCGCTCCCCTCAACCGACCTGCGGCGCTCACCGCATCACCGCCCAAGCCCCCTGCTCGCCCCGAGCACTCCCGGTTCGAACAAAATCCGAAGCATTCAGCGAAACCGTATCGGCCTTTGCCTTTGAACGCGTCTTCCTCGCGACTGCCAGAATCGGCGTCAAATGCTCGTAAAAGCATTCGAGTTGTCGTGCGTCAGACGCCAGTCGCTCAAGTTCGCACGCCTTCTCGAGAATCAATCGAGCAATATGAAAACGCTGAAGGCCGTGGCCGACCCGAACCTGAAACACGACGCCATCGCTGCTATGCGGCACCCCTGCCCACACAAGCGAACTGCGATCCATAAAGCCTCCGGAAAAACCCAATCGTCACACCAATATGCCAGCCATCTCCGACATTGCATATTTGTATTTCAAAATTGTGGCGTTTCACACATCGGCATTTTCGTAAAACTCGAATATTGCGCCGCAGCAAAAGTGTCCGTAGACTGGGTTCGCGCGTCCGATGTAGTTGCCCCGCAGTCGTCCCACGACGGGAGAGCACGCGATGACGACTTCTTCACCAGCACTGAACCAGGCACCCCCTGCGCTCCACGTGTTCCAGCAAGATGGCGGCTGGCACTGGGGCATCACGGTTCCTCGCTCCGCGGGATCCGGCTTCAAACTGATCGCATTCAGTACCGACATCTTTTCCACGGAAGATACTGCCCAACGCGACGGCGATCGGGCGTTGGCCTCCATCGTCGCCACTGACGTGCATTGAATCTGGCGGATCGAGCAATTGCGCCTTCCTTGAATTTTCACAGCCAACTGCAATACTCCTAGCACCCTTCGTTGCGAGACCGCTTACCGCGCACGATGACGGACTTCGCCACTTGCCTGAGGTACCCGATCGTCGGTGACGATCCCGGCCAGCCGGTCGCTACGTGCGGCCTCGGTTGCGGTACGTTGCAATCAACTTCCCGGCGAATGTCATACGAGAAAGATGCGGCACGGAGGCGACTGCCCCCGGCGCAATCGCGCATCGTGCTCGAAAGCAATCGAGAGACGACCATTGCCGCGGTCAATCGACAGACGTTGCCGAAACGCAGCCGGCAGCCCCCGCTCGACCAGTCAGACTTCTCAACCGAGGCCTGCTTGCGGGCCGGCATGCCGATAGCAGGCAGGAGGCGTTCATGAACATCCGGATCTTGATGCCCTGCACCCTGGCTCTTGTCGCCTTCAACGTTCATGCGGCAGATATCACCGGCGCGGGCAGCACTTTCGCAGCGCCGATTTATGCAAAGTGGGCAGATGCGTACAAGAAGGCGGGCGGCGGCAAGGTCAACTATCAAGGCATCGGCTCGTCGGGCGGCCTGAAGCAAATCAACGCGAAAACGGTCGACTTTGCCGGTTCGGACGCTCCGCTGAAGGATGACGAGCTCGCGAAGGCCGGCCTGTTCCAGTTCCCGACGGTAGTCGGCGGCGTGGTGCCGGTCGTCAACGTGCCGGGCGTGAAGGCCGGCGAACTGACCCTGTCGGGCCCGGTGCTGGGTGACATCTACCTCGGCAAGATCAAGAAGTGGAACGACCCGGCGATCGCCGCGCTGAACCCGAAGGTCAAGCTGCCGGACACGGACATCGCCGTGGTTCGCCGTGCTGACGGCTCGGGCACGAGCTTCATCTGGACGAACTACCTGTCGAAGGTCAACGGCGAATGGAAGTCGAAGATCGGCGAAGGTACGACGGTCAACTGGCCGACGGGCACGGGCGGCAAGGGCAATGACGGCGTGGCAGCGTTCGTGCAGCGCCTGCCGGGCGCGATCGGCTACGTCGAATGGGCGTACGCGAAGAAGAACAACATGGTCTACACCGCGCTGAAGAACTCGACGGGCACGGTGGTCGAGCCGAAGACGGAAACGTTCAAGGCCGCTGCTGCCGGCGCGAACTGGTCGAAGTCGTTCTACCAGATCCTGACGAACCAGCCGGGCAAGGAAGCATGGCCGGTCGTCGGCGCGACGTTCGTGCTGCTGCATGCAACGCAAGAGAAGCCGGCACAAGGTGCGGAAACGCTGAAGTTCTTCGACTGGGCGTTCCACAACGGCAACCAGGCCGCCACGGAGTTGGACTACATCTCGCTTCCCGAATCGGTGGTGTCCGAAATCCGCACGCAATGGAAAGCGAAAATCAAGGATGCGTCCGGTAAACCGATTGCAAACTGAGGAGCCCGGACGAGATGCGCAATCGTCCGCATTCGCCGCGCAGCGCAGGAGGGCGCCCCGTTGATGAGCTTAAGGAAGGTCCATCACGACCGCCGATCGACACACACCGCGATGGCGAGCGCGGCCTGATTGAAGCATGGGACGGACGCACTGCCGACCACGATGCAATCAGCGGACAATTTGAACCATGAGCGAAGAAGTGATTCACCGCGCCGACGCGTTCCTGAAAGGCTGACGCACATGCGTTGCGAAGCCTGCACGAACATGCGCATGATGTCCGATCCCGTCGCACATCGCGGACTGGTGGAATTGCACAAGCCAACGAAATTGCGGCCGCTAGGTCGGCCGGCAATCGTCGTGCGACGGTATCGCTGCCGCCGTTGCACGACGAACTGGCTGGTGGAGTCCGATCCGTTGCGGACCGGCGCCACCGAATGGCTCTGCCTGAACGAGTCATCGAACATTCTCGCCCCCTCTTCCACGGGGCAGCCGAACGATGTAGCAACCGGGCACCTGGGAGAAGCCTGTGTCGGGAACCCGACGTTACCGCTTAACCCGGCTCATTGCGACGGAGGCAGCGCCATCTTTTTGCGCGCTACGGCAGGTAAGGCGTGATGTTCGACAACGCACGAGAAACATACTCCTCCTTCTCCCCGACCGGCGCCACATAGTGCAGTGCGCTCCGTGCGGCTTCCTCGCCCTCCAGACGCGCAATGATCCATGCGGCCAGATACTGCGACGCAAAGCAGCCACCTGCCGTTGCGACATTGCCTCGTGCGAAGAATGGCTGAGTGAGGACTTCGACGCCCGCCTCGACGACCCAGGGTTTGGTCGTGAGGTCCGTGCACGCCGGGATGTCGTCGAGAAGGCCAAGCTTTGCCAGAACCAGCGTGCCCGAACATTGGGCACCAATCAGTTGCCGGGTCGGATCGAGATTCAGTTGCTCCATCAGCGTCGCGTCGTTGACGACATCCCGGGTTTGAATACCGCTCCCGACGATGACGGCATCCGCCGCGCGTGCGTCCGCCAACGTCGACTGCGCCTGCACGGTCACACCGTTCATCGATGTGACGAAATGCTCCGGGCATGACAGCGTCACCCGCCAGTCGGGCTTCTTGATTCGATTGAGTACACCCAGCGCGATGAGGGAATCGAGTTCGTTGAAACCCTGGAAGGTCAGAATTGCGATGTGCATGGGGTGCCCTGGCTGAGGTCGGTCGATGCATATTGCCAGATCGGTGCGATGTACGGATTCACGTTGGCGAAAACCTGACGGTTGCTCTCCAGCGCCCCACCCAGCACGACCTGCGCCCCCAATGGCGAGCAACGATCAGAGATCTCCGCGCACTTCACCGGTTCCCAGCGCGTTCCGCTGCCGGTTGACTTCCGCCCAAAGCTCATCGCTGTCGTCATCGCGCAGCACGACCATCCAGTCCAGTTGATCGTCGGTCACGTCGAAGTATTCCAGGATTTCCCGTCGAGCCGCGTCGATGAACTGCGCGTATTCCGGGGTTGCCTGAGCCTGCGCGTGCAACGCGTCGTATTCGGCATCGTCCGCGCCGCCGCCGTGCTCGTCGATATAGCGCGAGATCCACTGGTCCCGTTCGCGGTCGTAGTCGGCCTCGGCGCGCATCGCCTGCAAAGCCGTATAGAAATCCAGTTGGGCAAACGCGGCGATCGCCGCCGTTGTCGCCTCGTCGAATGGTGTCGTCATTCCATCTCTCATGTCGTTCAACGCACATCATCGCACGGGCCGCACCCGGGCAAGCGCCTCAATTCCGGACCGCACGCACATGCCATAATTCGCCCGTTCCCGAGCTACCGGATACATCGTGTCATACGCGAAATGATTTTGATCAGATCACTTGCCGCCTGTCTGTTGATGGCTGGATGTCTTGCTGCAGCACACGCCGAGACGTATCCACCCGAAGTATCGAGAAGCATCGACAAGCTTCAGTCCCAATGTGCCCGCAAGTCCAACGATCCGAAGGCGCCAGCCTGCATCGAATACAAGGCCACGTTGGCGCGCACCATTCCCGCCGACGTCCAGGCATTGATGCATCAGGAAGAAGTCGCCAATGACAAATGCCGGAACGGCCCGGCACCCAAATTATTGCCTGACGGGCAATATGCACCGGGAAGCGCCTGCGCACAACGCGAACAACTGATGAAGACCCTTCACCAGCACAACTGGTGCTGGGGCCATACGGACATGGATAGCTATCTTCCCGGTTGGGTGATCTGCCATCCCGGTGAATGGCAGTAAGGCCGCACCAATAGCAGGACAGAATTCCGCACGGCCGAGGAGCGGGTCGCAGGTCCCAGTCTTCACCGGCGAAGCTCGCACCCGTTGTTGCCGCAGCAAGCAGTCGAACAGGTTTCCCGACGATCCGTCCAGTCTCTCGATCTGCCTTTGCAGCGCGAATCCTCGCCGCCGTCCTGGCATCAGCAACGGGCGCTCGTCCCGGCGGACTTCCCTGGACCTCCCGTTTCAGCCGGAAACGGTGGTTCTGAAACTTGCGTCGACGAATCGCAATTGGCTGCAGATTCGACCCGACGACGCCACACGCTCGAGGTTGCCCTCAGCCGCCAAACCGCCAGCCAAATTCAATGGCTGGCGAGCGGCATCCCCACGCATCAGGACGGACGTTTCCCGCGGGCGCCAGCGGGTTTGCCAGCCGGCTTGCGCGCGCCCGCCGCCGGCTTGCCGGCAGATTTGCCACGCGGCTTCTGCACGCTGAACGGGCTGCCGATGGTGTAGTCCGGTCCGTTACCGGCCGGCTTCGCGTGCGGCGCCGCAGCCTTGCGCTTGTTCTCGCCGCCTTGCGGACGCGGCTTCTTACCCGCCACCGGCATGGCCGCCGACGCAGCTTGCGGCACTTTCGGCTTCTTCGGCTTTTTGGGTTTCTTGATGATCTGGCCCGTCGCGCTGGTTTCCGGCACGCGGTGTTCGGCCTCGAATCCCGGCTCTTCTTCGCGGCGCAGCGTTTGCTTGATCAGCGCTTCGATCGCGGCCAGTTGCGGCGCTTCATCCGCACACACCAGGGACACCGCCACGCCACTGGCGCCCGCGCGGCCGGTACGGCCGATGCGGTGCACATAGTCTTGCGCCACGATCGGCAGGTCGACGTTGATCACCAGCGGCAGGTCGTCGATATCCAGCCCGCGCGCCGCCACATCGGTGGCCACCAGCATCTGGACTTCGCCCGTCTTGAAGCGCTCCAGTGCACGCAGGCGCGCCGGTTGCGGCTTGTCGCCGTGGATGGTGTCGACGGCATAGCCCGCTTCGTCCAGCATCGCCGCCAGGTAATCCACGCCGTTGCGCGTCTTGACGAATACCAGCGCATGCTCCCACTTGTTCTCGGCCACGAGGTGCATGAAAAGATCGGGCTTGTTCCGCTTGTCCACCGTCACCACCCACTGCTTGATCTTGCTGGCCGTGGCATTGGGCGGGCTGACGCTGATGTTGACCGGGCTGCGCAGAATGGTCGCCGCCATCGCGCGGATATCGTCGGTAAACGTGGCCGAGAACAGCAGCGTCTGGCGCTGCGCGGGCAGCGCGGCAAAAACGGCGTTGAGTTCGCGTGCAAAGCCGAGATCCAGCATGCGGTCGGCTTCGTCCAGCACCAGCGTCTGCACCTGATCGAACTGCACCGCGTTCTGGCGATTGAGGTCCAGCAAACGGCCCGGCGTGGCCACGAGCACATCCACGCCCTTGCGCAACTTCATCATCTGCGGATTGATGCTCACACCGCCGTAAGCGGCCAGAAACCGCAAATCGAGGCCCTTGCCGTAGGCGATGAAGCTTTGCAGCACCTGTTCAGCCAGTTCACGCGTGGGCACCAGCACCAGCACACGTGCGCGGTTGCTGGACACCGCCGGGCCGTGTTTCACCAGCCGTTGCAGCAGCGGCAGCGCAAAACCCGCCGTCTTGCCCGTGCCGGTCTGGGCGCCCGCCATCACGTCCTTGCCATCGAGCACGGCAGGAATCGCCTTGGCCTGCACCGGCGTGGGGGCCTGGTAATTGAGGTCCTGCAGGTTACGCAGCAAGGGATCGATCAGGCCGAGCGAGGCAAAAGACATGGACGTATTCCGGACTAAAACCGCAATTCTAGCGGTTGCCGGGCGAATCAAGGCCCACTGCGCGTGGCTGGACGGCGCCGGCGGGGAGCGGCACGACCGACCGGAAGCAGCCACGGGCTGGCGCAAAGCAGGCAAGCCAGCACCTTTTTCAGCACGAATGCCTTCCTTGCCGCGTCTCAGCCCCTTTATCAGCCCATCACTTCATGGCGGATGGTTCACGCCACGAGATGAGGAAACGGTATGTGTCGCGCGTCACCGCGTTCGCAACGAAGGAAGTGAAGCTTGCGCCGCTCGACGGTGCTCGATGACGAAAGCCAGGTGATAAGCTCGATGCCGGCGCGCGGTCGCACATCGACGCGCGCCGAACCCTGCCCTTACGACCGCCACGAGCCACCCATGCCCCTCGCCCCTTCCGTCCTCTCCGCGTTCACGCCGACCGGCAAGCTGCGCGCGTCGATCAACCTCGGCAACCGGATCCTCGCGAACCGCGACCCGGCGACGGGCGAACCGTTCGGCCTGTCGATCGATCTCGCGCGCGCGTTCGCCGAGCGCCTGTCGGCCGAGCTGGAACTGGTCGTGTTCGACACCGCCGGACAGTCGGTGCAGGCACTGACCGACGAGCGTGCCGATTTCGGCTTCTTCGCGGTCGATCCGCTACGCGGCGAAACGGTCGCCTTCACGGCGCCTTACGTGCTGATCGAGGGGTTCTATCTGGTGCGCGACGCTTCGCCGATCCGCACGAACGCGGACGTCGACCAGCCGGACAACCGCGTGACCGTCGGCAAGGGCAGCGCCTACGACCTGTTCCTCACGCGCGAACTGAAGGCCGCGCAGATCGTGCGCGCGCCCACGTCGCAAGCCGTCGTGCAGACCTTCCTCGAACAGCAACTGGAAGTGGCTGCGGGCGTGAAGCAGCAGCTCGAGGCGGACGCCGCTAAAACGCCCGGCCTGCGCCTGCTCGACGAGCGGTTCATGGTGATCCGGCAGGCCATGGGCGTACCGAAGAGTCGCGGCGAAGCGGCCGCAGCAGCACTGAATGCCTTCGTCGAGGAAATGAAGGCGTCGGGCTTCGTCGCGGATTCGCTGCGGCGGCATGGGATCTCTGGCGCATCCGTCGCGCCGCAAGCGTGACGGCATGGGGCGTAACGCAGCGATCCGGGACGGCTATCGCCCCGCTTCCCGCCGGCCGCTTGTGCTCGTCCGACTCGGCAGGGTGCGACCGGCCGGAACGAAGCGCCGGCGCTCAGTACGACTTGACCGCCACCGTGGCCGGCGACTCGCTCAACGGGACGAACTGGCGCGTCGTGCCGTCGAGTGCGTCGATGCGCCCCATCTCGATGTCGTAGACCCAACCGTGCAGATTCATTCGTCCTTGCTCGAGCGCGAGGGCAACCGACGGATGCGTGCGCAGGTTGGCGAGCTGTGCAATCACGTTCTCGCGCACCAGACCGTCGAGCTTGGCCCGAGGGGAGTCGAACTGATGCGCGGCGTTGATGACTTTCGCGGCATCGGAATGGCGCAACCAGTTCGCAACAGCCGGCATATGGTCGAGACACGTACACCGTGAGATCGCGCCCATCGCGCCGCAATCCGAGTGCCCGCAAATGACGATATCCCGCACGCCGAGCACGGCGACCGCATACTCGACCGTGGCCGACACGCCGCCCGGTTCCGGCCCGTACGACGGAACGATGTTGCCCGCGTTGCGAATCACGAACAATTCGCCCGGCTCACGTTGCGTCAGCAGTTCGGGCACCACGCGGCTGTCCGAGCACGTCACGAACAGCGCCTTGGGATTTTGGGCGGTCGCGAGCTGCTTGAACAGCTCGACACGTTGCGGATAGACCTCGCGCTGAAAGCGCAGAAAGCCGTCGATGATGTCGCGCACGGGACTCTCCTGATACGAATTCACGGCGGGCGGGCAACGCGATCGTACGCTGCCGTCCGCCAGGGCGGCCGACATTATCGCAGATCGGCGACGTCGTGATGAGGCTGGCGCGGACGTCGGCCAGCCGGGCTACCTCGACGCGCCCCCATACGCGCACGGCGCATTCGACCCGGCCCGCCCGGGACCGGCAAACCGGCACGATCCCGGGAGGTCCGTCGCACCGACGCACCACCCCAAGTCGGCAGCGGCGGCCTTGATTCGATTCCGGGTTTCGGTATATTTGCGAGACACACGAGGGGATGGCGCACTCGCAAAAACTGGGCGCCCTCAAACGACCAAAAAACCTATAACCGAGAATAACGATCATGTCCGGCACCTACGAGCCTACGCTCGTCGTACTTTCCTGCCTGCTTTCGATCCTCGCATCGTTCACGGCACTCAATATCTCCGACCGCCTGAATCTCATCGGAAATCGTTCGATCTGGCCCTGGATCGCTTTCGGCGGTTGCATCATGGGGCTCGGCATCTGGTCGATGCATTTCGTCGCCATGCTGGCATTTCATCTGCCGGTGGCCGTCGGATACGATATTCCCACCACCGTCGCTTCCTTGCTCATCGCGATTGCCGCTTCGACAGTCGGCTTCATCCCGCTCGCCCGCTTCGCGCTGCACTGGCCGCAACTCATTGTCAGCGCAATCGTCATGGGACTGGGCGTCGCCGGCATGCACTATCTCGGCATGCAGGCAATGAGCATCTGCTCCGGCATTCGATACCAGCCCTGGTTGGTCGTGCTGTCCGTCATCATCGCGATCCTGGCAAGCGGCGCCGCCTTGTTGCTGGCCTTCGACCTGCGCCGGCCGAGCACATTCGGCAGAACACGCCAGATCGGTTCGGCCATCGTCATGGGCGTGGCCGTGTGCGGGATGCATTACTGCGGCATGGCAGCGGCCAGTTTCGAACGAGGCAGCGACTCGACGGCGACCCTCGCCAATCTGCCCGCACCGTGGCTGGCCGGTATCGTCGTGACTTTCAGCCTGGTGATTTTCCTGGTCGCCGCCGTGATCATGCTGCTGGATGCCAGGATCAACACCCAGGCGCGAGAACGCGTTCAGGCGACATTGAGCACCCATCTCGATCGGCGGAATCCCACGCGCTGACAGGGCCCGCTCGACTTCATCCGGGCACGTCGAACCGGCCTTTCGCCTTTCGCCGCTCTCCCGGCCCGGCACACCAGGTGCACGAGCGCACGGCCGCTTCGGCGCGCCGCGCAGTACACCGCCCGCGCAGTTACAGACGCGCATCTGCATGCCGTTGAATCAAGCGCCACCGGCTTCGACATGTCGGTGCCCGCGTCGCGCAGCGCGGCGATGCGCCCCTTCACCTGGTCGGCAAGCGCGGCCCCGCGAGGTCACGCCGGGCCCGCTGCGGCGGTGGCTGCCCCCGGCCCGGCACGCCCGCCGGAGTCAGCCATGACCGCCCTGCGGGGCCGTTCACGCCAACAACGGGCTCGCCCTAGCCCAGCCAGCGCGCATCGGGCCAGTCGCCCTGGTCGAACGTAGCCTTCACGCAATCGAGCAGCACACCGACCACGCAACGCACCGGCGCCGTGGCCTGCCGGCTGCTGGGCGCCGCGAGCACGATCGTGCGCCGGACGCCCGGCGACGCGAGCGGCGCCGCGCTCAGGATGCCGCGCTCGACCTCCTGCGTCACGCCGACGGCCGGCAGGATCGTCCAGCCGTGGCCTTGCGCGACCAGTTCCTTTTGCACGCTCAGCGCATTGGTTTCGGCGAACACCTGCAACGTCACGCCCGCCTCGGCCGCCGCGTGCTCGATCGCCGCCCGCAGGCCCTGCGGCGCGGAAGGCAGGATGAACGGCTCGCGCGCGACCCGCTCGAGCGACACCGGCCGCTTGTGCGACAGCCCGGTCGACGGCGCCGCGACGGCCCACAGACTCTCGTCGATCAAGGCCTTGACGTGCAGCGCGGGCGTCCCCTTCTGCCCGTACAGCAGCGCCGCATCGACATCCCCCGCTTCGAGCCAGTCCTGCAGGTGGCCCGCGTAGCCGATCGTGAGCCGCAGGCGGATGTGCGGGTAGCGCCGCGCCACCTCGCCCGCCAGCCGCGTGGCCAGCAGGTCCGACGTGCTGGCCAGCAGCCCGATGCTCACGATGCCCGCCACCGGCCCCTCGGTCGGCTGGATCTCGGCCTTGGCCCGCGCTACCTCGTTGAGGATGCGGTGCGCGTATTCGAGCATCGTCTTGCCCGACGGCGTGAGCTGCATCCCGTGACGGCTACGGTCGAACAGCTCAGTCCCCATGTCCTCCTCGAGCAGGCGCAGCTGGCGCGACACGGCCGGCTGCACGAGATTCAACAGGCTCGACGCCCGGGTGACGTTGCCCGTTTCGGCCACGGTGACGAACGCACGCAATTGCTTGAGATCCATCGCGGATACCTCGATGCCAAAAACTGATTCGACGATCAGGAAATTCTATTGTTTAAGAAATCCATCAAAACTTATTATGGGCTCAACCCATGCCAATGACGAGACACGATTCATGAGCGCCTCCGTTTTCTCCGCCCCCGACCAGTACCAGGCAATCCGCGACGCGGTACGCGGCCTGTGCAATCAGTTTCCGGCCGACTACCACCGCAAGATCGACGAGGCGCGCGGCTATCCCGAAGCGTTCGTCACGGCCCTCACGCAGGCCGGCTGGCTGGCCGCGCTGATTCCGCAGGAATACGGCGGCCCGGGGCTGTCGATGGCCGAGGCGTCCGTGATCATGGAAGAGATCAACCGCTCCGGCGGCAATTCGGGTGCGTGCCACGGTCAGATGTACGTGATGAACACCATCGTGTTCAGCGGCACCGAAGCGCAGAAGCAGCGCTACCTGCCGCGCATCGCGGCGGGCGAGCTGCGCGTGCAGTCGATGGGCGTGACCGAGCCCACCACCGGCAGCGACACCACCAAGCTCAAGACCACGGCCGTGAAAAAGGACGGCCGCTGGGTCATCAACGGCCAGAAGGTGTGGATCTCGCGGGTTCAGCACAGCGACCTGCTGATCCTGCTCGCGCGCACGACGCCGCTCGACCAGGTGCAGAAGAAGAGCGACGGGCTGTCGTGCTTCATCGTCGAGCTGGACAAGGCGATCGGCAACGGCCTCACGGTGCGTCCCATCCTCAACATGGTCAACCACGAGACCAACGAGCTGTTCTTCGACAACCTGGAGCTGCCGGAAGACGCGCTGCTCGGCACCGAAGGCAAGGGGCTGAAGGTGATCTTCGACGGCCTGAACGCCGAGCGCACGCTGATCGCGGCCGAGTGCATCGGCGACGGCTACTGGTTTCTCGAGAAGGCGCGCGACTATGCGAGCGAGCGCAAGGTGTTCGGCCGGCCGATCGGGCAGAACCAGGGCATCCAGTTCCCGCTTGCCGAATCGTTCATCGAGCTGGAGGCCGCGAACCTGATGCGCTGGCGCGCGTGCGAGAAGATCGACGCGCGCCAGAACGCCGGAGTCGAGGCCAACATGGCCAAGTACCTGGCCGCGAAGGCCAGTTGGGAAGCGGCCAATGCGTGCCTGCAGACGCACGGCGGCTTCGGCTTCGCCTGCGAATACGACGTGGAGCGCAAGTTCCGCGAAACGCGCCTGTACCAGGTCGCGCCGATTTCCACCAACATGATCCTCGGGCATGTAGCCGAGCACGTGCTGCAGCTCCCCCGCTCCTACTGATTCCGGAAGGATTCCTCTCCATGAAGATGCTCGTACCCGATCGGCAAGACCGGCGAGATCGTCGCGCCGCAGCCGTCCATTACGGTCGGTATCTCGGCGGCGATCCAGCACTTGGCCGGCATGAAGGATTCAACGGTAGTCGTCGCGATCGACAAGGATTCCGAAGCACCCATCTTCAGCGCGGCCGACTACAGCCTCGAAGCCGACCTGTTCCGGCCGTTCCCGAACGGGTCAACGCACACTGACGGCAAGGGCAGCCGGCACCTGAAATACAGGCGCCGGCTGCCTGCCGGACACTTCCATCATCGAGTACGAAGCACCATGAATGTCGAGCCCTCTGAATCCTTCGACGCGTGGGTCGGCCGCTGCGAAGACCATACGGACCGGATTACCCGGGCACCCGTCCGTCTGCTGCGGGCGACGCTGGACTATGCGAACCCATCCGAACTCCCCGCGACGCTGCCGCCGCTGTGGCACTGGCTGTACTTCCTGCCGGGCGAACGTCAGTCGAACATCGGCGTCGATGGTCACCCGCAGCGCGGCGGCTTCCTGCCGCCCCTCACGCTGCCGCGCCGCATGTGGGCCGGCGGACGGCTGCAGTTCCTGCGCCCGCTGGCCGTCGATGCACCCGTGCACCGCCGCTCCACGATCCTGAGCGTGCAGAGTAAATCCGGCCGCAGCGGCCGGCTGGTGTTCGTCACCGTGCTGCACGAAACGAGCGACGCCGAAGGCGTGGCCATCCGCGAAGAACAGGACATCGTGTATCGCGATGCGCCGCCTCCCACCGCGGCCGGCGCACCGGCACCCCAGCCAGCACCGGCGCCGACCGACGAACAGTTTTCGCGCGTCGTCACGCCCGATCCGGTGCTGCTGATGCGCTTTTCCGCGCTCACCTTCAACGGCCACCGGATCCACTACGACCGGCCTTACGCGATGCAGGAAGAAGGCTATCCGGGCCTCGTGGTGCACGGCCCGCTGATCGCGATGCTGCTGCTGGAGGAACTGCGCCGCACGCACCCCGACAAGACCGTTCGCCGCTTCGAGTTCAAGGCTGTGAGCCCGTTGTTCGACACCGCGCCGTTCACGTTGAACGGCAAGCTCGAAGGACATGCCGCCCGCCTGTGGGCGCGCGGCCCGCAAGGGCAGCTGGCCATGCAGGCCAGCGCCGAACTGGAGTAACGATCCGACCATGCAAGCTCGCAAAGCTCAACCCGGCCCGCTGAGCGGGATGACCGTCGTCACGCTCGAACACGCGATTGCCGCGCCGTTCTGCACGCGCCAGCTCGCCGACCTCGGCGCCCGCGTCATCAAGGTGGAACGCCCCGGCGTGGGCGATTTCGCGCGGGCGTACGATCACCGCACCCGCGGCCTCGCGTCGCACTTCGTGTGGACCAACCGTTCGAAGGAAAGCCTCACGCTGGACCTGAAGCAACCGGCCGCGCAGGCGGTGCTGGGCGAACTCGTCGCCCAGGCCGACGTGCTGGTGCAGAACCTCGCGCCCGGCGCGGCCGCGCGCCTGGGCCTGTCGTTCGATGCGCTGCACGCGAAGCACCCGCGGCTGATCGTCTGCGACATCTCGGGCTATGGTGCCGACGGCCCGTACCGCGACAAGAAAGCCTACGACCTGTTGATCCAGAGCGAGGCGGCATTCCTGTCGGTCACGGGTACGGCCGACGAGCCCTGCAAGGCCGGCAACTCGATCGCCGACATCGCGGCGGGCATGTACGCGTACACGGGCATCCTCAGCGCGCTCCTGCAGCGCGGCGTCACGGGCATCGGCTCGCACGTGGAAATTTCGATGCTCGAAGCGCTGGCCGAGTGGATGGGCTTCCCGATGTACTACGCGTACGACGACCAGCAGCAGCCGGGCCGCAACGGCGCCGCGCACGCGACCATCTACCCGTACGGCCCGTTCAAGGCCGGCGACGGCCGCGTCGTGATGCTCGGCCTGCAGAACGAGCGCGAATGGAAAGCGTTCTGCGATGTCGTGCTGCGCGACCCGGCGCTCGCGACCGATCCGCGCTTCGACGCCAACGTGCACCGCTCCGAACACCGTGCGGAACTGAAGGCCGTGATCGAACAGGCATTCTCCTCGCTCACCGCGCAGGACGTGATCGCACGCCTCGACGCAGCGCAGATCGCGAACGCCGCCGTGAACCAGATCGGCGATCTCTGGACGCATCCGCAACTGCACGCACGCCAGCGCTTTCGCACGATCGACTCGCCGGCCGGCGAACTGCGGGCGCTGCTGCCGCCCGCGACGATCGACAGCTTCGACGTGCGCATGGATGCGGTGCCCGCGCTGGGCGAGCACAGCACGGCCATCCTGCGCGAACTCGGGCGCACCGACGCCGATATCGAACAACTGCGCGCCGCCGGCGTGATCTGAGCCATGTCCCAGCCCCTCGCCCCCGTCCATCACGCGCGCAGCCTGCTGTTCGTGCCGGCCACTCGCCCCGAGCGCTTTGCGAAGGCGCTCGATTCCGGCGCCGACTGCATCATCGTCGACCTCGAGGACGCGGTGAGCCCCGACAGCAAGGGCGACGCACGCGCGCAACTCGCGCAGCACCTGCCGTTGCTGACGGCCGAGCAGCGTGCGCGCACCGTCGTGCGCGTGAACGCGGCCGGCACGCCTTGGCATGACGCGGACATCGCGCTGCTGCGCGACTGGGTCGCGCAACGCGTAGTCGTGATGCTGCCGAAGTCCGAAGACGCGGGCGCGCTGCGCCACGTCGCGGAGCAGCTCGGCGAGCACGCGCAACTCGTGGCGCTGATCGAATCGCTGGCCGGGCTCGATGCGGCCGATGCGCTGGCGCGTGACCCGCAGGTCGTGCGTGTCGCGTTCGGGCATCTGGATTTCCAGCTCGACCTCGGCATGCGCGCGACGCCCGACGAGCCGGAGCTGGCCTTTGCGCGCAATGCGATCGTGGCTGCGTCGCGTCGTGCGCAGTTGCCCGCGCCGATCGACGGCGTGACCACGCGCACCGACGATACCGAGCGTCTGACGGCCGATTCCCGACGTGCGCGCGCGTTCGGTTTCGGCGGCAAGCTGTGCATCCACCCGGCCCAGGTCGCCGGCGTGAACGATGCGATGGGCTATTCGGAAGACGAGCAGGCGTGGGCGCGCCGCGTGATCGACGCAGCCGCGAAACACGGCGGCGCCGCGTTCAGCCTGGACGGCCGGATGGTCGATCTCCCGGT
Organism: Burkholderia sp. SRS-25; assembly: GCF_004343765.1. Classification (NCBI taxonomy): domain Bacteria; kingdom Pseudomonadati; phylum Pseudomonadota; class Betaproteobacteria; order Burkholderiales; family Burkholderiaceae; genus Burkholderia; species Burkholderia sp. SRS-25. Next base: position 125,557 of record NZ_PTXM01000001.1, read on the forward strand.
GATTCGTGCGGCCCAGGCGATCGTCGCCGGCACGCGGAAATAATCCGTTGCGACTACGCGGCAAGATCGGCGACTTCGACAGCCGGCCTCGCACGGCTCGCGCCGAACGCGCTGCCGGGAATCCCAGCTCGCCCTTGAACTGCGACACGACCGTCCCGACGAAGGCGGAGTGGCCGAGACGGTCGACAAGAGGCTCGCCCTCCGGTCAGACGCCTTCGACCATCACGGCCCGAAAGCGCCCGCCCTTCAAGCGATGCTGAACGATGGCCTGGTATGCCGGGCTGTCATACCACGCGCGCGCGGCGTCCGCGGACGGAAACTCGACGATCACCACCCCTTCCGGGCCGTCGCCCTCGAGCGTTTCCTGCGGGCCATACGCGGCCAGCACCTTCAACGGGTGGCCGGCGATCGTCGCGCCGACCTTGTCCTGGTAGCGATCGAGTTCCTGCTGATCCTGCGTGCTTTCATGCGTGAAGACGATGTAGGTCGCCAAGATTGCACTCCTGATGCGTTCGAGAATGATGGGACGATCCGAAGATCGTCCGCCGGACAACGACACTCATCCTAACCATCGGGCGCGCTTTCTCTTATCCCCCTGATTCCAACTCTCTATTCGAGCCGGATTAACAATGGACAATGGACGCACCCGATCGGTCGGGCGCGTGTCGCGGCTGCCGTGATCGTCGGCAACCTGCCATCTCGTTCGCACGCGATGTCCATCAGCCATTCCCGGTGCTCGCCGGGTTCGAGACCTGGCAGCTTGCGTTCGTGCCGTTCGGACTGCCGGCCCGTGACGGCGTGTGCACCTCCCGATCACGGCGGTGGCATAGGGCGTCGACCGCAGCCCCAAAAGAAAACACCCCTCGACGAGGGGTGCATGAGCCGGATCGCGGTGCGCCCCCAGCCGCTGGCAAGTCAGCTGGGGGAAATCACCGCCCGGCACCGGGGCCGTCGAGACGAAGCGTCGCGCTCACCCTACCCGCGCTTCTCCCTCGCGCTCGGCTTCCCCTTCGTCCGCCCCCGTTCGCGCGAGCACCGGCTTGAGCGCCTGCCCGGTGTGGCTTGCACTCACCTGGACGAGCGCTTCCGGCGGCGCCGCCGCGACGATCGTGCCGCCGCCCACGCCGCCTTCCGGCCCGAGATCGATGATCCAGTCGGCTTCGGCGATCACGTCGAGGTCATGCTCGATCACGACGACGCTGTGGCCCGCATCGACGAGCCGGTGCAGCACGCGAATCAGCTTCGCGACGTCGGCCATGTGCAGGCCGACCGTCGGTTCGTCGAGCACGTACAGCGTGTGCGGCGCCTTCTGGCCGCGCCGCGTGATGTCGTCGCGCACCTTCGTCAGCTCGGTGACGAGCTTGATGCGCTGCGCCTCGCCGCCCGACAGCGTCGGCGACGGCTGGCCGAGCGTCAGGTATCCGAGCCCGACATCCTTCATCAGCTGCAGCGGATGCGCGATGTTCGAGATCGGCGCAAAAAACTCCACCGCCTCGTCGATTTCCATCGTCAGCACGTCGCCGATGTTCCGGCCGCGCCACGTGACGGCGAGCGTCTCCGGGTTGAAGCGCTGCCCGTGGCACACGTCGCACGGCACCTTCACGTCGGGCAGGAAGCTCATCCCGATCGTACGCACGCCTTGCCCTTCGCATGCGGGGCAACGCCCGTCGCCGGTATTGAACGAGAAGCGCGATGCCGTGTAGCCGCGCGCCCGCGCTTCCAGCGTATCGGCGAACAGCTTGCGGATCGTGTCCCACACGCCGATATAGGTGGCCGGGCACGAGCGCGGCGTCTTGCCGATCGGCGTCTGGTCGACTTCCAGCACGCGGTCGATCTGCTCCCAGCCGCTCAGCGACTCGCAGCCCTGCCACGCATGCGTGACGTTCAGCGACGGCCGCGGCGCGCTGCGCGCGAGCACACTCGAACGGCGATTGGTGGCCGGCGCGTCCTGCTGCGCGGCCTTGCGCGCGCGGCGCGTGGCCGGCGACGACAGCACCGAGCGGCCAACCGCGTCGAGCAGGTTCGTCATCAGCACGTCGCGCGCGAGCGTCGACTTGCCCGAACCGCTCACGCCCGTCACCGCGACGAGCCGCGCGAGCGGAATGCCGACCGTGACGTCACGCAGGTTGTGCAGCCGCGCGCCATGCACGGTCAGCCAGGCCTCCGGCACCGCGGCGCCGCCTTTCTTGCCCGGCAGGCTCACGCTGCGGCGCGGCTGCAGCGGGTGCGTCATCGGTTGCGCAAGCAGGCGCCCCGTGACCGAATCGGATTGCGCGGCGAGATCCGCGACCGCGCCCTGCGCGACCAGCGTGCCGCCGCGCTTGCCGGCGCCCGGGCCGACGTCGATGATGTGATCGGCGCGACGGATCGTGTCCTCGTCATGCTCGACGACGACGAGCGTGTTGCCCTTGTCGCCGAGCTTGCGCAGCGCGTCCAGCAGGATCTGGTTGTCGCGCGGATGCAGGCCGATCGTCGGTTCGTCGAGCACGTAGCACACACCCTGCAGGTTGCTGCCGAGCTGCGCGGCGAGCCGGATGCGCTGTGCTTCGCCACCCGACAGGCTCGGCGCCGCACGATCGAGGCTCAGGTAACCGAGCCCGACTTCCTCGAGAAACGCGAGGCGGCTGCCGATCTCGCTGACGATGTCGCGTGCGATCTGCGCGTCCCGCCCCGTCAGCGCCAGCCCGTCGATCCAGCGCCGCGTGTCGGACACCGTCCATTGCGCGACCTCGACGATCGGATGCGCGTCGAACGTGACCGCCCGCGCGGACGGGTTCAGCCGCGTGCCGTTGCAATCCGGGCACGGCTCGTTGCCCACGCCTTCCGGTTCCTGCTCGTCGGACGGCAGCGTCTGCTCGCGACCACGATCATCCCCGGCGAGCACCGTGTCGTCGTACGCGGCGCGCTGTTCGCGCGTGAGCGTGACGCCGGTGCCGACGCAGGTCGTGCACCAGCCGTGCTTGCTGTTGTACGAGAACATCCGCGGGTCCAGCTCCGGATAGCTCGTGCCGCACACCGGGCACGCGCGCTTGACCGACAGCACCTTGACCGTGCCGACCCGTGCGGTCGAATGATCGTTCTGCATCGCATCGTGCAGCCCGTCGAGCGGCGCGAGCAGATGCATCACGCCCTTGCCGAGCTCGAGCGTCTCGTCGAGCACGCGGCGCAATTCTGCTTCGTTATCGGGCGACACGACGATATCGGCCACCGGCAGCTCGATCGTGTGCTCGCGGAAGCGGTCGAGCTTCGGCCACGGATCGACCGGCACGAACTCGCCGTCGACGCGCAGATGCGTGCTGCCGCGCGCCTTCGCCCATTTCGCGAGATCCGTATACACGCCCTTGCGATTGACGACGAGCGGCGCAAGCAGCCCGACGTGCTCGCCGCGATGATCGCGCAGCAACTGCGCGGCGATCGATTCGACGGATTGCGACGTGACGGGCGTGCCGTCGTGGATGCAATGCTGCAGGCCGAGCTTCACGTACAGCAGCCGCAGGAAGTGCCAGACCTCGGACGTGGTCGCGACCGTGCTCTTGCGCCCGCCGCGCGACAGCCGCTGCTCGATCGCGACGGTCGGCGGAATGCCGTACACCGCATCGACTTCGGGGCGGCCGGCCGGCTGCACGATCGAGCGCGCATACGCATTCAGCGATTCGAGGTAACGGCGCTGCCCTTCATGGAACAGGATGTCGAACGCGAGCGTCGACTTGCCGGAACCGGACACGCCGGTGATCACGTTGAACTTGCCGTGCGGGATGTCGACGTCGAGCGCCTTCAGGTTGTGCTCGCGCGCATTGACGATCCGCACGACGTCTTCGCCTTCGATCGCACGCCGCTCGCGCGCCGCGTTCAGCACGGCCTGCAGCGGCTTGCCTTCGTCGGCGAGCGCCAGCTCGGCATCCATCGCGCGGTCGTACTGCAGCAGCGCCACGCCGGTATGCGATTCTGCGCAGGCCTTCACGTCGTCGGGTGTGCCCGCACACAGCACGAGGCCGCCGCCGTCGCCGCCTTCCGGGCCGAGATCGATCAGCCAGTCGGCCGCGCGGATCACGTCGAGGTTGTGCTCGATCACGATCAGCGAATGGCCGGCCGCGAGCAGCTTGCCGAACGCCTGCATCAGCTTCGCGATGTCGTCGAAGTGCAGCCCGGTGGTCGGCTCGTCGAACATGAACAGCTTCGCCCGCGCGATGCGCGCTTCTTCCGTGACGACCCGGCGTCCGTTGACGGCTGCCGCCGATTCGGCGAGGAAGCCGGCCAGCTTCAGCCGCTGCGCTTCGCCGCCCGACAGCGTCGGCACCGGCTGGCCGAGCTTCACGTATTCGAGGCCGACGTCGACGATCGGCTGCAGCACGCGCAGCACCTCGGCGTCGGTCGCGAAGAACGCGGCCGCTTCGCTGACGGTGAGGTCGAGCACGTCGGCGATGCTCAGCGCGCGGCCGTTGCGCTCGATGCGCACTTCGAGAATCTCGGCGCGGTAGCGGCTGCCGTCGCAATCCGGGCAGCGCAGGTAGACGTCGCTCAGGAACTGCATCTCGATGTGCTCGAAGCCCGAGCCGCCGCAGGTCGGGCACCGGCCGTCGCCCGAGTTGAAGCTGAACGTGCCGGCGCCGTAGCCGCGTTGCAGCGCGAGCGGCGCCTTCGCGAACAGCTTGCGGATCTCGTCGAACGCGCCGACGTAGCTCGCCGGGTTCGACCGCGTGGTCTTGCCGATCGGCGACTGGTCGACGAACACGACGTCGCCGACCTGGTCGGCGCCCGTGAGGCCGCGATACGCGCCCGGCGACTCGGTCGCCTTGCCGTGATGGCGCGCCAGCGCCGGATACAACACGTCCTGCAGCAGCGTCGACTTGCCGGAACCCGACACGCCCGTCACGCAGACGAGCCGCTGCAGCGGGATCTCGACCGTCACGTCGCGCAGGTTGTGTTCGGTCGCGCCTTCGAGCACGATGCGCGGCGTGTTCGCGTCGACCACCCGGCGCGCCCAGTTCGACGCATGCGCGACATGCTTGCGGCCGCCGAGATACTCGCCCGTCAGCGTGTGCGCGGAGCGGATATCGCCCGGCGTGCCGTCGTAGACGATCGTGCCGCCGCGCTCGCCCGGGCCGGGGCCCATGTCGATCAGCCGGTCGGCCGCGAGCATCACCGACGGATCGTGTTCGACCACGACCAGCGTATTGCCCGCGTCGCGCAGCCGCTGCATCGCCTCGACGATCCGCGTGAGGTCGCGCGGATGCAGCCCGATGCTCGGTTCGTCGAGCACGAACAGGGTTTTCGTGAGCGACGTGCCGAGCGCCGTCGTCAGGTTGATCCGCTGCACCTCGCCGCCCGACAGCGTGCGGCTCTGCCGGTCGAGCGTCAGGTAGCCGAGCCCCACGTCGCACAGATATTTCAGGCGCGTGCGCACCTCGGCGAGCAGCAGCTTCAGCGCATCGTCGAGCAGCGCGCTCGGCAGCGTGATGTCATCGAAGAAGCGACGAATGCGCTCGATCGGCAGCAGCATCAGGTCGTGCACGGTCAGGCCCGGCAGCGCTTCGAGCTGCGCGCGGCTCCAGTCGACGCCGCGCGGCATGAAGCGGCCGGCCGGCGCGAGCACGGCGTCGGCGTTCTCTTTCGAGCCGAGCCGCCATTGCAGCGATTCCGTCTTCAGGCGCGCGCCGCCGCACACGTCGCACGGCGTGTAGCTGCGGTATTTCGACAGCAGCACGCGGATATGCATCTTGTACGCTTTCGACTCGAGATAGCCGAAGAAGCGTTTCACGCCGTACCACTGGCTCTGCCACTTGCCGTTCCAGTCCGGCGACCCGTTGACGACCCAGTCGCGCTCGGCGTCCGACAGCTCGGACCAAGGCGTGTCGCGCGGGATGCCGGCTTTCGCCGCGTAGCGCATTAGGTCGTCCTGGCACTCCTTCCAGGCGGGGGTCTGCATCGGCTTGATCGCGCCGCCGCGCAGCGTCTTGCGCGCGTCGGGGATCACGAGGCCGAGATCGACGCCGATCACGCGGCCGAAGCCGCGGCAGGTTTCGCATGCGCCGTATGCCGAATTGAACGAGAACAGCGCCGCCTGCGGCTCCGCGTAGCGCAGGTCGCTGTCGGGATCGTGGAGCCCGGTGGAGAACCGCCACACCTGCGGTTCGGCAACCGCGTTCTCGGCATCGGCCGGCAGCACGTAGACGTTCACGCGGCCGCCGCCGCGCTTCAGCGACGCCTCGATCGCCTCGACCACGCGCACCTTGTCGGCGCCCTGCACGCGGAAGCGGTCGGCCACCACGTCGAGCACCTTGCGCGGCCCGGTGGGTGAAGCGACCTCGCGCTGCGCCTGCACGCGCGTATAGCCGCTCGCCGACAGCCACTGCGCGATTTCTTCATCGGACACCGCTTCCGGCAGCTCGACCGGGAACGTGACGACGACACGCGGATCGTCCGCCTGCGTGCGCGCAACGAGCTCCGCGTAGATCGTCTCCGGCGTGTCGTGCCGCACCTGCCGCGCGGTCTTGCGGTCGAACAGTTCGGCCGCGCGCGCGTACAGCAGCTTCAGGTGATCGTTCAGCTCGGTCATCGTGCCGACGGTCGAGCGCGAGCTGCGGACCGGGTTGGTCTGATCGATCGCGATTGCCGGCGGCACGCCGTCGACACGCTCGACCTGCGGACGATCCATCCGGTCGAGAAACTGCCGCGCGTAAGCGCTGAAGGTTTCGACGTAGCGCCGCTGGCCTTCCGCGTACAGCGTGTCGAATACGAGGCTGGACTTACCTGAGCCCGACGGGCCGGTAACGACCGTCATCTCGCCGGTACGCAGGTCGAGATCGAGATTCTTGAGGTTGTGCTGACGTGCTCCGCGAATGCGGATCAGATTGCTGGATGACAATTTGCCTGCCCGTCTGAATGAGTTAGCCAGAGTTCACGGTGCCGGAACGCTGCGGCGGATGCCCGCAGGCGCGGCGCACGGGCCGCAAGGTTGTACCCGTGCGACTCGATTTCGACGGACACTATACTGTATATTCATACAGTTTTCCATGACGACCCTTGGGGCGTCATGGGCAGGCGGGTAACGCAGGGGGAGACGCCTGCCGGAACGGTTGGCGCCGGCCACGATACGCCACGCTGCTCCCTTCCCCACATCTCGCTCGCGCGACAGAGATGGCCGAACAGACGCCCCGTTGCAGGCTGGTTCGCTGCGGTTATTGGGCGCGCACTGCAAACCATTCGAATCACCCCGTCGCCGGCTGACGACTGGTGCAGCCTCCCTGCCTGTAGCGCTCGAAAAGCATACTTGTAGATGTTGCAACTCATTAGTAGCATTCTCTACATGAGTACTTTATCGATCTGGTCACTCCTTGTACTGACCCTTCCAACAGAAAACGCGACGGCCCGCATGCGGTTCTGGCGCGCGCTCAAATCGAAGGGCTGCGCGGTGCTGCGCGACGGCATCTACCTGCTGCCGTACACCGCAGAGCATGAAGCGACCCTGCGCGAACTCGCGGACGCCATCGCCGACAGCGGGGGCACGGCCTACCTGCTGCGCGCGCCCAGTCTCGACGCGTCGCAGGAGCAGGACTTCCGCGCGCTGTTCGACCGCGACGACGACTACGCAACCTTCACGCGCACGCTCGTCGACGCGCGCAAGACACTTGCCGCGCAGTCCCCCACGGAACTCACCCGCCTGCTGCGTCGCCTGCGCAAGGATTTCGACGCCATCCGGGCGATCGACTATTTCCCGGGCGATTCGGCCACCCGTGCCGAAGTCGCGCTGCAGGATTTCGTCGCGCTGGTCGACACCGTGCTGTCGCCGGGCGAGCCGCACGCCGCGGACCGCGCCATTCGCCCGCTGGCGATTGGCGAGTACCAGGGTCGCACGTGGGCGACGCGGCAGCGGATGTGGGTCGATCGCGTCGCCAGTGCGTGGCTGATCCGCCGCTTCATCGACGCGCAAGCCAGCTTCATCTGGCTTGCGTCGCCGACGGATTGCCCGGCCGACGCGCTCGGCTTCGATTTCGACGGTGCGACGTTCACGCACGTCGGCGAGCGCGTGACCTTCGAGGTATTGCTGGCCAGCTTCGGACTCCACAAGGACCCTGCGCTGATGCGGCTCGGCGAGATCGTGCACGCGCTCGACGTAGGCGGCCCCGCCGCGCCTGAAGCGGTGGGCTTCGAGGCCGTGATGGCCGGCACGCGCCAGCGCACGGAAAACGACGATCAGTTGCTCGAGCAGATGGGCGCCGTACTCGATTCCCTCTACGCACACTTCACGTCGAACGGCAAAAGCCAAACCGCGGCCAGATCATGACCACTGCCCTCGCCACCCCCGAACCGACCTACTCGCTGGGCGAGCTGGTCGCCTACATGCTGCGCCTCGGCACCTTGGGTTTCGGCGGGCCGGTCGCGCTCGCGGGCTACATGCGTAGCGACCTGGTCGAGCGTCGCGGCTGGATCACCGAGGCCGACTACAAGGAAGGGCTCACGCTGGCCCAGCTCGCCCCGGGGCCGATGGCGGCCCAGTTGGCGATCTATCTCGGCTTCGTCCACTACCGCCTCCTCGGCGCGACGCTGGTCGGTTTCGCGTTCGTGCTGCCGTCGTTCCTGATGGTGGTCGCGCTCGGGTTCGCGTACGCGCATTTCGGCGGGCTGCCGTGGATGCAGGCCGTCTTCTACGGCGTCGGCGCCGCGGTGGTCGGCATCATCGCGATGAGCGCCTACAAGCTCACGACCAAGACCGTCGGCAACGACAAGCTCCTTTGGGCGATCTTCCTGACCCTGGCCGCGGTGACCTTCATCACGGAATCGGAAATCGCGTGGCTGTTCGTCGCGGCCGGCCTGATCGGCTGGCTGTGGCGCGCTCCACCCAAGTGGCTGCACAAGGGCGGCCTGAATGCCGTTGCCGCCACCAATCTTCCCGCAGCCAGCGGATGGCTGAGCGGCATCGACTTACCGCAGCTCGTTCAGATCGGTGCGTTCTTCATGAAAGCAGGTGCGTTCGTGTTCGGCTCCGGGCTTGCGATCGTGCCGTTCCTCTATGGCGGCGTCGTCACCGAACATCATTGGCTGAACGACAAGCAGTTCGTGGATGCCGTCGCGGTCGCGATGATCACGCCCGGCCCGGTCGTGATCACCGTCGGCTTCATCGGGTATCTGGTCGCGGGATTCCCGGGCGCACTCGTCGCTTCGCTCGGCACGTTCCTGCCTTGTTATCTGTTCACGGTCATCCCCGCGCCTTACGTGAAGAAATACGGACACCGACCGGGCGTCAAGGCGTTCGTGAACGGTATCACCGCCGCAGCCGTCGGCGCGATCACGGGCTCCGTCCTCGTGATCGCGAAGCGATCGATCGTCGACGTCCCGACCGCACTGCTCGCCGTCGCCACCGTGCTGCTGCTGTGGCGTTTCAAGAAACTCCAAGAACCGGTGATCGTGACGGCAGCCGCCGTGATCGGGCTCGTGGCGTTCCCGCTGCTCCATCATTGACTTGCGTCGCCGGGAGGCGAACGTGATGGGTCAGATTACCGAAACGCTGCGGCGGATGCCCGCTGGCCCGGCGCACGTGCTGCCCGGGTAAGGCCCGCGCCGCTCGAGTTAGACGGATGCCGCTCTGTCCATCCAAAGCGAATCCCGTTGAAGGCTCCGGCCCCAAGGATGGCTCCAGCGTAACGACGTCCGTGCCGCCCATTGGCCCGAAACCGCCGTTTCGCGTATCGATACGCCACGCGGGCAAGTAAAAAATTCCCGGAAAAGCCCACGCGCCGCCCCTTTTTACCGGGCGTGCAATTCATACGACAAATTCACAAAATGTCACATTCTCGTTCATTATCGATGATTTATATTCCTTAACCGTTTGTTCCATACGCAGCAAAAAGCAAACGTTTGCCTGCTCGCAATGAGAAGGCTGATCAAGATATTCGGGGGCACGAATGCGCATATTGGTTGTGGAGGACGATCCCGTTCAGGCGGAGGAAGTGCAAAGCGCACTTGCTCCGTTTTGTCACACGATCAAGGTCGTTGTCGATGGAGAGCAGGCGCTGCGTTACCTGCGGTCCGAATCCGTCGACGCCGTCGTGCTCGACTGGCATTTGCCCAGCCTGACGGGAATCGAGGTCCTGAACTGGATCCGTACGCGTGCCGATGTCGAATACGGCGTGCTGTTTCTCACCAGCCGCGTCGAGGAGCTCGATGTCGTCAGGGCGCTGGAGGCCGGCGCCGACGACTATCTGAGCAAGCCGTTCCGTGCCGAAGAACTCGCCGCACGGGTCAACGCGCTACTGCGCCGGGTTGCGCGGAACGTGAAGCGCGACGCGCCGATTCGGGCAGGCGAGTACGTGCTGGATCCGGTGGAACGAGCCGTCCGGCTTCGCGACACCCGGATCGAATTGACGACCAAGGAATTTCAGCTCGTGGCGTGCCTGTTTCACAATCTCGGCAAGATCATGTCCCGCGAGTTGCTGGCGACGACAGCATGGGGGCGGGAGCTGGGAACGGAGTCGCGTTCGCTCGATACCCACATCTACAGGATTCGGCAAAAACTGAAGCTCGGGATCGAGAACGGCTTGCGGCTATCCGCCATTTATACGCTCGGCTATCGACTGGATCAGACCAAGCCTGCCACCGAAGCTCCGACCGACGTTCGTCGCGACGCGGGCATGCTGATGGAAAGCCGCGTGTGAATGTCGTTGCATGTGGTTAGCCGTGCCTCCGGCAGGCGGCGTGGCTCCCGGCATGCTCCGACAACATGCGCCGGCGCTGGGTTGTTACGCAACCGAGCGGGGGTTCGCGACATTGGCAATCTCCCGCGGGCGCCGCAACGGCATTGCCAATGCTGATCTTGCATTCACGCACCCTGACGAATGGCATCCGCACGGCGCCTCATATCCGCTGAGCGACCCCGGATTCCCTTGTGCCGCACGACCACACAAGCACCTCCCCGAAGTCGCTTCGAATTCCTATTCATTTCAGAACGTCGCCTGACAAGCGGATCTCCGATGCCTACCGGCGTTCTTACACCGATGCGTGTCTGCTACAAGCCTGCCCGAACCGTCTACGTACACCGCCATGCAATCCCCTGCAATGAGGCAGCATCGCCACACGTTAACAATCATTCAAGGCGTGACAAATGTTTGCTTTTTGATTCGAAGGTCCTCTCCTAATATCTAGCATCACAAGGATCTTGAAAAGAATGACATTTACATCGCTTATCCGATCGTCGCGCCGATAGCCGTAAATCGACGATCACCAAGTCATAAATATTTCACCTTGAATCGTCCGGACGAAGCAATTCAAAAAATCTGGTTTTCTCATTGAAAAGTCAATATCGCGCATTGAATGCGTAGATGGCTCGATTGCCCTATTACAGTAACGGCGGCCTGCCGCCGAGCAAGATTTTTTCATGCCGAGATACAGAAATGGAAAACCTCATTACGGGATCCGCGGTCGCCGCGCACGCGTGTCGTCGTCACGCGATCGACTTGCCCGGCCCGACGACACGCCGGATCTGCCCAGCCCCGCTCCGACTCCATGCCCGGCACGACACATTTTCGTGGTCGCGCACGCTCACTGCATTCCTCGATAGATCTCGATCAGACGCGTAAAGCACTTATTTTATTTTCACCACACATTTAGTATCACTACCCAATCTGACCTGATAGAGATTTATTCTTTTATAGGGGCTATCACAATGAACAGAGTGCACAAGGTCATCTGGAGCAAGGCGCGCGGGGCACTCGTCGCCGTGTCGGAAATCGATATGGCCGGCGGGAAAGGAGAACCCGGTTCGTCGTCGGGCACGGTCGACGCCCGCGGCACACCCCGTCGCCATGAACATCGCATCACAAAATGCGCGGCCGCGATCATGCCGCTCATGCTCGGCGCGCTCGTCATGCCGGAACAGGCGATCGCCCAGTATCAGGCGGGGCCCGGCTCGAGCGCCACCGGTACTGCCGCAACAGCGGTCGGCACCAACACCGTCGCGTCCGGCACCGGCACCAGCGCTTTCGGGCAAGCCGCCACGGCATCCAACAGCAGTTCGACGGCCATCGGCGGCAACAGCACGGCCAGCGGAGTTGGCGCGACCGCGATCGGGCATCAGGCACTGGCGACCGGCACCAACGCTTCCTCGCTCGGCGCGTCCGCCGCAGCGACCGCCGAGAACGCGAGTGCACTCGGCGATTTCTCGACGGCATCCGGAATCGGCAGCACGGCGTTGGGTGCAGGTGCACGGGCGAGCGCCGACAACGCGCTGTCCGGTGGATTGAATGCAGCCGCGTCGGGCACGTCGTCGATTTCCCTCGGCAACGCGTCGGTTGCGTCCAATAATTCCGCAACGACGCTCGGCGCCGGCGGTACCGCATCGGGCGACCACTCGACCGCACTCGGGACGCTGGCGACCGCGGCAGGCGGCTACTCGATCGCCGCGGGCTTCAAATCGATCACCACCAACGCCGCAGATGCCGGCCTCGCACTGGGTTCCGGCGCCTCGGTCAGCGGCGCCTCGGGCGTCGCGATCGGCGTCAACAGCGGCGCGTCGGGCGTCAACGCGGTCGCGCTCGGCCCGGGCGGCACGGCGGGCGTCCCCGGTTCCGGCACGCAGGCGACGGGTGCCCAGGCGGTATCCATCGGCTACAACGCGCTCGCCAGCAATACCTATGCACAGGCATTCGGCAGCCAGGCGACGGCGAGCGGCACGAGCTCGATCGCGATCGGCAACACGGCCACGGCGTCCACGCTGTTCGGTATTGCCCTAGGCAACCTGGCGACCGCTTCCGGCATTTCCGGCGTTGCGCTGGGCGCCGGCGCTAACGCAGGCGGCGACAACTCGGTGGCCCTTGGCATCAATGCCAGGGTATCGGCTTACGGCGGTGTCGCCGTCGGCACCGGCTCGCAAGCGCTGGCAGGCTCGACCGTCGCATTCGGCGACACCAGCACGGTGGCCGCGGCCGCCGGCACGGGTTCCATCGCCGGCGGTCACAACTCGCAGGTGACCGGCGGCACGGGTGCGGTCGCACTCGGCGAAGGCCAGACCGCGAACGGCAACGGCGCGGTGGCGATCGGCGATCCGAACACGGCTATCGGCAACGGCGCGGTGGCCATGGGCGCCACCAACACCGCCAACGGCAATGGCGCGATCGCGCTGGGCAATACGAACATCGCGACCGGGCAGGGTTCGGTCGCGCTCGGCAACGCGTCGCAGGCCAATGTCGCGGGCGCGATTGCCATCGGCGATTCGGCCAACGTCCAGGCCACCGCAACCGGCGGCATCGCGCTCGGCTCGGGTGCGACCGCGAGCGTGGCCAACAGCGTCGCGCTCGGTGCGAATTCGGCGACCGTCGCGGCCACGCCGACCTCCAGCGCGGTCATCGGCGGCGTGACCTACAACTTCGCGGGCGCGGCACCGTCTGGTGTCGTGAGCGTCGGCGCGCCGGGCGCGGAACGCCAGATCCAGAACGTCGCGGCCGGCCAGTTGAGCGGCACCAGCACCGACGCGGTCAACGGTTCGCAGCTCTACGCGACGAACCAGCAGGTCACGTCCAACACGACCGCGATATCGAACATCAACAATGGCGCCGGGATCAAGTACTTCCACGCGAACTCGACGCTGGCCGACAGTCAGGCGACCGGGACGGACAGCATTGCCATCGGCCCTCAGGCAGTCGCGAGTGCAGCCAGCAGCCTCGCGGCCGGCACCGGCTCGCAGTCGAGCGCGGCGAACGGCGTGGCGCTCGGCGCGCAGACGGCAGTTTCGATCGCCGGTGGTGTCGCGATCGGCTCGGGCGCCGTATCGGATCGCACGATCGCGGCAGGCAGCGGCACGATTCCGGCCGGCAGCCACACCGTCCCGTTCAATACGTCCGACGCGACCCTGCTGGGCGCCGTGTCGTTCGGCAGCGCGTCCGGCAACACCTACCGGCAACTGATCAACGTGGCCGACGGGACCGACGCGCACGATGCGGTCACGGTCCGGCAGTTGACCGGCGCACTGCAATCGTTCGCCGTCACGCCGACGATGTACTTCCATGCCAACTCGACCGCGGCCGATTCGCTCGCGGTGGGCGCCGAATCGATCGCGGTGGGGCCGACCACCGTCGTCAACGGCGACAACGGCGTCGGCATCGGCAACGGTGCGATCGTGCAGCAAACGGCGCCCGGCGGCGTGGCCATCGGCCAGGCCTCGAACTCCGGGCAGGCCGATGCCATCGCGCTGGGCAGCGGCGCAAACGCGACCGGGCCGCAATCGATCGCACAAGGCGCCAACGCCGTTGCCAGTACGTCGGGCGGTATTGCGATCGGCTCCGGCGCGAACAGCAGTGCGGCGGACGCCATCGCATTGGGCTCGGGCGCCACCGCGAACGTCGCCAACAGCATCGCGCTCGGCGCCGGATCGGTCACGACGGTCGGCGCGCAGTCCAACTACATCGCATACGGTTTGAGCAGCCCGCAGTCGTCGGCCGGCGAAATCAACATCGGTAACCGCAAGATCACCGGCCTCGCGGCCGGGTCGGCCGGCACCGATGCAGTCAACGTCAGCCAGCTCGAAGCCGTCAACCAGAACCTGACGACGCTGATCCAGAACATCAGCAATACCAACGGCGGCGGCGGCTTCCCGTCGACACCGGGCTCGTCGACACCGCCCGCATCGACGGGTTCGAACTCGTCGGCCGGCGGCAACGGAGCGGTCGCGTCCGGCTCGAACAGCACGGCAGTCGGCAACGGCTCGACCGCATCGGGCAGCGGCTCGACGACGATCGGCGCGGGTTCGACGTCGTCCGGCAACGGCTCCGTGGCCATCGGATCGGGGAGCGACGACGGCGGCCGCAACAACGTCGTATCGATCGGCACGGCGACTTCGACGCGGCAACTCACGAACGTCGCGGCCGGCACCGCCCCCACCGACGGCGTCAACGTCCAGCAACTGAATGCCGCGGTCGGCAACGCGAACGCGTACACCGACGCGAAGATCCAGGCGCTGCGACGCGACGCCGACGGCGGCACCGCCAGTGCGATGGCCGTCGCGGGCCTGCCGCAGCCGTCCGGACCCGGCAAGAGCATGGTCGCGATCGCCGGCAGCGTCTATCGCAGCCAGTCGGGGCAGGCGATCGGCATCTCGACGATCTCCGAAAACAATCACTGGATCTATAAGGCCGCCATCACGACCAACACGCGCAACGACTACGGCGCCGTGATCGGCGCGGGTTACCAGTGGTGACGGCGGGATAAACGGCTGCACTGCAGCGATAGGCGGCGGCTGCGCGCAACGATCGATCGTTGCCGCGGCGCCGGATACGCGGCTCCTTATACGATGAGAGACTGATCATGAAAATCCAATGGGCACTCGCGCTTTCCGTCAGTGTGCTTTCCGTTGCATCCCTGCAAGGCTGTGCGACCGACGGGCCGCCCCGCTTCCCGGATCCGCAATCCGCCAGCCCGAAGGGCGGCACGTTCGTGAACGTGGCCAACCTGCGTAACGTCGGGCCCGGCCTGAACAAGGACCAGATGTACGACCTGCTCGGCCCCCCCCACTTCAACGAGTGGTTCGTCGGCAGCCGCACGTGGAACTACCTGTTCGACTTCCGACGCGGCAACGAAGTCGTCTCGTGCCAGTACCAGGTGCGCTACGACGAGCACATGAAGGTGAGCAATACCTACTGGCGCGACCCCGCCTGCGCGGACTTCGTGCGCGCGCAATCCGCCGCGCCGGCAGCCGCGGCAGAGCCGCCGGCCGCGCCGATCGAGCAATTCACGCTGCAGAGCGATGCGCTGTTCGCGTTCGGCCAATCGAGCCTCGAATCGATGCAGCCCGGCGGCAAGGCGCAGCTCGACGATGCGGTCGAGCGGATCAAGCGCCACAAGGCGATCACGCGGATCGTCGTGATCGGACACACCGACAGGATCGGCACCCCCGCGGTGAATGACCCGCTGTCGCGCGCGCGGGCCCAAACGGTTCGCCGTTATCTGATCGCGCATGGCCTGGACGGCAACGTCATCGAGGCGGACGGCGTGGGATCGCGCGAGCCCGTCACGCATTGCCCGCCCGGCCGGAGCCGCGCCGTGATCGCGTGCCTGCAACCCGATCGCCGGGTCACGATCGCGGTCAGCGGCCGCGACTGACGGGCCGCGACGCGGGTGGCGTCATACACGCCGTGCCCGCGTGGCGGGCGCCACCGTTTGACCGACCGGCAAACCGGCATCGCGCACCGGCGGGCGGCAATGCGCGCGTCGTGCTTCCCGGCAGCGCGCGCGGCGTATCGTTTCCCCCCGTATCGGCGCAGGGCCGGCACGGTCCGTGCGCCCGCCAACCGCCCTGCCCATGCAGAAAGCGTGCGACGCGGCACGACGGCGCTTGATTCGAACACCTGAGCGACTAGCTACCAGCAATCCGGATGACGACGATGAGAAGGGTCGGGGTGTACGTGGATGGAAGCAGCATGGACGCGAATGGCGGCCATCTGATGCGATACGACGTGCTGCGCGCGCTCGCCGGTCGGGCCGGCGCGACGATTCAGCGGCTGCACGCGTACCTGAGTTTCGACGCGCGCCGCGCCGCACGCTCCGCCGATTACGACGCGCGGATCAAGGGTTATCAGGCGGCGCTGCGCGACAAGGGATTCCGCGTCACGGTCAAGCCGCTCAGACACTTCGCCGACGAGGACGGCACCGAAACCGTCAAATCGAACTCGGATCTCGGCATGGCCATCGACGCGCTATCCGAATCGGACCGGCTGGACACCGTGCTCGTCGCTACCAGCGACGGCGATTTCGTCGAAGTCGTGCGAGCGCTGCAGAAGAAGGGATGCCGGGTCGAAGTCCTCGGTTTCGACAACGTGCCGCTCGAGTTGCGCGATGCGGCCGACCAGTTCATCAGCGGCTATCTGGTACCGGGCCTGCTGCCGGCTCGCGATGCGGTGTCCGGCTCGCCGGCCTGGGGCCAGGTCGGGTCCCGCGTGCGCGGCGTCTGCAACCGGTTCGAGCCGGACGACGGCTACGGGTTCATCGCGTTCTGGGCCGCATTGCCCGATACGCCGCTGCTCGCGGCCGCCGACACGAGCCCCGCCTACTTTCGCGGCAGCAGTTTGCAGGATCCATCCATCCTCGCCCGGCTGCCGTCCCGCAGCACGATCCTCGAATTCGACCTCGCGATGCCCGCGAAACACGCCGGCGCGCCCGAAGCGCGCCGGATCCAGGTCGTGTCCGCCGCCTAGCTGCCGATCGCTCGTCGGCGATCGAAGCTGCGGCCGGATCAGCGCCCCAGCGCCGCGTCGTGATCGTGCTTCGACAGCAACATGAGGAAGGTCGTCCCTTCGCCGAGCTTCGATCGGACCTGCAGCTTTCCGCCGAGCGAATCGACGACCGTCTTGACGAACGCCAGGCCCAGGCCATGCCCGGACATCGACGCGCCGCCGTCCAGTTGCGTGAATTCGCGAAACAGCTTTTCCTGATCGCGCTCGGATATACCCGTTCCGTAATCGGTCACGGCGATCCTCACGTGCTGGTCCGTGGCCGACAGCTCCACATCGACCGTGGAAGCTTCGCGACCGAACTTGATCGCGTTGCCGATCAGATTGACGAATGCCCGCCGCAGCAATTGCACATCGGCGATCGTGCTGAGCCCGGGCTCAGCCGTCAGGTTGACTGTCGTCGATTTCGCACTCGCCTGCGGCAGCAGATCGTCGACGGCATCGCCGAGCACCAGTGCGGGATCGACCGCGGCGAGCTTCGGCGGCAGATTCTCGGCCCTGGCAAGAAAGAGAAAATCGTCGGACAGGCTGAGTGCGCGCGTCGCATACTGTGATACCAGTTCGGCGAAGCGCTGCGGCGTGTACCGCGACGGATCCCGCTGAATCTGCGAAACGAGCGCGAGAATCGACGCCTGCGGGGATCGCATGTCGTGCGACAGGAATCGCAGCGCCATGTCCCGCTGCCGCTCGGCCATCCGAACGGACGACACGTCCGCGACCTGGAAGACCAGCGCACGCTCACCGTAGACGGACGGGCGAATCGGCGCGCACTTGATCAGCAGCGAACGACCGCTCCGGGCGTTGGCAATCTCGATCCCCTGATCGAGCTGGGATTTCGTCCGTGCCGACAGCGCGTCGCCGTCAGGCCAGTGATCGAGCGACGTCAACGCCTGTGTGGCGAATTCATTCGCCCGATGCGACCCGGTGATCTGAAACAGCACGTCCGAAACCGGGCGCCCCACCGGCGCCCGCCCGGCCGCCGGATGCTCGTCGGGCTCCGCGCACCACGCGGCGATTCGCTGGTTCGTCAGCAGCACGACGCCGGCAGCCGACGCGATCAGCGTCGCTTCCGGAAGACTGTCGACCCATGCGTCGATCAGCGCTCGATAACGACGTACCCGCGCATCGAGATTCGCAGTCCTTTCCAGTTGATGCCGAACCGGGTCGATGTACGGCACGGCGTTCGCCGATTCCGCATGCAGCGACGGGTCGGCCACCATCCGGTCGCCCAGGAGGCCGATGAAGCGCAACAACACTTCGGTACGCCGCCAGAACACCAGCAGGCAGGCGAGTACGCACATCAGCATGCCGGTGGCGGGCGGCAGCGCCTCGCCGCCGACCACGAACATGACATACGCAATCGCCGCAACCGCTGCTGCCGTGACAAGCGATGCAACGAGGCCTCCGCGGGGACCGAGCCGGTAGAGCAACACGCAGATCACACAAACGACGGTCTCGTTGAACAGCAGCACCCATGCGGCCCCGGTCTGGTGAAGGGGGCCCGCGATGACTGGCGTGGCCAACGCAGTCACCGTCGCGGCCGTGTCTCCGCTCGGCAGTGTGCCGGCCGACGACACGCCGGGCCTGCCCTGCCCGAGGCCGGCCGCCGCGCGAATCAGGACCGCTCGTCCGCTCAGCCGGTTCGACGGCACCGCGCCGTCCAGCACGTTGACGTACGAGTAGCGCTCGCACGGCCCATTCCAGTGAAGTACGGCGTCGCGCGCGCAGGCTTGGCCAGTATTGCCGAGATTGCCGGCCCCGGCCTCCGTCCGTGCGGCGCCGCGACTTGCCGCCTCACCATCGGCGCGGTGCCCGGCACGCGTGCGCGCGACCGCCCGCAGGCCGGTCAAGTCGATACTGATGATCGCGACGCCGCTTCCGGCCAGCCGCTCCATCATCCGCTCGCGTGTTTCGACGCTGAAGGGCCAGTTGCCCAGGCGCTCGGTCGTCCGTTCGTCGACTACGATCATCGCCAGCGGCCTGACGGAACCGCGGTGGACGGACTGCGACACGAACTCGAACCACGCGCGGTCGACGCGATACAGCGCTTGGGCCGCCGTGAGCACCGCGCAGACCAGCACCAGCGCAAACGTCAGGGGTATCCATTCGGTCGCACAATGCGAGGACACGTTCCCGGCCATCTGTCTGCCCTCATCACATGAACGGCGCCGCCACAGCCCCAAAAATCCTCCGAACATGTCGATCAGATGATGCTCCATCGATATCGCATTGATCGGCATCAGAAATGCCTACATCAAACACCGCAACCCATTCCAAACCGCATTGACGGGCGACGCGGCCGCCGCCCTCACCTGCCGATCGCCCGCCTGCGCACACGCGCCGGCGTACCGGTCGATCGGCCTCGCCGCAATGAATCAGAATTCAAGATGCATAAATTATACTGAAATTCCAATATGAATTATATGCAATATTCAATTGTATCTACATTTGCATTTAGTTTTACGTCGCACGCCATTCTTCGAATCAGGAAAAATTACCGACGCCGGGCCATTGCGGTCATTTCATCGTCGCAACGTGCGCTCGTGCCCGCCCAACCAACCAGCCGGACAGCAGGTCAGGCGAAAAATCACCGCGCAGAACGAGCATCAATTAAGTTTCGATTTTCGAATGCAATAACGGAATACATGTTTCGGAAAATACAAGTCAATTTCGCCGATATTTAACATACAAATCAACAAACAAATTTACATTTGTTTGTTTTTAGCAAGTTGAAAATTTGCGTTCCGCTCCATAGAATCGATCAGAGACATGCGGCCGACATTTCACTCGACTTACTCGGACATTCATGAATGCCTCCTTTGCGTCACCCGATCCGCTCGACGATGCCGAACGCGGACTTCGTCAGGACGAGTTCTTTTTCCTCCTGCAACCCAAGTTCGCACTACAGAGGATCCGTCTCGCCGGTTTCGAATGTCTGATGCGCTGGCATCATCCGGCGCGTGGCATCCTGGAGCCCCCATCGTTCATCAGCCTGATCGAGGATTCATGCCTGGCCACCCGCTTCACGGACCTGCTCACCCGGCGAGCGGCGCACCTGCTGGCGCAGTGGAAGGCGGCCGGTCACGGCGAGTTGTCGCTCGCGATCAATCTGTCGCCGTCGGAGCTGGGACACGCAAATTTTCCCGCGCAGCTTGCCGCGCTGCTGACGTCGCTCGGGCTCGAGCCGGCTCGCGTCGAAATCGAGCTGACCGATGTCGTTCCGCCTGCCCGGCTCGACTGGCTCGTGGAGGCCATCCACGCGACGCAGGCAATCGGCGTGCGCGTCGCGCTGGACGACTTCGGCGCAGGCTTCAATTCGTTGACGCTGTTGCAGCAGTTGCCGGTGGATATCGTCAAGTTCGATCGCTCGCTGATCCGCGATGTCCTGCAGAACAGCGAATCCATGCGGGTCGTGGAAACCCTGGTGCACATCGCGCAAGGTCATGGCAAGCACATCGTGATGACGGGCATCGAAACCGCCGAACAGTTCGAGTGGGCGAGCACGCTGCCGGACGTCGACGGCCAGGGCTTCTACCTCGGCGAGCCGCTGTGCGAAGCGGCGGTCGCAACGTTCATCACCGAATGCCATGCGCGGGCCCTCTCCTAGCCCTGCATGCGCCGCGCGCGGGGGCGGCGGATAAGCGCCCTGCGTGTGTCAGGCTCGCGGCTGCGTGCGTCATGCGTCGCACCGGCATGCCGGACGCTGCAACATCCCAGGATTCATCCAGAACATCGGGGGCCATCTACGCTCCGATCGGGCTGTTTGTTCGCGCCGCCCTGTGCGACGTGCAGCCAGCATAGAACGGCGGCCCGAGCGCTCAAAGTGAACTTTTGTCACTTTCGCGAGCATTTCCACAGGGACTCCCACATTTCGGGAAAGGTGCCGACGGGCCGCACCGGCGGGCGCCGGTGCGTCGCGCGTGAACTACCAGCGAATCAACGCAGCCCCCCACGTGAAGCCCGAGCCCATTGCAGGCGTCAGGACGAGGTCGTTCTCCTTGATGCGCCCGTCGGATACCGCTTCGCTGAGCGCGAGCGGAATCGACGCCGCCGACGTGTTGCCGTGTTTGCCGACGGTGAGCACGACCTTCTCCATCGGCAGATTCAACTTCGTCCCGACGGTTTGCACGATGCGCTGGTTTGCCTGATGCGGAACGATCCAGTCGACGTCGTCCCGGGTCAGGCCATTTGCCTCCAGCGCTTCCCGCGACGCGTCGGCGAGATTGACCACCGCATGCAGGAATACGTCGCGGCCCTCCAGATGCATCTTGCCGGCGCTCTGCGTCGACGATACGCCGCCGTCCGTATGAATCTTGTCCCAGTACCGCCCGTCCGAATGCAGATGCGTGGAGAGCACGCCGCGCGGCTTGTCGCCTTCGCGCCGTTCGCAGCGCAACACCAGCGCACCCGCGCCGTCACCGAACAGCACGCAACTGTTGCGGTCCTGCCAGTCGACGATACGCGACATCGTTTCCGCACCGATCACCAGCGCGGTGCGCGCCTGGCCGAGCCGGATCATGTTGTCGGCGACCGAAAGCGCGAAAACGAAACCGGAACAGACGGCCTGCACATCGAACGCGGCGCCGCGCGGCATGCCGATCGCTTCCTGAACGCGCACGGCCGTCGCGGGCATCGTGCGATCGGGCGTGCAGGTCGCGACCACGATGAGATCGACGTCGGCCCCGGCGATTCCGGCGTGACTCAGTGCGGCCCGGGCCGCGCCGATCGCGAGATCGGACGTGTTCTCGCCGGGCGCCGCGATCCTGCGCTCCTTGATGCCTGTGCGCTGCGTGATCCACTCGTCGGTGGTGTCGACCCTGAGCGCGATGTCATGATTCGTCATGCGATGCTCGGGCAACGCGGAACCGCAGCCGACGACGCGCGACGTCCAGTGGCCCGCGCGATTGATTTCCACCATCTTCGGTACTCCGATCAAAGTCGATGACGCGCCGGCCGCCCGATGTCTCGAACCGGCGCCCTCGCGTTACCAGCTTCCGGCGCCCGCGTCTTCGCCCGGCTCCGCGGCAGCGCTCGTGTCCTGCCGTTGCAGCGAGACGAGATGCTCGGCCAGCGCATTGAAGGTCGGATAGTCGTAAAGGACGGTATCGTCGATCTTGATGTTGAGCCGCTCTTCGAGGAAGAACGCGAGTTCGACGGAATGCATCGAGTCGAAACCGGCGTCGGCGAAGGTCTGTTCGAGATCGGTCGGCACCTGCAGGTTGTTCGCTTCTGTCCACTCCTGGATCCACGCAAGAATGGTGTCGGCGGTGACCGTCGGCCCGTTGACGGTGGTGGCTTGAATGTGATCGCTCATGGCATCGATTCCTTGAAGTCGGGTTGAGAACGATGAAGGCGCGGCGGCGACGCCGCACCCGGGAAACGGCAAGGCAGCGCCTATGCGGGCGTCGCGCGCATCAGCGGCTCCGGCTCGGCGTGCGGCGTATCGGCATCGCGTCCACCACCGAAGAAGTGGGCCAGGCGACTCACGGAAGGTGCACACACGATGGAGTTGTGGTCGTCGTCGAACACGCTGACCGTGACGCCGCCGCTCCCGAGACGACCCAGTTGCTGCGCTGCCAGCGCGCTCGACATCCCACGCTTGTCGCGTACGGCGAGCGCGTATCCGATCCGCGTTTGCACCTGTTTCGGCTGATGGCATGCGAGCGCCACCGCGCTCGCGGCATGCAACCGCGCGATGTGTTCGAACATCGCAGGCTGGGCCCGGCGGCGCACGTCGGCGAGGTAGAAATCCTGGTCGAGCATCGCATCGAAACGCGGGTCGACCAGCCATCGCTCGACTGCCTGCGTGCCGTCATCCGGCGCAAGATCCGCGGCCAGTGCGCGCAACCGCGTGGCGAATTCGCCGTCGTGGAGCGGGCTGTCGACGATCATCAACGGCGGGGCGCTCTCGCCCTCCGACTCCCACTGCGCGGCCATTTCGTGCGCGACGATCCCGCCGAACGACCAGCCACCGAGCAGATCGGGTTGCCTGCCGTGTGCCGAGAGCAGCGCCGCGCGATAGCGCGACGCCAGTTCCGTGATCGACAGATACGCGGGCGCATGGCCCTGGTCCGCGTACGGATGACGGATAGCGACGACAGTCGGATCGCCCGGCCATGACGCGGCCAGTTCCTGATAACACAGAACGTTTCCGCCGACCGGATGCACGAGCGCCACGAGCGGCCCGGCCCCCTCGCGCAGCGTCACGACGAGGCCGGCGTCACCGCCGGAGCCGGCCGTTCGCCGCGGATCGGTCGCGACGACTTCGCGATCAGGCGCGTCACCGTCCATCGCGCCGAACCACGCCGCCAGCGTATGCAGCGATGCGCCGCGCGCCAGCATGGCGATCGGCGGCATCTTGCCGAGCCGTTGATGCAGGCGCACCCGCAGCTCCGTCAGCGCCAGCGAGTCGAGCCCCTGGCCGACGAGCGAAAGCCCGTCGTCAAGCACGACGGTATCCGGCGCGACTGCTGCCGCGATCGTGCGCAGCGTCGCGAGCATCTGCGCCGCGCCCGCCGGTACCGCGTCGGCACGATCGGCCGCGCTCGAATCCGGCAGTCGGGCCGCCTCGCTCGATGCGGCGTCGCTGCGTTGGCGCACCACGCCGCGCCCCGCTTCGGCGAGATCCGGGAACGGCAGCTCGAAACGCTCGGTGTCGAACGTGTAACCCGGCGCTTCGGCCGGCGGAGGTGCATTGCCGTACAGCTTGTGCCATGCGATCTTCTGCCCTTCGCTGTAAAGACGTGCGCAGCCATGGGCAAAGCCGGTCGCTTCGGTTTCCTCATCGCCTTCCGGGCCGTCCGCGAGCGACGCGATCGCGCATTGCCAGTCGCCGCCCGCGGCGGCGCGCGCGAGCTTCGACAGCGCCGCGCCGGGTCCCACTTCGACGAAGAGCGTCTTGCCGTCCGATGCCGCGTGCAACGCGTCATGAAAACGCACCGGCTGCTCCACGAGATCGAGCCAGTGCTCGATGCCGGCGATCGCATCGGTCGCGACGGCGCCCGTGAGGGTGGAGACGATCGGAATCGACGGCGGCGTGAGCGTCAGCGGTTCGAGCGCGCGCCGGAACGCTTCGCGCATCGAACGCAGCATCGGCGAATGGCCCGGCGTGTCGTAGGTCTTCAGCAGCGACACGCGCTTGCCCGCCGCGACCATCGCATCGTGCACGCGCGCCACCGCTTCCTGCGTGCCGCTCACGACGGTCTGCCCGGGCCCGTTGATACCGGCGACGAACAGATCCGTACCGAACGCGAACCGCGCGGCGAGTTCGTCGGCAGCGGCGGCCACCGCGAGCATCGCGCCGGCCGGCGTCGCGGTATCGAACAGTCGGCCGCGCGCTTCCACTGCGGCGAGACCGTCGCCGAGCGACATCACGCCGCCGATCACGGCGGCCACGTGCTCGCCGAGCGAATGCCCGATCAGGAGGTCGGGCTGTACACCGAGTTCCATCCAGGTACGCGCAAGCGCGTAGCACACGACGAAGTGGGCCAGTTGCCCCGGATGATGTCGTACCGCTTGCGCGCTGCGGCCGACGATGGCATCGAGCACGTCGCGCGCGGTCTCGGCGTCCAGCAGGCGCAGGCACGCATCCGCGTGTTTGCGGAACAGGCCGTTGCCGTGGTAGAAGTTGCCGCCGACGCCCGGCTGCCATGCGCCCTGACCGGGCACGAGAAACGCGACGCGGGGCTTGCGCGGCGGTTCGCCCGCATGCCAGTTCCCGGACGGATTGTCCGCGAGGAAGGCGTCGAGTGCGCCGATGAAATCCGCTTTCGTCGTGCCGACCAGCGCGACGCGATGATCGAAATGATCGCGCCGCACGCTCGACGTGTGACACGCGTCGCGCAGCGGGACGGACGTGCTCGCGAGCCAGTCCCGCCATGCCGCCGCGACACGCCGCCGTGCGTCCGGCGAGCGCCCCGAAAGCGTCAATACGCGTTCACGCTCGATCGGCGCAACGGCGTCCGATACGGGCGCCGCCGCGGACAGAATCAGGTGGACGTTGGTCCCGGTGATGCCGAAACCGCTGACACCGACCAGCGTCTTGCCTTCGCCGAGCGGCGTACCTTCGCGTGGAATGGCGACTTGTGCGCCTTCCCAGTGAAATCTCGGGTTCGGCGTGTCGAAGTTCGCCTGCGCGGGTACGTGCCGGTGCCGCAGGATCAGCATCGCCTTGATGAAGCCGGCCATGCCCGCGGCGCCCTCCAGATGCCCGAGCTGCGACTTCACGGAGCCGACGAGGATCGGCTTGTCGCGGGCGACGGCGCGCGCATAGACGTTACGCAACGCGGCAAGCTCGATCGGATCGCCGAGCGCCGTGCCCGTACCATGCGCTTCCACGTACGCGACCGCTTCCGGCCGAACGCCCGCGCGCATCATCGCGCGGCGAATGACGGCTTCCTGCGCCGCGCCGTTCGGCGCGGTGAGGCCGTTGCTCGCGCCGTCGCTGTTGACGGCCGATCCGATCAGCACCGCATCGATGCGATCGCCATGCGCGAGCGCGTCGTCATGCCGCTTCATCACGATCACGCCGCCGCCTTCGCCGCGAATATAGCCGTCGGCGCTCGCATCGAAGGGACGGCATTGCCCGGAGGCGGACATCGCCTGGAGCCGCGCGATACCGATCGTTTCCTCCGGCCCGAGGATCAGGTTCACGCCGCCGGCGATCGCCACGTCGCACTCGCCCGCCTGCAGGCTCTGCGCGGCAAGATGGATCGCGACCAGCGACGACGAACAGGTCGTATCGACGAAGATCACCGGCCCGCTCAAACCCAGTATGTGCGCGACGCGCCCGGGGGCCATCGCGCGCAGGTTGCCGAGCTTCGAATAGGTGGTGATGCGCGACGGATCGCCGGACCAGACCGTGCGACGGCCGTAGTCCGCCTCGCCGATCGTCATGAAGACCCCGACGTTCCTGCCGCGCATCCGGCCCGGCGCGATGCCCGCGTTCTCGAGCGCCGCCCATCCGAGTTCGAGCATCCAGCGCTGCTGCGGATCCATCTCCATCGCCTCGGCCGCCGAGGTGCGGAACAACTTGCGGTCGAAGCGGAATGGATCGTCGACATAGCCGGCCACGCGCGAATACGTGGTGCCGGGCTCGTCCGTATCCGGCGAATAGAACGCATCGATATCGAAGCGCTCGCGCGGCGTTTCGCGGATCGCCGTGCGCCCGGAATTCAGCAGCGCCCAATAGCTCGACGCACAGGACGCGCCGCCCGGGAACCGGCACGACATGCCGATAATGGCGATCCGTTGCGCTTGCGTGTTTGACTGGTTCATACCGTCCTCTCGGCGGAAAGGTTCATCCGGCCTAGTGGCGGCTCGCCGCGGCGAGATCGTCGCTGCTGCTCGCCTGGACGAGCACGGCCATGTTGCCGGGCAGGTGCCGGTTCTCCCGGATCTTCGCGTGCGCGTCCGGCAGGCGGCTCCACGGAAACACTTCCGACAGGCACGGGTCGATCTTGCCGCTCATCACGAGCCGGTTCGCCTGCGACGCTTCCTTGAGATTGGCGAAGTGGCTGCCCTGAATGCGCTTCTGGCGCATCCACACGTAACGCGCGTCGCAGGTCAGGTCGTAGCCGCTCGTCGCCGCGCAGAACACGACCATGCCGCCGCGCTTCACGACGTAGCAGGACGGGGCGAACGTATTGCGGCCCGGGTGCTCGAACACCATGTCGACGTCGCGCTTTTCGCCGAGTGCAACCCAGATCGCCTTTCCGAACTTCTTGACTTCATCGACATAGGCCGCGTACTCGGCCTTCGCATCGACGGGCGGGGGCGCGCCCCAGCACGAAAAATCCGAACGGTTGATCACGCCCACCGCGCCGAGCCGCTTGACGAACTCGGCCTTCGACGCGTCGGAGACCACGGCGACGGGACGCGCGCCCACCAGCGCGGCGAGCTGGATCGCCATCGTTCCGAGCCCGCCCGCGGCGCCCCACACGAGCACCGATTGCCCTGCGGAAAGCACGTGCGGCTTGTGGCCGAACAGCATCCGGTACGCGGTGGCGAGCGTGAGCGTGTAGCAGGCGCTGGCGGCCCATGTGAGGTGCTGCGGGCGCGGCATCAGTTGCGTCGTCTGCACGCGCGCGAACTGCGCGAACGACCCGTGCGACGTTTCGTAACCCCAGATCCGTTGCGACGGAGACAGCATCGGATCGCCGCCGTTGCATTCCTCGTCGTCGCCATCGACCTGGGAACAGTGTGCGACCACCTCGTCGCCCACCTTCCATTTCTTCACGTTCGATCCGACGGCCCATACGATGCCCGCCGCATCCGAACCCGTGATGTGATACGCATCGTCATGCAGATCCAGCACCGAGAACGGCTGGCCGAGCGCAGCCCACACGCCGTTGTAGTTGACGCCGGCCGCCATCACGAGCACCAGCACGTCGTCCGGGCCGAGCGACGGCACATCGACGATTTCGTTCGTGAATGCGTGCTGCGGTTCCCCGTGGTTCTCGCGGCGAATCGTCCATGCGTGCATTTTCTTCGGTACGACGCCCAGTGGAATCGCGCCGCCGATGTCGTACAGCTCCGGCGGGTTCTTTCTCGTCTCGACAACAAAATCTATCGTTTTGGTATCCATAACAATATTCATGAAAGAGTTGACCCGATAAACGTCGTACTTGCGCTAGGTCGCCCGTGACGCCGTCGTGCGCATCATGCAGCGGCCATCCCGCCGTCCACCGACAGCGCGGCGCCGGTCATGAACGAAGACGCGTCGCTCGCGAGGAACGTGACCGCCTCGGCGATTTCCTGTTCGGTGCCCAGCCGGCCGACCGGATGAAACGCCTTGATCTGGTCGGTCATATGGGTTTCATCGAGAAACTTCTCGACCATCGCCGTCGCCACGAACGCCGGGCAGATCGCATTGACACGGATATTCTGCTTCGCATATTCGAGCGCGGCCGCTTTCGTCAGCCCGAGGATGCCGGCCTTCGACGCGTGATAACTGCAACCGCCGAATGCCGACGCGACGATGCCATATGTGGACGACATATTGACGATCGCGCCGCCGCCCGCTTTCAGCATTTCCGGAATTTCGTACTTCATCGAAAGGAACATCCCTTTCAGATTGATATCCATCACGTAATCCCAGCTCGCCTCGTCGGTATCGGCCACCGCTTTGCCGAATGCCTCCACGCCGGCGTTATTGAACGCAATATCGAGCTTGCCGAATTCACGCACGGTCTGCGCAACCATGTGCGCGCAATCCGCCGCGCTGGACACGTCGGTCTTCACGAACAGCGCTTCGCCGCCCGCGCGGCGGATCTCCTCGACGACAGCCAGACCTTCGTCG
Source organism: Burkholderia sp. SRS-25 (assembly GCF_004343765.1). Classification (NCBI taxonomy): domain Bacteria; kingdom Pseudomonadati; phylum Pseudomonadota; class Betaproteobacteria; order Burkholderiales; family Burkholderiaceae; genus Burkholderia; species Burkholderia sp. SRS-25. Next base: position 154,069 of record NZ_PTXM01000001.1, read on the forward strand.
ATGCGGCGCGATGCGATCGCGACGCGCGCGCCTTCGCCGGCGAACAACAATGCCGTGGTTCGGCCGATACCCGAACTTCCCCCGGTCACGAGGGCAACCTTTTCATGAAGCTTCAGCATCGTGTACTCCAGTCGCATTGATATGCAGGCCCCGTCATCACCACCCCATTTATTCAGATCGAATTGAAAATGAATCACCGGATCTTGACGGGATGGATTCTAGACGGCGAAAACCCTGCGCCGATGAAAAGTGAAAAAAGTTCAAATTTGATTGTCGGACGGACGAATATCATCGCTGACGTCACGACACTCCGCGTTCAACTCATCGGCTTCCCTATGCGTGCGAATACGATCACCCGGCATGAACTCGGCATGTCCGTCATTCACGCGATCGGCGACGAAGGCTTCGTCGGCCTGAGCGCGGCGCTCGACCGTCTCGACCCCGATTTCAAGCGATTGCTCGTCGAAGGCGCTTATGCCGACATCATCGCCCGTCCAAACCTGTCGCTGAAGCACCGTGAGCTCGTGACGGTCGCGGTGCTCGCGACGATGGGTAACGCGGATGGCGCACTGAAATACCATGCGGGCGGCATGTTGAATACCGGCTGGGCGCCGCTAGCGGTGCTCGAAACGGCATTCGAGACGCTCCACTACGCCGGCATACCGGTGGCCAGCGCCGCGATGCGCGATATCGCCGCGCTATTACGCGAGCGTGACATCGATATCGGCCACGACGTCGATCTTTTCAAGGATTCCGAAGCGGCGATCGCCACCCTGCTTCAGCACCGGAAACGTCCGTTCAATGCGCTGACGCAGAAGGAGCGCCGGCTCGCCGCACTTGCCATCGTCATCGCGCGCGAAAACCGGCACGACGCGGTTCGCGTCCATGTGAACGCCTGTTTGCATGCCGGCTGGACGCGCGGCGAACTGACGGAAGTATTGATTCAACTGACCGGCTATATCGGCTGGCCGCTCATCCTGCCCGTATCGCGCATCGTGCTCGACGTATTCGATACGTTCAGTGTGCTCAATGGCGCGCAGGACGGCTCGGCGAAAATCCAGGCGAACGAGCCCGCCGAGCGGCATGCGCTGCAACGCGACCTGTGCCCGCCGGACGCTGCAGCAGGCTTCGCGGACATGTCGTCCGCGATCGCGCGGGGCATCGATCGGCTGGCCAGTGCGGCATCGGGCGACGAGCCGGTCGAGCACGCGAAGGCGCGCCACCTGACGGCCATCGCGTGCCTGACCTGCGTCGCGCGCAATGCCGACGCCGACCCACTCGCGATGCACATCGGCGATGCACGCCAGTCAGGCGCGTCGCGACCCGAGATCGTCGATGCCATCGTCGGTGCACTGCCTCATGCCGGCATGCTGGCCGTGCAATGGGCGCTCGCCGTGGCGAACCAGTCGTTCGCATCGGCAGATCAGCACGCGGCGCGCGAGCACGACGACGTGCAGGCCTGAAGACGACGGCGCTCGCCCCTCCCCCAACACCATGCGGCACGAACGACACAGGAAACGACGATGAACGATGAAGGCGGATACGATCTCGAGGATCTCATGCCCGGCATGAGCGCGTGCTTTTCGAAAACCCTTTCCGAGCACGACGTGCGGCTGTTCGCGAGCGCGACCGGCGACCGGAACCCCGTGCATCTCGACGAGACCTATGCGCAGCGGACGTTTTTCGGCGGCCGCATCGCACACGGCATGTTGTCCGCCTCGGTGATATCGGCGGCGATCGCGACGCATCTGCCAGGGCCAGGCTCGATCTACCTGTCGCAGGATCTGCAATTCCGCCGCCCGGTCAGGCTGGGCGAAACGGTTTGCGCGACCGTAACGGTCAAGGAGATTCTCGCGAGCCGGCGCCGGGTCGTGCTGGAAACCCGCTGCGAAGTCGACGGCCTCGTCGTCGTGGAAGGCACGGCGGTGGTGATGCCCACGAATGCGGCGGCGCGCCGGAAAGAAGCGGCGCGCGTGCAGGATCAGGAGGCTTGACTGTCGCCTGAAGCGGGCACGCAGGCATCGCAGATGCGCGGCCGGCGCTCACGCGAGCCTGCTTCGTCGCCGCTGATCGACGCGCGACAGGCGACACGTGAACGGGCTCAGCAGCTGGCCGCGATCGCGTGGGCGACGCATCGGCGGGCGAGCACGTCGGTCGGATCGACGAGCGTTGCCCGCGCCCCGTTGCGCGCGACGTATTCGCCGCGCGGCAGCAGGATGGGCAGTTCGGTACACCCGAGCACGATCACGCTCACGCCATCGACAATCAGCGCATCGATTGCGGCACCGATGTCGTCCTCGCACTGTCCGGTCGTGAAGCCGGCCTTGACGCCGTGCTTTCCATAGATCGCGTCCATCACGCGCGCCTGCAACGCCGGTGCGGGCACGACTTGCCGAAGCCCTTGCTGCGCCAGCGCCTTTTCATACACACCGCTTGCGATCGTGCCGGACGTCGCCAGTACGCCGACGTCGCGCAGCGCGGGCCACGTGTTGCGTACATGTGCGACCGTCTCGGTCAGCATGTTGACGATCGGAACGCCGAGATACGGCTGAATGCACTCGACGAACGCATGTGCGGTGTTGCACGGAATGGCGATGAGGTTCGCATCGCCGTCCTCGAGCTGCTTGCAGGTCGCGTACAACGCGATCGTCGGATCCGCGCCGCCGCCCACCAGGTTGCCGGTCCGATCGGGAATCTGCGGGTTCTGTTCGACCAGCAGCTTGACGTGGTCCTGATCGCGCGACGCCGGCGTGTTGCGCACGATCTTGTCCAGGAAATCGACCGTCGCGGCCGGGCCGACGCCACCGACCACGCCGATCTTGAACGGTAGCACACGCGAACCGCGCGGCGCCGATACCGCGTACTGCGCATACGCGAGATTCGAATCGATCAACGGCACCGGCAACGGGCCGATTTCGTCCGTAACCAGCGCAATCTCGGTCAGCCCCGGGACGATGACTTGCACACCCTGATCGACCAAGTCCTCACAGGCTCGGCGCAACAGCTCGACCGGCCGACCTCGACACTCGCCGCGCTTGACGCCGTCGGCACCGTAGACGGCTTCCGTCACGAGATCGACGCCATCGTACGAACGCGGATAAACGACGTCGAACTGCGGCGCCGGAAAATACGTATCGAAGAGCCGCTTGTCGCGCACATAGTCGGAAGCGAGCACGCCGATGCGCGTCACGTCGGGATATGTGCGCCGCACGTGGCTGCGAACGGCTTCGACGATATCGACGATCGCGACGCGCGTATTCGCCTTCAGCTCGTCGAGGAACGTGTGGCTCAGGAAACACGGCAGTACGACCGTCGTCACGCCCCGCTTCTCGAACTGCCGGATCATGTCGAACACGTACAGCTTGCGTTCGACGGTCGCGGCACTCCCCGCCCCCGCGCCCTTGAACGGATGTTGTTCGAAGATCACGTCGACGTGCGCTTCGTCCGACTGCGCGGGCGTCGCCTTCATCATCTTGAAGAACACGTCGGCACTCCCCAGCGGCCCGAGGCCGCCGATCACGCCGAATTTGCGCCGCGCGAGCATGCTGTCCGTGCGCATCATGCGTTCAGCTCCGGCCGGTCGAACACCGCGCCTTCGGGTTTCGCCGCTCGCCGGCCCTCCCACTTCGCAATCACGGCCGTCGCCACGCTGTTGCCGATCACGTTCGTCATCGTGCGCCCCATGTCGAGGATCTGGTCGATCGCGAGGACCATCGCGACGCCGGCCACCGGCAAATGGAACATCGGCGCGACCGCCGCGACCACGACCACCGAGCCGCGCGGCACGCTCGCCATGCCCTTGCTGCTCAACATCAGCACCAGCAGCATGAACACCTGCTCCGACAGCGGCATGTGCACGCCGAACGCCTGGGCGATGAAGATGGCGGCAAACGCCTGATACATCATCGAACCGTCGAGGTTGAATGCGTAACCCAGCGGCAACGTGAAGCCCACCACCTTCTTGTCGACGCCGAACCGCTCGAGCTGCTCGGTCAGGCGCGGATAGGCGGCCTCGCTGCTCGCGGTCGAGAAGGCGATCAGCGCGGGTTCGCGCACGGCCTTCAGCAGGCTCACGACGCGCCGCCCGAGAAACGCGTAGCCGGCGCCGATCAGCAGCATCCAGAGAACGAGCAAGCCGAGATAGAACGCGCCGATCAACTTTCCATACGTATAGATCACGTCGAGCCCACGCAGCGTGACCGACGACGCGATCGCGCCGAATACGCCGAGCGGCGCCGCGCGCATCACATAGTTCGTCAGGCGCAGCATCACCGGCACCATCCCGTCGATCGACTGGATCACGACGCCGACGCGCTTGTCGTGCTTCAGCGCACTCAGCGCGACGCCGAGAAAGAGCGAGAACACCAGGATCTGCAGGATGTCGTTGCGCGCCATCGCGTCGAGCAGGCTGGTCGGGAACGCATGCGTGATCACGTCCCGGGCGTTCAGCGCGGCCGTATTCAAGCCGGTATTGACCTCGCCGGCGGTTGCCGTGAGGTTCAGGCCGGCGCCCGGCTGCAGCGCATTGGCCATGACGAGGCCCAGGCTCAGCGAAATCAGCGACGCGCAGACGAACCACCCGATCGAGCGCAGGCCAATACGCCCGACGTCCTCGCCGCTGTCCATGCCGGCCAGGCCGGACACGAGCGTCACGAACACCAGCGGCGCGATGATCATCTTGATCAGGCGCAGGAAGATGTCGGTGACGATCGAGAAATTGCCGGCAATCGTCTTGAGCGTGCCCGGGTCCGCGATGTGGGTGTGGCAGAGATAGCCGGCGACGACACCGAGAATCATGCCGACTGCGATGCTTAAGGTAAGGCGATTTTTCATGTCCATCCGTCCGTGGTGGCACCCGGCCGCCGGAAGGCGGACCGCCGCTGCGATGAAGGCAGCGCGACGCGGGTCGCGCGTCACTTCTGCCGTTGGAACGAATGGTAGGGACCGTCGATAAAACCGTGATGCCGGTGCAACATGGCGGTATGCGAGTGCCGCATAAGGCGGGAAAACCCTGACTCAGCCGAGCCGTGAAGGCGCCGCCCGCAGGTGCTGCCAGAGGGTGTCCAGGAATTCACTGCGATTCGACACATCGCGATACGCGCGCAGTTCGACGTCGAGGTTCCACGCCGCCGGCCCGGCCGGCACGAGTTCGCCGGCCGCCAGTTCCGCCGCGATCGCGCTCCGGGGCAGCCACGCGACACCCTCGCCTTCCATCACGAGTTTCTTCAGCACCTCGGCCATGTCGGATTCGTAGTGCAGTTGCAAGGCCGGCGCATCCGGTGCGCGACCGAGCAGCAGCGCGAGGCACCGCCCGAAGTAGCTGGTTTCCGTATAGGAAATCAGCGGCAGCGGATGCTGCTTCGTCCCGGGAAGGCGAAAGGCCGGCGCCGATCGATGGTTGGGCCTGCATGCCGGCATCAACGTATCGAGGCCCACGGTCAGGTGTTCGTATTTCACCGGGTCGAGATGGAGCGGCAGTTCCGGATGGTGATACGCAAACATCAGTTCGCAGTTGCCGTTGACGAGCATCAGGATCGAGTCGTGGACATTGGTCGGAATGACGCGCGCCCGCACTTCGCCGAAATGCGGCGCGAGCGCCTTGAGCCAGGCCGGCAGGAAACTCAGCGCGATCGTGTGGCCTGCGGCGATCTGCAGGCTCTTGCCGGCGATCCGCTGCTCGGTGCGGATGATGGCGCGCGTGTCGAACAGGCGGCTGAGCACGTCTTCGGCCGTCTCGCGGAACAGGCGTCCCGCCGGCGTCAGCACCGGCGGAAAGCTGCTGCGATCGATCAATTCGGCCCCGATCCACTGTTCGAGCGATTGAATGCGGCGGCTGAAACCCGACTGCGTGACGTTGCGGAACTCCGCTGCCCGGGAAAAGCTTTGATACTGAGCGAGGGCGAGGAAATCCTCGATCCATTTGATTTCCATGTTGGCCTTGGAGGATCGCGACGGGATCGGCCTGCGCGTACCCGAAGTCAGGGTGGCGCGCAGGCCGGCGGACGCTCACATTGTATGTGCTCGACCCGGCCCGTCGTGTCGGCGTTCGCGATGGCGCCAGTGCACCGACCTGAGCGTCGCTGTTCTGCATCGTCGCTGACCGGACGATATTCTCGGACGCGCCCCGTGCCACCGGCATTTAGGCGGCACGGCCGCCGGCGATCCCTGCCTGGCTACGCCTTTTTCATATAACTGTTGCACCAGCCTTTCGCATTGACCTGCTTGCCGCCGAAAATCGCGCACGGCCCCGTCGCGGCGCCGGCCTTGCCCTGGAAGAACTGGCAATTCACACAGGCCTCGCCCGCGTGGAATTTCGGGTACTTCGCATGGTCGACCCGGCCGGCATCCGCCTTGTAGCCGAGCGCCAGGGCATTGGCATCGGTTTCCTGCACGACACCGGCCACGGTATCGGCGGCCGTCGCGCGGCGTCCAGCCGCGAGCGCGGAAGCAAGCACGGTGGTGACTGCAATAAAACGTCGACGTGAAAATTTCATGGAGTCCTCACTTCAGGTTTGCATGAACGGTTGTCCGGGAAGCGCCGCTCCCTGACGACGGGACGCCGCCCGCGCCGAAACGGTGCCGGTCGATCGCGCTCGTATCGCGCCCATCACGCCGACGCACGATCGACGCCGGAATCAGCGAAAGAACAACTCCCGCATCCCGAACGTGTGATGCGCTTCCGCCGCCATCAGCACCATCAGCACCAGCAGGCTCAGCGGCGGGATCAGGATCGCGTACACGAGCGCCAGCCGCTCCCACATCATGTGCATGAAGATCGACACGATCAGCCCGGCCTTCGCGATCATCAACACGACGATCAGCACCCAGCGCATCAGGCCCTGCACGTTGAAGTAGTCGACCAGGTACGACAACGTGCTCAGCACGAACAGCAAGCCCCAGATCTTCAGGTAGAGGCCGATCGGATGCTGCTGGCCGTGCGCGGCGTCGGGTCGATCGGCGGGATCGATGTGCTCCATGGCTGCCTCACCACAAATAGAACAGCGCGAAGATGAACACCCACACCAGGTCGACGAAGTGCCAGTACAGCCCGGCGATCTCGACGATCTGGAAGTTGCCGTGTTCGGTGAACCCAGGCTGCAGGATCTTGCGCGCGATCAGCAGCAGGTAGATCACGCCGCAGGTCACGTGAAAGCCGTGGAACCCGGTAATCGTGAAGAAGCACGCGCCGAACTGCGCGGCGCCCAGCGGGTTGCCCCACGGGCGGATCCCTTCACGGAAGATCAGGTTGCTCCATTCGAACGCCTGCAGCGACACGAAGGTCGCGCCCAGCAGCGCGGTGGCCAGCAACAGCGCGGCGGCGGGCCGCGCGTTGCGCCGGTAGCCGAAGTTGACGGCCATCGCCATCGTGCCGCTGCTGCTGATCAGCGTGAACGTCATGATCGCAATCAGCAGCAGCGGCACTTCCACGCCGCCCACGCTGAGCCCGAACACTTTCGCGGTATCGGGCCACGGCGCGGTGGTCGACATGCGCACCGTCATGTAGCCGATCAGGAAGCTGCTGAAGACGAAGGTGTCCGACAGCAGGAAGATCCACATCATCGCCTTGCCCCACGGCACCCTGAAGGCTTCGCGGTCGGACGACCAGTCCGTGACGATGCCGCGCCAGCCGTCGGGCCGCGCGTCGGCGGGCAGGCCCGCGGGCGATTCGGCCGCGGATTCGGTGTGGACGGTAGGCGCGGTCATGGCGCGGCTCCATACAACGGCCCGCAGATGGCGGCGACGATCCCCGGGGTCAACCACCATATCACCGCCAGCAGCACGAGCCAGACCGCGAGCAGGAAGTGCCAGTAGAGCGCGCACAGCGCGATGGCCCGTTGGGCCCGGAACGGATCCGCGCGCCGGAGCTGCGCGATCGTCACGCCCCATGCCGCCAGCCCGCCCAGCACATGCAATCCGTGCAGGCCGGTCAGCAGGTAGAGGAAACTGTCGGACGGATTGACGGTGACGGTCTGCCCGGCTGCCGACAGCACGTGCCACGCAATCAGTTGCCCGATCACGAACACGGCCGCCAGTATGCCGCCGGATACCAGCCACACCGCGCGGTACGGGCCTATCCGCCGGGCTCGCTGCAGCGCAATGCCGGCCAGCGCCAGCGCGCCGGTGTTCCACCACAACAGCGCCGGATGCGGGATCGGTTGCCAGTCGGATTCGCGCATGCGCATCGCATAGGCGAGCAGCAGCAGCGAAAACAACGTCGTCGCAACCGCCATGAACACGACCAGGCCGGTGCGGCCCGCATTCGGCAAGCCGGGTGGCGCATCGGGAACGAAGGGGCGCGGCAGCGTGGTCATTCGCGTGCCTCGCCCGGGTGCAGCGTCGGATGAGCCGCTTTGGGTTCAGGCGCCGTTGCCGGCGGCTGATTCTGCGGCACGAAGTCTTCCTCTTGCCCCGGCGGACTGTATTCGTATGCCCAGCGGTAGACGACGGGAAGCGTCGGCCCCCAGTTGCCGTGCACGGGCGGCGTTTGCGGCGTCTGCCATTCGAGCGTGGTGGCCCGCCACGGGTTGCCGTCCGCGCGCCTGCCGTGCCCGAGGCTCCAGGCAAGGTTGAACAGGAACAGCACCTGCGCCACCGCGACGATCAGCGCGACGATCGTGATGAACGTGTTGAGCGTCTGCGCCGAATGCGGAATGAAGCTGTAGCCCTGATAGGCGTAATACCGCCGCGGCATGCCCAGGATGCCGAGATAGTGCATCGGGAAATAGATCGCATAGGTGCCGACGAAGGTGATCCAGAAGTGCGCGCGCCCGAGCGTGTCGTCGAGCATGCGGCCCGTCACCTTCGGGTACCAGTGATACAGGCCGCCGAACACCACGAGGATCGGCGACACTGCCATCACCATATGGAAGTGCGCGACCACGAAATACGTGTTCGACAGCGGGATGTCCACGCTCACGTTGCCGAGGTACAGCCCGGTCAGCCCGCCCAGCACGAAGGTGCTGATGAAGCCGATCGCGAACAGCATCGGCACGGTCAGGTGAATGTCGCCGCGCCACAGCGTCAGCACCCAGTTGTAGACCTTGAGGGCGGTCGGGACGGCGATGATGAGCGTCGTGGTGGCGAAGAAGAAGCCGAAGTACGGATTCATGCCGGCGATGAACATGTGGTGCGCCCAGACCACGAAGCTCAGCGCGCCGATGATGACGATGGCCCACACCATCATCCGGTAGCCGAAGATGCTCTTGCGCGCGTGCGTGCTGATGAGATCCGACGCGATGCCGAAGGCCGGCAGCGCGACGATGTAGACCTCCGGATGCCCGAAGAACCAGAACAGGTGCTGGAACAGCAGCGGGCTGCCGCCGGCGTGCTTGAGCGTCTGCCCCATCGACACCACGGCCGGGATGAAGAAACTGGTGCCGAGCGTCCTGTCGAACAGCATCATCACCGCCGACACGAACAGCGCCGGAAACGCCAGCAGCGCCATGATGGTCGCGATGAAGATGCCCCACACCGTGAGCGGCATGCGCATCAGCGTCATGCCGCGCGTGCGCGCCTGCAGCGTGGTGGTCACGTAGTTCAGGCCGCCCATCGTGGCCGCGACGATGAAGATCGCCAGCGACACGAGCATCAGCACGATGCCCCATTCCACGCCCGGCGTGCCCGGCAGGATCGCCTGCGGCGGATACAGCGTCCAGCCCGCGCCGGTCGGCCCGCCCGGCACGAAGAAGCTCGCCACCAGCACCAGCACGGCCAGCAGGTAGACCCAGTAGCTCAGCATGTTGAGAAACGGGAACACCATGTCGCGTGCGCCGAGCATCAGCGGGATCAGGTAGTTGCCGAAGCCGCCGAGGAACAGCGCCGTCAGCAGGTAGATCACCATGATCATTCCGTGCATCGTGACGAACTGGTAGTAGTGGTTCGCGTCGATGAAAGCAAACTTGCCCGGAAAGCCGAGCTGCAGCCGCATCAGGTCCGACAATACGAGGCCGACCAGGCCGATCGCGATGGCCGTCAGTGCGTACTGCACGGCAATGACCTTGTGGTCCTGGCTCCACACGTAGCGGGTCCAGAAGCTGTGCGGGACGTGGTCGGTGTGCGCGTAGGTCATGGCGTCTGCTCCGTCTGCTTCGTCTGTTCCGCTAGGGCTGGGCCGCGGTGCCGGCGGACGTCCCGCCTTGCGCCTTGATATAGGCCACCAGTGCGGTCAGTTCCTGCTCGCTCAGGTCGAAGTGCGGCATGATCGGCGAGAAGCCCTTCACGACGCGGGCCGTCGGATTGCGAATGAACGCGCGCAGATAGGCTTCGTCGACCTTCGCGGTGCTGCCGTCGGCCATCGTTTCGGTCTTGCCGTACAGGCCCTTCCAGGTCGGGCCCACGAGCGGACTGCCGTCCACGGTGTGGCAGGCGACGCAGCCCTTGGCCGCCGCGAGCGTCCTGCCCAGGTTGGCCAGCGCCTGCGCACTGCCGCCTGCCGCGGCCGGTGCGGCCTGCACGTGGGCCATCTGCTGCTGCGCGAACGTGGTCTGCTGCGCGAGCCAGCGCGAGAACGCGGCTTCGTCTTCCACCACCACCACGCCGCGCATGCCGGAATGCCCGATTCCGCAGAGCTGCGCGCACAGGATGTCGTAGCGCCCTGCCTTGGTCGGCGTGAACCAGAAGGTGGTCACCATGCCCGGCACCATGTTCATCCGCGCGCGGAACGGCGGAACGTAGAAGTCGTGCAGCACGTCGCGCGACCGTGTCAGGACCTGGACCGGCCGGTTGAGCGGCAGGTGCACCTCGGGCCTTTCGATCAGGTAGTTGTCACGGCCGTTCGGGTCGGCGGGGTTCATGCCGAACGGGTTGTCGTTGCTGATGTAGCGCACGTCGGTCGTGCCCAGCTTGCCGCCGGGCCCGGCGAAGCGGAAGCGCCATTGCCATTGCTGGCCGAGCACTTCCATCTGCAGCACGTTGCGCGGCGGCCGGATGTAGTCCGCGTAGACGAACAGCCCCGGCGCCAGCAACGCCGCCACGCCGACGATGGTCAGGCCGATCAGCCACCATTCCAGTTTCCGGTTGTGCGGTTCGTAGGCCGCACGATGCCCGCTGCGGTGGCGATAGCGCACCAGGGCGACCACGATGAACAGGTTGATGGCGATGAAGAATGCGCCGGTGATGACGAGCGTGATCGTCAGCATGTCGTCCATGCGCACCCAGTTCGACGCGATCGGCGTGATCCACCACGGACTGGCAAAGTGAAACCCCACCGCCAACAGGATGATCAGGACCAGGGCAATCGCAAGGGCCATAGGCCGCCTCGCTGCATGTCACACGCCGGAGCCGCCGACATCGGGTTACGCGTCTCCCGCGGGCGCCGCATGTTCAAGGTCGGTGCGGCGGGAAACGCGATGTGTCAGTCGTCCAGGTTCTGCTTGCGCAATCGTTCCAGCCTGCCGTAGGTGATGGCCGCAACCACGCCGAACAACAGGTTGGCCAGCAAGGGCCCGGAACCCCGCTCGGAGACGAACCACGGGAACACGGCCGTCATCACGTAGAAGTTCCACCCATACGCGACGATCCCGAACGCCAGCCCGATGGCGGCTTCCATGCCCACGCTCGAATCGAAGCGGAAAGGCGCCATGATCGCGGCGAGCATCATCCCCATGATCGCGCCGAGCACGTAGTGCAGCAGCAGCGCCATCGCCACGATCTCAAGATTGAATTGCGTCATCTGGCCGAGCGCGCTGCGGCCCATCACCATCGCCGCGATCTTGTGGGTCGGTTGCCACGGGCTCGAGCCGAGCACGAGGGTCGACCAGACGAATTCCAGCGCGATCACCAGCGCGCCGCCCGCGAGGCCAGCCACGGCAGCGGCGACCCAGTCGGGCGACCGACGCTCCCAATGGTGCGATTGAATGTGCAGTTCCATACGACCTCCTTGCCGCGACGGTTCGACGTCGGCACTTCGGTTCCGAAGGCATCACGCGCGTCGGGCCCGCGTCTCTCGCACGATTCGGCATGGCAGGCAGGGTTGCCTGCGCAACGTGCGCACACCCCGCTCCCCGCGCGGCCCGCGGTCGCGGCCGTGCGCTCGACGGAACGCGTCGATGAACGCGGGAGTCGGGCAGGCCGGCTTGCCGTCGCGCGTCAGGGGAAGATCGGTGACGTAGGTTCGGCGCCCTCCAGGTCTGCCTTCGGAAAATGCTGGGCGACCATCTCTTCGATTTCCTGCTCTCGCAATGCCGGCACGTCGGCCATGATCAGGATCTGGCCTGCCTGGATAGCCTCGCGAAATCGCTGGAGTCGCGCGTTCGGCTCCGAGATGCCGATCATCGCGGCGGTCCACGCCCCGAAACCCGCTCCGGCCAACGTCAACCCGACGACCGCGCCGCCCGCGATCACGAGTTCCGCCGGAGGAAATACGAGCGCGACGAGGCCGATCAGCGCGCCGGCCGCGCCGCCGAGCGCGACGCCGCGCTCGAGCGCATGCACGACATCGCTGCTTTGCAGCAACGATGCTTCGGGCAACTGATCGAGTGTGACGCTGTGGTCGGCGAGAACATGGATGTGGCGCCAGGTGATGCGTGCGCGCAATAGATCGTCGACGATGGCCTTCGCCATCTGGGTATCGGGTACGAGGAAATAAAGGCGTCTCATGTTGGCACCCCTTTTCTTGCCATCAACGCGTCCAAGGGACTGCTTTCTATTCTATGTCAGCATCGGCAACGTGCCAGGTGCATGCGGGCCACGGACGGGGTCGCATGCGAGCAGTCGGCACGCGTGGCAGGGGTGGTTGAAGCGCGGTGGGGATCGCGGTCGATCGACGCGGGGCACGTTGCATTCGCCCCGCCCCGACCGGCGCTATCCGCGCTTTCGCAACGGCGCCAGCAAGTCCCGCAGGCCGTTGTGGTCGATCTCGTGCATCAGCGCGAGCTGCCGGCCGATTTCGCCGCGCGGAAACCCTTCGCGCGCCAGCCAGTTGAGGTAAGGCCCGGGCAGATCGGCAATCAGCCGTCCCTTGTATTTCCCGAAGGGCATGATGACGGTGACGAGTTGTTCGAGGTCTGGATTTTGCATGCGGATATTGTGCACGGCTTTTCGGTCCCGTCGCAGACCGCGCGAAAAGGACTCGGCGAATCACCTGCGCCCCTTTTCTCGCCTGCTAGACTGGAATTCCCCCTGCACACGATGGAGGGAATCATGATGTCCGTCTATGTCGTGAAGACCGGCGAGCAGTTCCTCTGCACCGCCGAGGATGGCGATATCGGCATGGCACCGGCCGTTGAGGATGCCACGTCGTTTGGTTCGTATGAGGAAGCGGAAAAGGCGGCGCACGTGCATGCCGATCCCGGATACGAAATCGTGGCCGTCTGCGTGATCAGGCACTGACACGGCGCCCGGCGACGGGCGCCCGGCGCGCATTCCCCCGTATGCGGCGCCGCAAGGAATCGGAGCGTCGTTGCTCCGCCTTTATCGTCTGGGCCCTTTCATGCCCTCCGACTCCATGGCCGCGTGCCACGCCTCATTCGCCTCGATCGGGTCCATCGCTTCGTCGACGGAGGCCGTCGCGCGCTCGGCGGCCGCTCTGGCCTCGTCCGCCGGGGACGCGAAATCATCGTCGCCATTGCGATCGCCATCACCGTCGCCCGGAGGATGCAGCATGTCCTTGAGCATCGCGCTCAGTTCCGACGTGTCCCATGGCAGCCCACGCCGAGTCCGATCCTTGATGTAGTGCCTCACTTCCGCGTCCTGTTCCACGGTCAGCGGCAGCCCTCGGAAGGTGCTTTTGGGGCCAGCGTCGATCATCGCATTCTCCTGTTTCTAGGGCATTTTCAGTGTACTCGCCATTGGGAATGCGGGAGCCATAATTGCTGCGCGCTTGCGGCAGATCAGACGTGCGGGCTCGACAGGCGGGCCGGTTCTTCGGAGGCGATGCGCAACGTGATCAATCGAAGATTTGAACGCTGGCATGGGCGGTGTTCGCGCTCGCGTCACCTGCAACCGCGAAGCCGCAGTACAGGCGTGTTTTCCCCGATAACGATCAGCCTTCCTGCGCCAGCCGAAACAAGACGTCAGCGAGGGCGCGAATCTTGGACTGTGCGGCTCGTTGGGATGGATAGACGACGAAATACGACAAGCCGTTTTGCGCCACGTCGGCAAATGGTGTCATCAGTGTCCCCGCCTGCAGGCGATCCCTCGCCATCCGGGGATCGCCGATCGCCACTCCATGCCCTTCCGCCGCAGCGGAGAGCGTCAGTTCGAGGGTATCGAAAACGAGCCCACGGCTCGCGTCGATCTGCCGTGCCCCAACGCTTTCCAGCCAGCATTGCCACTCCTGATGACCGTGTCCGGGGTGGAGCAATGTGACATGAGCAAGGTCGGCTGCCGAGCCGAGCGATGCGGCCATTTCGCTGGTACACATCGGGGTGAGTCGCTCGACAAACAACGGCACCGCGTCCATACCCGGCCACTGCCCGGTTCCACGCACAACGATGGCGTCGACGTCAGGTGTCGTGAAATCCGGCGTGTCGTCCGCCGACGTGGAGATGCGAAATTCTGTTCCAGGCAACGCGTGATTGATGTCCGGCAGCCGTGGAAGCAACCAGCGAAGCGCAAACGTGGATGGCAACCGCAGCGTGACGACAGGCGCCGCCTTGGCGTGAACGTCTGCGTGTTGAACCAGTTGCGTGAGTACGCTGACGGCCACGGTCAACAGTTCGCTGCCTTCCGCTGTCAGCGTCAACCCTGACGCATGGCGCACGAAAAGTGCACACCGGTAGTGCGATTCCAGTTGCTGGACCTGACGGCTCACCGCACCCTGCGTTCGACACAGATGGTCGGCGGCTCTGCTGATGCTCCCGAGTTGCGCCGCGGCGACGAACGCCTGGAACGCTGTCAGCGGCGGCAGCGGCCGCGTCAGGTCGCCCAATGGGTATGCATGGGTTGCATACCCGGGTTGCGGATTTTTCGATTGTTCGGTCATCGGTGCATCGCTATCTTGCCTGTACCCGATGCGCGTCCGTTCGAATGCGCGGCGTCGTCAACGAATGATCGGAGAAAAATGATGGTCTCATCGTCGGAAGCACTATACACCCGGCAGGTTCGCAACTATCTCGCGGAGCTGGAACGCGGCGATGTCGCGGCGATCTGTGCGTTGTTCACGCCGGACGCCCAGGTCTTCTCGCCGTTTCTCGGCTGGATGAACGCCGCGCCATTCTTTGCGAAGGTCAATGCTGCGTCTGGAGCAAGCAAGATAACGCCCATCGACATCTGCGTCAGCACGATGGGGGCTCGACGGGCGACCGGTTACTTCGTCTATGACTGGGCGCTGAAAGATGGATCCGCGGTGCGTTTCGAGTGCGTCGATGTTTTCGAATTCGACGACGATGGGCGCATCGAGCGGATGATCATCGTCTACGACACCCATCCGATTCGCAGCACGGTGGGTGACAAATACGCGTAGCCGAATCGATGTCGCTCGATGCCGAAGGCTGGTTTGTGGAGGGCACGTGCCGACTTCGATCGCCACGCGCGCAGGGCATTCGGTGAACACGCCGACATCCGCCGCGATGGCGGCACCGCACACGCCCGTCGCGACACGGTGCCTGACTCGACCGCCTGCGCCCCCGGACGGCACCGCTGCCGCAAGCGAGCCGTCCGTTCTCGACGGCCACGCCTGCGGCAAGCCGGTGGCTGCGTCCTACTTCTGCAGCGAGATTTCCACCCGGCGATTACGCGCCCGCCCTTCGGCGGTCTCGTTCGATGCGGCCGGGCTGGTCTCTCCATGCCCCGCCGCCTCGATCGAATCCGCCTTCAGCCCGTGTTCGCGCAGATACCCGGCGACCGCATCGGCGCGACGCTTCGACAGTGCCTGATTGTGTGCATCCGAGCCGGTCGCGTCGGTATAACCGTCCACTTCCACACGCGAGAAATGCCTGTCGCCCTGCTGGTTCAGCAACGCGTCGAGCGCGGCGGTGGCGGCGGACGTCAGCACCGCGGAGTCGGTCGCGAAGTACGCATCGCCGGTCAGGCTCACCTTCTCGACCGCGGCGGGCGCGGGCGCGGCCGCCGCGGCGACCGGCGCGGGTGCCGCACCGCACTGGAACACGATCGAGTGCGGATCGGCGCCGTCGCGGTACGGCGTCGTGGAATCGACCCTGCGCACGGCCTCGTTGCCGCACATGCGCGTCGCGACCTTCATGCAGGTATTGGCGCTCGACAGGATGCCGTGGCAGTCGACGCGGAACGTCCGGATGCCGTCGCGGGGCTGAAGTTCGTATGCGTTGTACGTCGGCCCCGATGCGCTCGAACAGGCCGCGAGGGAAACGACGGACGCCAGCAGTGCAAGATGAATGTTTTTCACTTGATTACTCCGAAAATGCGAGGGGCGCAGCGCGGGCGGCGCAACGGCGCAGCCGCATCCGCGTGCGTTTGCGTTCAGCGCGGTCCGCTCCGGCAATGCGTGCCGGAACGAACCGCAGCGCGCGATTACTTCCACTGATACAGCATGCCCGCGCCGACGACGCGCTGGCTGCCGGCGAAGCCGCCGTTCAGCGTCGCCTTCAGGTTTTCCGTGACACGCGCCTGCACGCCGACCGCCATGGCCTTCTGCCCCTGGAACGTCGCCGTACCGACCCCCATCGCGAAGTTCGAGTCGCGGTCCATGTGCGGGATCGACGCCATCGCGGCGGTGGCCGCGATCCCCTCGCGTGCCATCGAATCGGTCTGCTGGATCTGCTGCTGCATCTGCGTGAGCTGGTTGTTGACCGTGTTCAGCGACTGCGTGAACTGGTTCGACACCGCGTTCAGCTGGTTCACGTTCACCGCATCCGTGCCCTGCGTACCGGCCGCGACGTTGACCACCTGGCGCGCCGATTCCGCCGAACCGACCGCGACGACGTTCGAGCGGCCGCCGTCGTTGCTGCCCGTGCCGATCGCGGCCGAATTGCTGCCCGACGCCGTCGAGCCCACGCCGATGGCGGTGGAACCGTTGCCCGATGCGAGCGAGTTGTTGCCGACCGCCGTGCTGTTCGAGCCCGATGCCACCGCCCCCGAACCACCCGCCGACGAATTCTGGCCAGTCGAGCCCGGCGGCACGTTCGTGCCGCTCGGGTTCGTCGTGTACTGGCCGCCGAGGTTGGTCGTGCGCTGGTCGATCAGCGTCGTCAGCTGGTTCGCGACCGAGTCGAGCTGCGACACGTTCACCGCGTCCGTGCCGTTCTTGCCGGCCGCGAGGCCCGTGATCTGCCGGTTGCCGATGTTCACTTCGCCGGCCGACGATTGCGGGCTGCTCAGGCCGTACGCGACGTAGTTCGTCAGCGCGCCGACCGTCGTCAGCGAACCGGCGCCTAACGCCACGCTGTTCGCGAACGTCGCGGACGCACCGGCGCCCAGCGCGAGCGCATCGGTTGCGTTGCCGAGCGCGCCGGAACCGAGCGCGACGCTGCCCACGCTGACCGCCTTCGCATTGGCGCCTTGCGCGACCGACTGCGCGCCCAGTGCCGTCGCGCCGCTGCCGAGCGCGATCGCGTCGGCCTGCGCAGAACTCGCCGCCTGCCCGATCGCGACGCCGCCAGGCGCGGTCTGGTCGACGATCGCGCCGTTGCCGATGCCCACGCCGTTGTCGCCGTTGACGACCGTCGTCGGCCCCACCGCGACCGATTCCGCACCGACGGCGAGCGAGTCGGTCGCCGTCGAATTCGCGTGGAAATACTTCTGGCCCGTGACCGCGAACGACTGCAACGCGCCGGCGAGCTGCCGCACGGTCACCGCATCCTGCTGCCCGGTGCCGTCCGCGACGTTGGTGATCTGGCGATACGTCTTGCTGGTTGCGTCGCCGACCGAAACCGCGCCGAGCAGCGTCTGGTCCGTCGTGTTGAACGGAATCGATGCTGTGCCGTTGCGGATGATGCCCGACGCCGGCGTCGTCGCGCGGTCGGATACCGACCCCGCACCGAGCGCGATGCTGCCGTCCACCTTCGAGATCGCATTCGGGCCGATCGCGACGCTGTCGAGCCCGACCGCCTGGCTGTCCGGCGCGGTCGAGTTCGCGTGGAAATACTTGATGCCGTGCGCGTTGATGTTGTCGATCGCCGAGCCGACGTTGTTGTTGATCGTCGTCGAGCCGTCGCTGTTGTAAGTCACGTACGACGGGGCCGAAATCGTGCCGGTCGTCGGATCGTAGGTGGCCCCGCCGCCGATCGCGCCCGCCGTGCTGTTGCCGAGGTTGGTGTTGTTGTTGGCGATCGAGCTGAGGCCGGTGGACAGCGAGCCGATGCCCGTCGACGTCGCGGTGGACAGCGACGTCAGGTTGCTGTTCGTGCTCGACAGCCCGGTGGACAGCGAACCGACGGTCGTCGAGGTCGACGTCGACAGCGACGCGATCGAGCTCGTCGTCGAACTGAGCCCGGTCGACAGCGAACCGATGCTCGTCGAGGTCGCGGTCGACAGCGACGTGACGTTGCTGTTCGTCGTGCTCAGGCCGGTGGATAGTGAGCCGACCACCGTCGAGGTGGACGTCGACAGCGACGTGATCGAACTGTTCGTCGAACTCAAGCCGGTGGACAGCGAGCTGATGCCGGTCGACGTCGAAGTCGACAGCGACGTCACCGAGCTATTGGTCGAGCTCAACCCCGTCGACAACGAGCTGATCCCTGTCGACGTCGACGTGGAAAGCGACGTGATCGAGCTGTTGGCCGACGACAACCCGGTCGACAGCGACGACACCCCCGTCGACAACGAACCGACACTCGACGCCGTGGAAGTCGACAGCGAATTCACCGCCTGATTCGTCGCATCGAGCTGCGACCCGTTGATCGCATCCGTGCTCGCCGAACTGATGCGCCCGGCCGCGACATTGGTGATCTGGCGCTCGGTACCCGCTGCGCCGACGCTGACGACGCTGGTCGGATTCGTACCGTTGAACGTGTACGTCACGCCGCCGATCGTCGCGCTTGCGGTCGGGTTCGGCGCGGCCGTCGTCGAGCCCGAGCCGAGTGCGACATCGCCTGCATTGTTCGCCACGGCCGACGCGCCGAACGCCAGCGCACCGGCCGCCGCGGCCGTCGACGTGTTGCCGAGCGCGAGCGAGCCGGTGCCCTGCGCGATGTTCGAATTGCCGATGGCGACCGCGCCGTCGCCGTTCGCCGTGTTGTTCGACCCGGCCGTGACCGCGCCGGTGCCGATCGCGGTGCTCGGGTCGCCGATCGCCACCGCACCGTTGCCGCTGACCGTCTGCCCCAGGCCCAGCGCGACGGCGCCGATGCCGCCCAGCACCTTCGAGTTGTTGCCCCCGGCAATCGAGCCCGCCCCCGCCGCAGCCGCGACCGAGTTGCTGTCGCCAATCGCCACCGTGGAACCCGCCGCCGCGACGCTGTTGATGCCGATAGCCGTCGCATTCGTGGCCGACGCCGTCGCGCCGGGCCCCAGTGCGCTCGCCGAGATGCCGGTCGCAAGCGCAAGATTACCGACCGCGGTCGCGAACTGCTGCGTCGCGGTCGACTGGACGCCCATCGCGATCGAGCTGACCCCCGACGCATTCGCGTTCAGGCCGAGCGCCATCGCGCTATCGGCGCCGGCCGTCGTGGCCGAACCCAGCGCGATCGAACTGGTGCCCAGAGACTGCGTGCCCGAGCCCGGTACACCCGCCGTCCCGCCCCAGCCGATCGCGATCGACGACGTGCCCTTCGCACCGCTGTTCACCCCCATCGCCACGCCCGAATTGCCGGATGCCAGCGCGCCGCTGCCCACGGCAACGGCGGCTGCGCCCGAGCTAGTCGATTGATTGCCGAGGGCCACCGAGCCCGTAAGGTCCGCATGCGACGCATAGCCGAGCGCGACGCTTTGCGCGCCGGCGGCGCTCGCCCCGAGGCCGAGCGCCGCCGCGTACTGACCGGAAGCCAGCGCATTGTTGCCGAGCCCGATGGCGGACACTCCGGTCGCGGCCGCGCCGCTGCCCATCGCTACCGACCCGCTTTGCGTCGCACTCGACAGGTTGCCGATGGCAACCGAGTAGGCCCCCGAGCCGATCGCCTGCACGCCCATCGACGCGCTGTTGACGCCGGTCGCCTGCGCGTTGATGCCGACGGCCGTCGAACCGTCGGCCATCGCATGCGCACCGGGGCCAAGCGCCGTGGCCGACACGCCCTGCGCCGTCGACAGGTTGCCCAACGCGGTGGAATTCGTCTGCGCGGCGCTCGACCCGACGCCGATCGAAATCGACGAGACACCGCCGGTAGCCGAGCCGCCATCCGGCTGATACTGCGCATGCGCGCCGGCATGGAACAACGCGAGATACGCGGACGCCATCAGCAGGGTGAGCCGCCTGAGCGATGGGGCCGAGGTCGCGCCTGCGCGAACCGCGGCCGCTCCTTCGACGTCACGCTCCGCCGTGCCACGCGACGACGCAACGCGCTTTCCGCGTGCCCGATCAAGCTCCGAAGCCGCAACCCAGGCTCCCAGTGCTTCGTTCCAGATCGACTTGAACGTCTTGTTCATCTTGTCTTCCCTCGGTTCTCATATGCTGGATGACGCAACGGCGAACACGGCGACCGGCGAGAACACCCTCTGTACGTTCCCGTCCGCCTCGCGACGCCCCGCAGTTCACTTTGGATCACTAACTAAACAGCCGGGTAATGCTGCACGACACGCGCGATGGACATCGCGATCACGCGATCGCGCGCCGCCCGTGCCGGTCGACACGATGCGAGGCGACGATCGCCGGTTATCGAATCATGGAAGCCGACACGGCAAGCCCGACAGGCCGACGCCGAGCGTGCGGTTCATTCGCGCACGCGCGCGCCGTCGCGCCGAACCCGCGACGACCTCGAATCTCATGGGAAAGCGTCATTCAGACGCCGGATAGGCGAAAAGCCGGCCCGCACCCGGGGGCGGCCCGCCCTGTTTCATTCAGGAGGAGGATGGCGCCGTGCGATCCCCGGGGCTGAAGCATGCGCGGCCGGTTCGTGCGAACCGGTGCGTTGGCCTGTCATGCCTGCTGTGTTCATCGTTTTCGTACCCGCCTGATTCGAGAGCGCGCCGCGCGCGACCGTCCCCCGATGGATCGAACCCTCGGACGGCCCACGCGCAGCCACTCACCCTTTCCGTCCGGCATTCAAACGCTGTTCCGGAATCCCGGAACAGCATCGACGACTTGCCTGACGACCCCTGCACCGAATTAATCGATCGAATTTCATTGACAATTTCGTCTCGACCGGTGCCCAACATCCAATCGCATTCCAGAATTCGCCGATTTCTCTTATATCGCGACGTATTCGGCGAACAATGAAATTTGCATTACCCTCGTGCCAGTAATTCGTTCGCCGCTGCCATCCCATATCATGGAATAGAACATCGGTCGATGTCTCATTGGTATCGCATGCATCGGAATAAGACTTCGGCATGCGATCCGCGCGATTCCGACCGTTTCAAAGAACCGATTCCAGCCGCGCCGGGGCTAGTGTGCTGGCATTCGCCAGAACGAACCTTTTCCGGAGCGGAAAAATCCTTTTCCGGAGCGGACGGCATTTACATTCATACATTCCAATTAAAAATGCGATTTCCCGACTAACATGATTTCGACCAGACATCGAGGAAAAATTAATCATGAGATCCACAATTTCTTCATTCCATTTACATAGAAGGTGTCACCGACTGAACGTACGCCAAACTGATTCCCAATCCCTGCAATTCAAAGTATTCAGAATTGATTCGGAAATAAAGACCGATTATTAAAATCCGGTTCGGCATGTTTTTCCACCCCCCTTTCTTCCAGCCGGACGCCGTGGCGGCGAACACGCAACACCCCGCCGCACAAGCCCCCACATGCCGCACGGAATCCTCACAATGTGACCTGCCGTCGGCATATAATTTTTCGCAACAATCGTGCAGGCCGCGATGCACATCTTCTGACTGGCCACCCTTCCAACGCATCCGCAACCATGTCATCCCGCTCGTCCAGTCCGGCGCCGCCTCGTCCCACGCCGGATCTTGCTGACGCACATATCCTTGTCGTCGACGATCGCCCGAACGACCTGCGGCTCCTCACGGAAATCCTGCGTGCCGCACGGTGCCGGATCAGTGTCGCGTTCGACGGGCTGCAGGCGTATCACCGTGCCCAGGCGATCGCGCCCGACCTGATCCTGATGGATGTCCGCATGCCGCGCATGGACGGCTTCGCCGCGTGCCGGCTGCTGGCATCGACGCCTTCGACGCAATCGATCCCGGTCATCATCCTGACGGCCGCGGGCGATCTCGAGGATCGCATCGCGGGGCTCGAAACCGGCGCGATCGACTACATCATCAAGCCGTTCGAGCCGACCGAAGTGCTGGCCCGGATCCGCAATCACCTGAAACGCGCGCGGCGCAGCCAGCCGTTCGCGCATCTGCCCGAGCTGCCCGACAACCCGGATGCGGCCCTCGTGCGCGCGGCGTCCGAGGTCCTGCTGCGCGACCTGCGCCATCCGCCGGCACTCGAGGCGCTCGCCAGACAGGTCGGTACGCACGAGAAGCGCCTGTCCCGCGTGTTCCGCGATCATCTCGGCCAGACGGTGTTCGAATATCTGCGCGACACGCGCCTGCGCGCCGCGATGCATTTCCTCGCAGAGACCTCGATGGGAATCGGCGACATCGCCGAGGAAATCGGCTTTTCCACGCCCGGCAACTTCGCCACCGCCTTCCGCGAACGCTTCGGCATCACGCCGTCCGACTGGCGGCGCCAGCGCCATGCGGTCAATGCCCCGCCCGCCACACCCGGGGCGCACCATCACGATGGTTAGGCGCCACGCGGCATGGGCATCCGGATGTCGCGCGGTGCTGCTGTTTCTGCTCGCGATGGCCGTCATCTGCGCGACGGCGCGCGCCGCGTCGGCGCCGAACCCCGCGCAACTGGACGCCGTGTCGGTATTCGAGGACGCGAGCACGACGATGTCCGCCGATCAGGTGGCCGCACGGCTCGCCGATCCGGCGCATGGCACGCCGGTGGCCGGCACGTCGTCGTTCAACGTCGAGTTCTCGCGGTCGGCGTGGTGGATCCACGCCACGCTGACCAACCGCGACAACGCCGCGCGCCCGCTGGTGCTGGTGATTCGCGACGCCCGCGTCGACCAGGCGGACTTCTATATCGGCCGGAACGGCCGGTGGGCACTCGACAGCCGGTTCCCGGCCACCGGCCACGGCGGTGATGCCGCCGCGCCGCCATCGCGCTACCCCGCACTCGACGTCACGCTGCGCGCCGGCGAAAGCGTCCCCGTGCTGATCCGCGTCATGTCGCGCAAGGAAATGCGGCTCGCGCCGGCCGCGTTCACGCGTGCGGCGTGGGATGCGCTGGAGCGGCGCGCGACGATGTGGGACTTCGGCTTCTTCGGCGGGCTGCTCGCGCTGATGTGGTGCGCACTGCTGATCGGGTTCTTTTCGCGCAGCAGCGTGTTCCACGTGCTGGCCGCGGTGGCGCTGGGCACGACGCTGTTCGAAGCGGCTTACCGCGGCTATCTGGCGATGGCGTTGCCGCCTGCGCTGCATGAATGGTCGGCGCGCGGCGAAGTGATCTTCGCGTACCTGGCGGTGTCCTGCTTCGTCCTCTTCATCCTGATGGTCGCCCGGCGCGAGCAGGCGAAACTGCCGATGCGCGCGATCTACATGGCATTCCTCGCGCTCGAAGGTATCGGCATGATCGGCGCCGCATGCGGCGACCTGCTGACGTTCACGTGGTTCTGCCTGCGGCTGAACACGGTGCTCGGGATCGTCAACATCAGCCTCGCGCTGCTGCTCGCGATCCGCCGAACGCCGACCGGCCGCGTGATGCTGATCGCCATCGCGATCGCCACCTTCAACATGCTGATCCGCGTGCTCGACGGCATGAGCGCGCTGCCGCCGGCGCTCGCCTGGCTGAAATCCGACATCTTCCCGAACCCCGTCATCGCGATCGTGGGGCTCGCCACGCACCTGCTGGTGCTCGCCGCGTGGATTCATCACGTCGGCCGCCAGCGCACCGAGGCGAGGAAGCGGCTCGAGCACTGGCAGCTCACCGAACAGGATCGCCTGCGCGACGAAGTCGCACGACGCACGCTCGCGCTCAACGACGCGCTGCAACAGGTGACGACCCACATGCAGCAGAAGATCGAGACGCTCGGCTACGTCAGCCACGACCTGCGCGCGCCGCTGTCCACGATCAACGGCTACGCGAAGCTGCTGCTGCAAGGCGCGACGCGCGGCCAGGCGCGGCTGATCCGGTCGATCGACCGCAGCATCCGCTACCAGCTCACGCTGATCGACGAACTGCTCGCGTTCACGAAGGCCGAGCTGCAGCCGCTCGGCGTGACGCCGGACGCCACCGACCTGCCCGGCCTGCTCGACGACATCGGCCACTATGCGGTCGCGCTGTGCGCGCAACAGGACAACCGTTTCGTCTACCGGCCGGCCACGCCGCTGCCGCGCACGGTGTCGATCGACGGCATGCGGCTGCAGCAGGTGCTGCTCAACCTGCTGTCCAACGCATCGAAGTTCACGCGCGACGGCACGGTCACGCTGTCGATTCATGCCGCGCGCGAAGGCGACACCTGGCGCCTGCTGTTCGAAGTGGCCGATACGGGCATCGGGATCGACATCAGCGGAAACCGCGACATCTTCCGCGCGTACCAGCAGGTGCAGGCCGTGAACGGCGGCACCGGGCTCGGCCTGTTCATCGCGCAGCGCATCGTCGGCGCGATGGGGGGCGAGCTGGCCGTCGCCAGCCAGCCGGGCATCGGCACGGCGTTCTCGTTCGCGATCGTCGCGCCGGCCGTCGGGCACGCGCTCGTGCCGGTGTCGGAGCTCGTCCGGCGGTTTCATCCGGACGGCGAGGCCGAGCCGGACATCCCCGCGCCCACGATGCCGTGCCCGCCCGACGACGCGCTCGACCAGCTGATCCTGCTGGCCGACAACGGGCAACTGACCGATATCGAGGAATGGCTCGGCCCGTATGCGGGCGAGCCGGATTACGCGGCCTTCGTGCGGGACGTGCGAGAACACCTCGATGCACTGGACCTGGACGCGATCGGGAACCTGGCCCGCTCGCTGAAACATGCGCGCCGCGCCGCGACGGCGTTCGACGCCGAAGCCGACACGGCCGGGCCGGCCTGACAGCACGGGCCACCGCGCCGCGCACGCGCCGATCGGGCAGCGGCGGGCCGCCGGATGCGACAGCCCGCGCATCGGCACTGCCCACCGTCGCGTCAGGGCGCTTCGTGCCGCTGCCCCGCCGGCCGATGCGCGCTACAGCCGCCGCATCGTCGAAACCAGCGCGGCATCCTCGTCCGGCGATGCTGGCCGCGCCTGTGCGGGGCCGCGTTTCGGCCTCGGCGCCCCAAGCCCCGTGCCGCCCGTGCGCCGCCGCGCCGCGTGCCGTTCGATCACACGTTGCAGCACGCAGAACACGCACAGCAGCGCGCCGACCACGATCCGCGTCCACCACGAACTCAACGTGCCGTCGAACGTGATCAGCACCTGGATCGTGCCGAGGATGCCGACCCCGAACACCGAGCCGATCACGTAGCCCACGCCGCCCGTGAGCAGCGTGCCGCCGATCACGGTCGCGGCGATCGCGTCGAGCTCCATCCCCTGTGCCTGCAACCCGTAACCCGACAGCACGTACAGCGTGAACACGACGCCGCCGAGCGCCGAACAGAAGCCGCTCAGCGCGTACACGCCGACCTTCGTGCGCGCGACCGGCAGCCCCATCAGCAGCGCCGAACGCTCGTTGCCGCCGATCGCGTAAACGTTGCGGCCGAAGCGCGTGAAATGCGCGACGTAGATCGCGCCGGCCAGCGTCGCGAGCGCGATCAACGCGCCCGCGCTCAGCGTGCCGCCGCCCACCGGCACGCTGAAGCCCGCGATCGCATGAAACACCGGCTCGTTGATCGTGATCGACTGCGTCGTGATCAGGAAGCACGCGCCGCGCGCGAGAAACATCCCGGCCAGCGTGACGATGAACGGCTGCAGCCGGAAATAATGGATCAACGCACCCATCGCCGCGCCGTACAGCGCGCCGAACGCGAGTACCAGCGGCACGATCACCCACACGGGCCAGTGCAGCCGCTCGGCGCCGACCGCGCAGAAGATCGTCGTCAGCGCGACGACCGAGCCGACCGACAGGTCGATTCCGCCCGACACGATCACGAACGTCATCCCGATCGCGACGATCAGCAGGAAGGCGTTGTCGACGAGCAGCCCGGTCAGCACCTGCATCGAGAAAAAGCCCGTGTAGGTCACGGACCCGAAGCCGAACAGCGCGGCGAACAGCACGATCGTCACGACGATCGGCAGCGTGCGCGGGTCGGCGAGCCGGACAAGGAATCGATTCATCGCGGCGTCGCTCCGGAAGTGGCGCGCGAACGCGCGGAAGACAGCAGCCGCGACGCGTGCCGGACGACCAGCGCGCGCGCCGCGTCCGACTGGATCAGCGTCACGACGATCACGACGACCGCCTTGACGACGAGCGTCGCCTCCGGCGGCACGCCGATCGAATAGGTCGTGTAGGTGAGCGTCTGGATGATCAGCGCGCCGAGCACCGAGCCGGCGAGGCTGAAACGGCCGCCGAGCAGCGACGTGCCGCCGAGCGTCACCGCGAGGATCGCGTCGAGTTCGAGCAGCAGCCCCGCGTTGTTCCCGTCGGCACTGCGCACGTTCGAGCTGGCCAGGATGCCCGCGAGCGCCGACATCACGCCCGAGCACAGGTACACGCCGAACACGATCGCGCCCGAGCGCAATCCCACGAGCCGTGTCGCGACCGGGTTCACGCCGATCGCACGGATGAACAGCCCGAGCGCCGTGCGGTTCACCAGCAGCGCGGTCGCCGCGATCGTCGCCAGCGCGATCCACACCGCGCACGGCACGGCCGCGAGATAGCCGCCGCCGAGCGCGAGGTAGCCGGGCGCGCCGATCGGGATGATCTGGCCGCCCGTCAGCAGTTGCGCGACGCCGCGGCCGGCCACCATCAGGATCAGCGTCGCGATGATCGGCTGCATCCCGACGAACGCCACCAGCAGCCCGTTCCATGCGCCGGCCAGCAGCCCGACGCCGAGCGCGGCGGCCAGTGCCGTGCCGACCCGCGACGGGTCCGCATCGAGCACGATCGCCGCGGCTGCCCCTGCGATCGCGACGATCGCGCCGACCGAGATGTCGATCCCGCGGGTCGCGATCACGAGCGTCATCCCGAGCGACACGATCACGAGCGGCGCCGCGCGGTTCAGGATGTCGACCGGCGCGCCGAACAGGTGACCGTCGAGCAGCGTGATCGACAGGAAGCCCGGGCGATGCGCGACGTCGAGCGCGAACAGCAGGACGAGCGTCAATGCCGGCCACGCGAGCGAATGACGAAACAGCGTGCGCAGCAGCGTCATGACTGGCCTCCCGCGATCAGCCGGTACACCTGCTCCTCGGATGCATCGGCGCCGGTGAGTTCGGCGACCTTGCGGCGGTCGCGCAACACCGCGATCCGGTGGCTCACGCGCACGACTTCGCTGATCTCCGACGAGATGAACAGGATCGCGAGCCCTTGCGCGCACAGCGCGAGCACGCGCTCCATGATGTCGAATTTCGCGGCGACGTCGATGCCGCGGGTCGGCTCGTCGAGGATCAGCAGCTTCGGCTCCGTCGCAAGCCAGCGCGCAAGCAGCACCTTCTGCTGGTTGCCGCCCGACAGCAGCCCGATCGGCTGCTCCGCGTCGCGCGCCTTGATGCCGAGCCGTGCGATGTACGTATCGGCGAGCTCGCGCTGCCGCGCCCGCCCGATCAGCCGCCACCAGCCGCGACGCGCCTGCAGCGCGAGAATGATGTTCTCGCGGATCGACAGCGCGGCGACGATGCCCTCCTTCTTGCGATCCTCCGGGCAATACGCGATGCCGTTGCGGACCGCGTCGTGCGGCGACGCGAGCCGCGTGCGCGCGCCGTCGATCTCGATCGCGCCGGTGTCCGCACGTTCCGCGGCGAATGCCAGCTGCGCGGTTTCGGTGCGCCCCGAGCCGAGCAGCCCGGCCAGCCCGACGATCTCGCCGGGCCGCACGTCGAGGTCGAGCGGGCTCATCATCCCGCGCCGGCCGACCTGCTGCATCGACAGGAACGGTTCCGCCTCGCCGGCGGTGCGTTCGACCGCCGCCGCACCTGCCTGCAGCGTGTCGGACATCCGTTCGCGGCCGGTCATCTTCGCGACCAGCACGTCGACCGGCAAGTCGCGCGCGAGATACTCGCCTTCGCGCTCGCCGTTGCGCATCACGGTGATCCGGTCGGACACCGCATAGGTCTGCTCGAGAAAGTGCGTGACGAACAGGATCGCGATGCCCGATGCCTTCAGTCGGCGCAGCACGTCGAACAGCCGCGCGACCTCGCCGTCGTCGAGGCTCGACGTCGGCTCGTCGAGAATCAGCACGCGCGCGTCGACCGACACGGCCCGTGCGATCGCCACCATCTGCTGCACGGCGATCGGATACGCGTCGAGCGAGCGCGTGACGTCGAGCGACAGGTCGAGTTCGGCCAGCGCCGCACGCGAGCGCGCATGAATCGTGTTCCAGTCGATCGCGCCGCGCCGCATCGGCTGCCGGCCCGCGAAGATGTTCTCCGCGACCGACAGGTTCGCGCACAGGTTCACTTCCTGGTAGAGCGTCTGGATGCCGGCCGCCTCGGCCTCACGCGGCGCGGCGAAATTCACCGGCGCGCCGCCGACGCGAATCTCGCCCGCGTCGTGCGCATGCACGCCGGTGAGCACGTTGATCAGCGTCGACTTGCCCGCGCCGTTCTGGCCCATCAGCGCGTGGATCTCACCCGGAAACAGCCGGAAGTTCACGCGCTGCAGCGCGTTCACGCCCGGAAACGACTTGTCGATGCCGATCATTTCGACCACCGGCGATCTCTCCATGCATCCTCCCTCGAAGCGGTTGGCGCCCGGGCGGCCGCCACGCCGCCGCCCGCGCCGGATCGTCGGTACGTGGCTCAGTACTTGCGGGTCGGCAGCACCTGGGCCGCGACGTTCATCGGGAACACCGTCTCGTTCGTCACGATGCGCTTGGGCAACTGCTTGCCGGCGACGACGTCCTTCACCGCGCTCATCAGTTGCGGGCCGAGCAGCGGGCTGCATTCGACGTCGACGTTGATCTTGCCGGCGACCATCGCCTGGAAGCCGCCCTTCGTCGCGTCGAACGACACGACGCTCACGTCCTTGCCGGGTTTGATCCCCGCCTCTTCCATCGCCTGGATCGCACCGAGCGCCATGTCGTCGTTGTGCGCGTAGACGACGTTGATCTGCTTGCCGTAAGTCTTCGCGAACGCTTCCATCACCTGCTTGCCGCCGGCGAGCGTGAAGTCGCCGCTCTGCGACGCGATCACCTTGAATTTCGGATTGCTCTTGATCACTTCGAGCAGGCCGGCACGCCGGTCGTTGGCCGGCGCCGAGCCGACCGTGCCCTGCAGCTCGACGATGTTGATCGGGCCTGCGTCGTTCTTGTAGCGCTCTTCGAGCCAGTGGCCCGCGCGCCGTCCTTCCTCGAGGAAGTCGGAGCCGATCATCGTCACGTACAGCGACGGGTCCTTCACGTCGACGCCGCGGTCGGTCAGGATCACCGGAATGTGGGCTGCCTTCGCTTCGGTCAACACGGGCTCCCAGCCCGATTCGACGACCGGCGAGAACGCGATCACGTCGACCTTCTGCGCGATGAACGAACGGATCGCACGAATCTGGTTCTCCTGCTTCTGCTGCGCGTCGGAGAATTTCAGGTTGATACCGGCGTCCTTCGCCGCGCCCTTCACCGACACGGTGTTCGCGGTGCGCCACGCGCTTTCCGCGCCGACCTGCGAGAAACCGAGCGTGATCGGTTTCTGCTGAGCGTGCGCGCCGCCGGCCAGCACCGCCGCCGCGGCAACGATCGCGCCGGCTGCCAGCTTCCTGATGAATGTCATGGTTCGTCTCCGATGATGTCGTTGTGTGCCGCTGCGCTGTTGTGTTTCTGCTTGGCGCGGGCGCGGATCGGGGCTGTGCGCCGGCCGGAGGCGTCGCGCCGGCCCGGTCTGCATGCCCCGCATCAGTCTAGAAACAAGTCCGATAACCTTCTAATGAAATATTGGATTGCGGCGATATCGGATTCGGCATACGTATAAACACCTAAGCATGCGGGCAGGCCCGCCGCGTGCGGCGCACGGTTCTTGCTCGGCCGCCACGACTGCCCTCCGTGCCAGGCGCGGCGGTGCGCGAACGAAAAGGAGCGAAGAATGGTTGCAGCCCGTCAGCGCGGGTCGCCGCGCACTGACAGCACCGCCGGCCGGAGCCCTCGCGGCATGAAGCAGCGCGCCCCCCGCACGGGCGCGACGCTACGTCATGTCGACGACCGACCCCCCGGCTACACGCGCCGCCGCCTGCGCAACGGCTTCGCGTACTACCGGCAGGACGGCGCCAGGATTCGGGATGCCGCGGAAATCGCCCGCATCGACGCCCTCGCGATCCCGCCCGCCTATACCGACGTGTGGATCTGCGCGGATCCGCTCGGACATCTTCAGGCGACGGGCCGCGACGCGCGCGGCCGCAAGCAGTATCGCTATCACCCGCAATGGCGGGCGACGCGCGACGCGAACAAATACGCGCGGATGGCGGCATTCGCACGTGCGCTGCCGCGTATCCGCGCACGCGTCGCGCACGATCTCGCGTTGCCGGGCATGCCACGCGACAAGGTCGTCGCGACAATCGTCCGGTTGCTCGACACGACGCTCGCGCGGGTCGGCAATGCGGAATACGCGCGCGACAACGGGTCGTACGGATTGACGACGCTGCGCAAGCGCCATCTGACGCTCGAACCCGGCCAGGTACGCCTGCGCTTCGCCGGCAAGAGCGGCATCGAGCATGACGTGACGGTCGACGATGCGCGTGTCGCGCGGATCGTACGGCGCTGCGCCGAACTGCACGGGCACGAGCTGTTCCAGTATGTCGACGATGACGGCATGCGCCACGCAGTCGGCTCGTCCGACGTGAACGACTACCTGCGCGCGGCGAGCGGCACCGATTTCACCGCGAAGGATTACCGGACTTGGGCCGGCAGCGTGCACGCGCTCGCGTTGTTACGGCGCGCGCCGCATCGCGGCGTGACGCACGCGCGCAAGCAGATCGTCGAGACCGTGCGGGAGGTGGCCGACCTGCTGCGCAACACGCCGGCCGTGTGCCGGCGCTGCTACATCCATCCCGACGTGCTCGATGCATTCGAGTCGGGTGCGCTGGCTACGCTCGCGGTGTCGCGCACGCCGCGTGGGCTGCGCGTGGACGAAGCGGCGTTCGCGGCGTTGCTCGGCTGCGCAGGTCGGCGCACTGGGAAATGACTGCGCACATCCCCTGGACACCCGCTTCGACGCAGCCGGCCCCACACGAACCCGTGTCGTTTACCACCGGGTTCCGGGCGCATGACCGATAGTCGCCGGCGCCCGTTTCTCTAAACTGGCTCTCACACAACCCTGCCCGATGTCGCCCGCAACGCGCGTCACTTCACCGACATCGGGGCGCCCCGAGACACCTGCCTTCGCTGCCCATCGGCCCGCACGACTCCACTGCACACCCGCCCGGCCGGCTGCCAAGGCAATTCCAGGAGAGTTCATTGAGCCCGTCGCAAGCGCACGCCGCGAAAGCCCGATCTTCGCGCCAGTCCGTCAAGCTGGATGACATCACGATCGTCGACCCCGCCGTCCTCAAGCGCGCGGTCGGCGCCATGGCATTCGGCAACGCGATGGAATGGTTCGACTTCGGCGTGTACAGCTATATCGCCGTCACGCTCGGCAAGGTGTTCTTCCCGTCCAGCAGCCCGTCCGCGCAGTTGCTCGCAACCTTCGGCACGTTCGCGGCCGCGTTCCTCGTGCGCCCGCTCGGCGGCATGGTGTTCGGCCCGCTCGGCGACCGCATCGGCCGCCAGCGCGT
This sequence comes from Burkholderia sp. SRS-25, assembly GCF_004343765.1. Taxonomy (NCBI): domain Bacteria; kingdom Pseudomonadati; phylum Pseudomonadota; class Betaproteobacteria; order Burkholderiales; family Burkholderiaceae; genus Burkholderia; species Burkholderia sp. SRS-25. The sequence continues at coordinate 185,924 of NZ_PTXM01000001.1, forward strand.
GCTCGCCGCCACGATGATCATGATGGCCGCCGGCACCTTCGCGATCGGCCTGATCCCCAGCTACGCGTCGATCGGCATCATGGCGCCCGTGCTGCTGCTCGTCGCCCGCCTCGTGCAGGGTTTCTCGACCGGCGGCGAATACGGCGGCGCAGCCACCTTCATCGCCGAATTCTCGACCGACAAGCGCCGCGGCTTCATGGGCAGCTTCCTCGAATTCGGCACGCTGATCGGTTATACGCTCGGCGCGGCGACGGTCGCGCTGCTCACCGCGTCGCTGTCGCAGGAAGCGCTGCTGTCGTGGGGCTGGCGCGTGCCGTTCTTCATCGCCGGCCCGCTCGGTCTCGTGGGACTCTATGTCCGGCTGAAACTCGAGGAAACGCCCGCCTTCAAGAAGGAGGCCGAAGCACGCGAAGCGGACGAACGCACGCGGCCGAAACAACGCTTCACGACGCTGCTCGTCGAACAGTGGAAACCGCTGCTGCAATGCGTCGGCCTCGTGCTGATCTTCAACGTGACCGACTACATGGCGCTGTCGTACCTGCCGAGCTATCTGTCAGCGACGCTGCACTTCCGCGAATCGCACGGCCTGTTCCTGGTGCTGCTCGTGATGGTGCTGATGATGCCGATGACGCTCTACGCCGGGCACCTGTCGGACAGGATCGGCCGCAAACCGGTGATGATGGCGGGCTGCGTGGGCCTGCTCGTGCTGGCCGTGCCGGCGCTGATGCTGATCCGCACCGGCGGCATGCTGCCCGTGTTCGGCGGGATGCTGATCTACGGGGTACTGCTGTCGACGTTCACCGGCGTGATGCCGTCGGCGCTGCCCGCGCTGTTCCCCACGCGCATCCGCTACGGCGCGCTCGCGATCGGCTTCAACGTGTCGGTGTCGCTGTTCGGCGGCACGACGCCGCTCGTCACCGCGTGGCTGGTCGATCGCACCGGCGACCTGATGATGCCCGCGTACTACCTGATGGGCGCATCGTTCATCGGCATCGTGTCGGTGCTCGCGCTGCGCGAAACGGCGCGCCAGCCGCTGCCCGGCTCCGCGCCGTGCGTCGCGAGCCGCGCTGAGGCGCTGAACCTCGTTCGCGGCCGGGCCGACGAAGCGCGCGGCCGGGACAGGAAGCTCACGCCGGTCAGCGAACGCGCGTGATGCGGGCGCGGGTTGCGCGGGCTCTCATGACATGACGCGACGCCGCGCGACATGCGCCGGCGTCGCGCGCAGCGTCAACCTGCCGACAGCCGCTGCGCGTCGAACCAGTCGAGCAGCATGCGCGTGACGAACGCGGGATTTTCCAGATTCGAAATGTGGCCGGCGTCCGGCACCAGCGCATGGGTGCACCCGATCACGCTCGCCATCTTCACCGTTTCCGACGGCGGGCGCGCCATGTCGCCCGCGCCGCACATCAGCAGCGTGCGTTCGGCGTCCAGTTCGGCGAGGGCCGACAGCGTGTCGGGCCGGCCGAAGATCAGCCGGCCGAGCGGAACGATCGATTGCCGCAACCGGTCGGCCGGCAGGCTCGCCAGCGCGTCGCGAAACGCGGACGGCACCGGGCTCGCCAGATTGACATCCGGCCGGAAGAACAGCGGCACGATCGCATCGAGCAGCGGCGGCGCAATACGGCCCGCGGCGGCGATGGCGTCAAGCATCCCGAAGTAGCGCAGCCGCGTCGCATCGGGCTCGGCCTCGAGCGACGCATCCATCAGCACGAGCGAACGCACGCGCTGCGGTTCGCGCAACGCGAGCCGCGCCCCCCACATGCCGCCGACGCTGAGCCCGACCAGCGCGCACTGTTCGATCGCCAGCGCGTCGAGCAGCGTACTCGCCTGCGCGGCAAGATCGTCGAGCGTCTGTGTGCCTTCGGGCAGCGCGCCCGATGCGCCGTGCCCCCACAGGTCCGGCACGATGACACGATACTGGCGCGACAGCGCGTCGATCTGCGGCGCCCACATCGCCGCATCCCACAGATAGCTGTGCCCGAGCAGCACCGGGAACCCGGTACCGTGATCCTGATAATGCAAGGTGCTGCCATGAATGTTCACTGCGGGCATGTCGTCTCCGGTGTCGGCGCGATCGGCAGCGGCCCGGAACCGGGCGCCGCGGTCGGCGGCGTGCTGCAACGAATGCGAAGCGGCGCATCATCGCACAGGTTGCGGGCGCGGCGCATGACGGATCGCACATGCGTTCGCGTCGAACCTGCCGCATGCCCTTCGACGCGCACCCGCGACGGCGTGGCGCGACCGTGCTATCCGACGCGATACATCGGCACCACGTTGCTGCCGCCCGTTTCCTGGTCCGACGCGAGCGGATGATTCGCCTGTTCGAGCAACCAGTTGGTCAGCACCGCGATATCGAACTCGTTGCATGCATCCGGGTTCTGCACCAGCACGTAGCTGCCCGATGCGACCGTGCAGTGCGGGAACAGCTCGACGAGCCGGCCCTGCTTCAGCAGACCGTCGACCAGCGGCCGCCGCCCGATCGCGATGCCGTGCCCGTCGACCGCGGCCTGCACCAGCTGGTCGTACTGGCTGAAATGCAGCGCGCCGGCGGGCCGCAGGCGCGGCACGCCCAGTTCCTTCAGCAGATGGCTCCATCCGTGCCAAGGCCACTCGCCGCGCGGATCGTCGAGATGCAGCAGCACGTGCTTGTCGAGATCCTCCGGCTTCATCGACGCGGCGTCGCCCGCCGCCGGCATCAGGCTCGGGCTGCAGACCGCCACGACACGCTCGCGAAACAGCACGTCCGTCTCGTCCGTCGACGTATACGGCCCTGCATATCGCACGGCCAGGTGCAAACGTTTGCGTTTAAGATCTTCAATTTCGCTCGTGGCCGATACGCGTACGTCGATGTCGGGGTAGCTGGCGCGGAACGAACCGAGGCGCGGAATCAGCCACAGCGCCGCGAACGAGACGGTGGTCGACAACGAAATCGCGCGCTGGCCCACACTCGACGACAGCTTGCCGATCACCGATTCCAGGTCGGACAACGCGAACGAGATCGCGTCGTACAACTCCCGCCCCTTGTCGGTCAGCGTCAGGGAACGAATGTGCCGGTGAAAGAGCTCGATCCGGAGCTGCTCCTCGAGCGCCTTGACCTGCCGACTCACGGCGGATTGCGTGACGTTCAGTTCCTGCCCGGCACGCGTAAAGCTCAAATGGCGCGCCGCGCATTCGAAGCCTCTCAGGAAATCCAGCGAAGGCATACTTCTCAATCGCTTTGCCAATCTCACATTAGCCATACCGCCGCCTCAAAGTTGCACCCACCGACAGACCAGTCGCCGTTCGTCTCCCTGAATCGTTTCTCCTTTTTGGATTCGGAAACGATTTTATATTGAAGCATGGATGCGGATCATTCTTATTTTCAATCGTGACACCCGTATTTATCTATCGATTTTCATCGGGTAGATATTCTTACATCCACATTATCAAGTAGTGATTTTGTAAATCAGTGAACAGCCGAAATGGCGCGAAAGATAACCGGCAAAGTCGCATAAAAACAGCGCATTACGGGCACAAATAGACGCCATGACAACCATACTGATGCTACAGCAGACGCACATCCGAATGCCTACAATCAAGTTTCAATTGCCAGACAGTTTTATTCCTTTACCGGATAGCGAAAAGAAAACGCACTTCAACATACACGCGGAATACTATTTAAATTCTCGTTTTCATGTTTACGAAAACATACTAAACGAATGAAATTGAATTGCGCCATTCAATTTCCGCAATTGATGAAGCAATTATGTCCGGCAATGAATATTCCGCCGACCCGAAAGGGCAACGCGCGTGCATGACGCCGCCCAGTCGTCCGGAATCGGTTCCGCCCTTTACCGGACGGGATGCGCGTCGCTATACGCTGTCCACCACGCCGTCCGTCACACGGGGCATTCGCGTGGTCACTTCGCGGCGATAGCGGTTCAGTTCCTGTGCGGTCGCGAACGTGCGCTCGAACAGGATCGACAGGTTGTGCAGGATCCGCTCGACGACCTTCTTTTCCCATTCGCCATCGAAGCGAATCTGCTCGTCGAGCCAGCGCTCGAGCCATTCCGGATCGGGCAGGCGCGACTGCACGGTGTCGCGCGGGAACAGCGCCTGGTTCACGTGCAGGTTGGTCGGGTGCAGCGGCTTCTCGGTGCGGCGCGCCGACGCCATCAGCACGCCGATCTTCGCGAACGCGGCACGTGCGACGTCGCCGCAGTTGTTCAGCGCCTTCTTCATGTAGCGCAGGTACGCGCCGCCGTGGCGTGCTTCATCGCGCGAGATCGTTTCGTAGATCTGCTTGATGACCGGCTCGGTGTGCCAGTCGGCCGCGCAACGGTACCAGTGGTTCAGGCGGATCTCGCCGCAGAAGTGCAGCATCAGCGTCTCGAGCGGCGGCGCCGGGTCGAACTGGAAGCGCACCGCGTGCAGCTCCTCTTCGGTCGGCACCATTTCCGGCTTGAAGCGGCGCAGGTATTCCATCAGCACGAGCGAATGCTTCTGCTCTTCGAAGAACCACACGCTCATGAACGCGGAAAAGTCGCTGTCGTGCCGGTTGTCGCGCAGGAACATTTCCGTCGCGGGCAGCGCCGACCATTCGGTGATCGCGTTCATCCTGATCGTCTCGGCCTGCTCGTCGGTGAGCAGCGAAGCGTCGAACTTGTCCCACGGAATGTCCTTCTCCATGTCCCAGCGCACCGCTTCCAGCGACCTGAAAAGTTCCGGATAAAGCATCGTCGTCACCGTCGTTGAAAGGCGTTCGGGCGCGGCACCGATCGGCACCATCGCGGTCATGCCGATTGCGTGGACGCCGGCGCCGCCACGTCGGCGTCGGGCGCACGGTCGTCCGCGTCGTCGTCCACCGTGCGCGGCGACAGCCTGCCGCGCAGCAGCGCGTAATAGAACTGCCGGTAGGTGCGGTGGTAATAGCGGATGCGCGGCCCGATCGCGCCATGCAGGTCGTGCAGCCGCTCGATCGGCAGGTTCGGCATCATGTGGTGCTCCACGTGATAGTTGTTGCCGTTCGTGAACCACGTCATGAACGCATTGCTTTCGATCGTCCGCGTGTTGCGGAACGGGTCGGTGCTCGTCAGGTCGCAGCGGTAATGCTCGGGCATCTCGACCAGCGCATGCACGGGCGCGGCCACGAACACGAGCGGCACGACCCACACCCACACGGCGAACCACGTGTGCAGCGCGATCGACACGCCGGCCAGCAGCGCGATCGCCGCGACCATCAGCAGGTGATCGCGGCGGATCGCACGCGACACGAGCGGGTTATCGCCGAAGCTTGCGCCCGGCACGACGAGCTTCGCGACGTTCTTCGCGAACTGGATATAGTGCGCGGCCATCGACAGCCGCCACGCCCACAGGCCGAGATTGACGACGGGGCTCGCGCCGTACTGGTCGCCGTAGTCGAAGAACTCCTTGTTCTCGGGCGTGCCGAGCAGCCGGTGGTGGCGTAGGTGGCTGTCCTGGTACGCATGGAACGACACGAGCATCGGCATGCCGAGCAGCACGCCGAACACCATGTTGAGCCGCTTGCTCCTGAATCCCTGGTAATGCAGCGCCTGGTGCTGCAGCTCGACCCCGTGCGCGTACATCGCGCCGATCAGCAGGATGCCGACGATCTTCAGGACGACATACGTCGACAGCGCGAACAGCATGCCGTGCGCGATGAGCGCGACGTAGACCGCGAGCTTCAGCGAGAAGACGACGCCGCTCGGGCGGCTCTTCATGTCTGCAACCGGTTTCTGACGGGCGAGAAGCGATGAGGTGACGGACAAAATGCTCTCCTTGGCCGGACCCTGCCCGGCACGATGACGCGGCGACACTGGCGCGCTGCCGGGTTGCAATTCTTCTGTGAGTCGATGCTTCGGACAAACGAATTTTCCGAACGCATTGCATGACGCCCGCGCATGAGCGCACCACATCGTGAACTAGACGACCGGTCGAATGCGTACCGACCATTCACCTCGCGCGGGCTCGCACGTATACGCACATGGCAGCGCCGAGTGGATGCGTGCTGCTCATGCATAGCCTGCAAATATTCCGTTTGTCGCGTCATGTCGATCCGGCAAGAATCCCCCTCACTCGACGAACGGCGCCGCCGGCACCGTGGCGCGAGCGGCCGTGTTCCTCAAGGGGAGAATCCTCGTGACGAAGTGCGCATCCACCATTCATCGCCTCATCGAATCGCTCGAGGACGTCGCGGGCGCCATGCATCGCATGACGTTCGTCGACGACGCCAGCAACGAGGCGAGCATCACGTACCGGCGCTTCGCCGAAGAGGTGTTTCGCCAGGCCGGCGCACTGCGCGAACTCGGTGTGCGCGAGAACGACCTGGTGATGCTGGCGCTGCCCGCATCGGTCGGGCACGCGGCGGCGATGATGGCCTGCGTGATGACGGGCGCACTGCCCTGCACCGTGCCCGTTCCCGCGCGCCGCGCCACCGCCGGGCGGCAGGTGATCGACGTCGCATGCGAGCTGTACCGGCCGCGCCTCGTCATCGCCGCGGATGCGCAGTCCGCCGCGTGGCGCGACGACGCGTTTCCCGCTTCATCCACGCGTGTCGTCGATCTCGACACGCTGTCGCTCGTCGCGGATGCCGGTGCGCGCGCGCTGATCAGCGCTAAGCACGGCCGCGATCCGCATCACGTCCAGCTCACGTCCGGTTCGACGTCGCATCCGAAAGCCGCGGTGCTCAGCCACGAGAACGTGATCGCGAACGTGCTCGGCATTGGCGGGTCGGTGCGCTTCGACATCGCGGCCGGCGACGGCACCGCGTCGTGGCTGCCGCTCTATCACGACATGGGGCTGCTCACGCTGCTGTCGAACATGCATTACCGCGCGCCGCTGCTGATGATGCAGCCGAACAGCTTCATTCGTCATCCGCTCGGCTGGTTGAAGCGCATCGCGTCGGCGCGCGCGACGACGACATCGGTGCCGACCTTCGCGCTGCGCTACTGCGTGCGCCGTTTCAATGCCGCCGCGATGGAAGGTGTCGATCTGTCCGCGTGCCGCAACATCTTCATCGGCGGCGAACGCGTGGACGACGCGACGCTGCGCGACTTCGCCGCGACGTTCGCGCCGTACGGTCTCGCGGCCTCGGCACTGCAGCCGTGCTACGGCATGGCCGAATCGACGCTCGCGGTGTCGATGCATCGTGCGTGGCACGAAGGCGCCGTCGACGGTGCGCCGTACGTGATCGCCGACACGCTCGACCGGCGCGCGCTGATCGAGCGCCGCGACGCGCAACCGGCCGCCGCGAACGACGGCGCCGACACCGACACCGAAACCGTGCTCGCGATGGGCACGCCGATCGAGGGCATGGCGTTCCGGATCCTCGACGACGGCGACCACCCGCTGGCGAACCGCGCGGTCGGCGAAGTCGCGATCCGCGGCACGTCGGTGATGCTCGGCTACCTGAACCCCGACGACGGGTCGATCGCCGCGCCGCTGACGGCCGACGGCTGGTTCCGCACCGGCGACATCGGCTACGTCGCGGACGGCCAGCTCCATATCCTCGGGCGCAAGAAGGAAGTCATCATCATTCGCGGCAGCAACTACTTCCCGCACGAAATCGAGGAGGCGCTGGCATCCCATCGCATGCTGCGCAAGAGCACCTGCATCGCGTTCGGGCTGCCCGATCCGGAGACGGGCACCGAGCGGCTGGTCGTCGCGATCGAGGCGCGGCCCGTCGATGCGACGCCGCAGACGCGCGCCGAATGCCAGCAGCTGCTCGCGTCGCGGATCGGCTTCGCCGCGCAGGATCTGTGCTTCGTCGAGCCCGGCTCGCTGCCGCGCACGACGAGCGGCAAGCTGCAGCGCCTGAAGTGCCGCGACCTCTATGCAAACGGCGCGCTGCCCGTGATCCACGCGACGGCCGCCGCCGAAGCCGGCCAGGGGGCGTACGCATGACGACCGCCACGCTCACGCCGGTGCTCGAACTGCGCGACGTCTCGCGCGTGTACGAGGGCGCGGGCCGCGTCGTCGCGGTGCGCGGCGCGACGATCTCGATCGGCCAGCGCGACGTCGTCGCGCTCGTCGGGCCGTCGGGCAGCGGCAAGAGCACGCTGCTCAACCTGGCCGGTTTTCTCGACGTGCCGAGCGCCGGCGAACGCTGGCTCGAAGGCCGCCGGATCGACGATGCGCCCGACACGCTCGAGCGAATTCGCCGCGAGCGCATCGGCTTCGTGTTCCAGCAGTTCAACCTGATTCCGGTGATGTCCGCGCTCGAAAACGTCGAACTCGGCTGCTTCGCATGGGGCACGCCTCGCACGCGGCGCGAGCGCGCACGCGCGATGCTCGACGCGGTGGGGCTCGCCGCGCGCGAACGCCACCGCCCCGGCGAGCTGTCCGGCGGCGAGCAGCAACGGGTCGCGCTGGCCCGCGCGCTCGCGAAGGAGCCGGCGATCGTGATCGCGGACGAACCCACCGCCAGCCTCGACAGCACCAACGCACGGGCGGTGGCCGAGCTGATCCTCGACACCAATCGCACGCTGGGCACCGCCTTTCTGATTGCGTCGCACGACGATCGTCTGTGCGCGCACCTGCCGCGCCGCATCGAGATGCGCGACGGCGTACCGGGAGTGAATCGTGAACTGGTCGACGTTTGCGTGGCGTAACCTCTGGCGCAACAAGCGCCGCACCGTGCTGACGATGGCGATGATCGGCGTCGCCGCGTTCGCGTCGAGCCTCGCGCTTGGCTACGTGATCGCGACCTTCGACGCGGTGCGCGAAGGGTCGATCGACAGCGGCGTCGGCCACGTGCAGGTGCTGCACCACGGCTATCTCGACCTGATCGGCGAGCGGCCGCTGCAGTACGGGCTGACCGCCGACGAGCAGGCCACCGCCACGCACGCGATCGCGGCACTGCCCGGCGTCGCGACCACCGCGCGCGGCATCGACTTCGACGGGTTGATCTCGAACGGCGATCTCAGCTACGGCTTCGTCGGCGAAGGCATCGAGCCGAACCGCGAGCCGCCCGGCTTCTTCGACTATCACACGGTGCTGTCGGGTCGCTACCTGTCGCCGACGAATGCCGGCACCGAAGTCGTCGTCGGCGCCGAACTCGCGCGCAAGCTCGGCGTGCACGTCGGCTCGGTCGTGCAGCTGATGGCGTCGACCGCGCACGGCGGCATCAACGCGACCGATGCGCAGATCGTCGGTGTGATGAGCACCGGCAACAAGGACGTCGACGAACGGATCGTCAACGTGACGTTCACCGCCGCGCAGGCGCTGCTGCGCACCGACCGCGCGTCGCGCATCGCGGTGTTCCTGTCGGACACCGCGCACACGCCGGCCGCCGCCGCCACGCTGCGCGCCGCGCTGCCCGCGCTCGACGTGAAGACCTGGGACCAGCTCGTGTCGCTCTATCACCAGGTCGTCGCGCTGTACAAGAACCAGTTCTCGGTGTTCGGCGCGATTCTCTGCCTGACCATCCTGCTGTCGATGAGCAACTGGATCCTGATGAGCATCGTCGAGCGCCGCCGCGAGATCTCGACACTGCGCGCGCTCGGCGTGCCGGCCGCGACGGTGCGCGGCGTGCTGATCCAGGAGACCGCCTTCCTCGGCCTGCTGGGCGCGGCCGCCGGCATCGCGGTGGCGCTGCTGACGATGGTTGCGCTCAATCACGCGCAGATCCACCTGCCCCCGCCGCCGGGCCGCGTGAAGTCGATCCTGCTCGAATTCACGGTCTCGCCGGCCGCCGTGGCCGCCGTCGAAGGCGCGTTCGTCGTGCTCGGGGTGGCCGCCGCGCTGCTCGCGACGCTCGGCCTCGCCAAACGCAACATCCTCGAAGGACTCGCCCCATGATTCGCATTCGCCACCTGGCCGCCGCGCTCGTCGCGTGCGCGCCGCTCGTTCACGCCGCCGACGCCCCGACGGCCCAGGCCATGCTCGCCCGTGCCGACGCATACCGCAGCACGGCCGCCGATACGCAGACCAACATCCAGATCACGAACGAAGTCGGCGGGCAGTCCGGCGACGCGACGCGCTACCTCGTCTATACGCGCGGCAACGGCGACACGCTTGCGCTGACGCGCAGCGGCGAGAACGACGGCCAGAAATATCTCGCGACGACGCGCGGCCACTGGTTCTACGTGCCGAACACGCGCAGCGCGGTACGCATCAACGGGATGCAGCGGCTGCAGGGCGAGGTCGTGATCAGCGACATCACGCGCACGCACTGGGCGGACAGCTATCACGCGTCGGCCGCGCCGGGCGCGACGACGATCGCCGGCAAGCCGGCCACCGAGCTCGACCTGACCGCGACCGATCCCGACAACGTCTACCCGACGATCAAGCTGTGGATCACGCCCGACACCGACGTGCCGGTGCGCGCGCAGTTCTTCCTCGCGAGCGGCCTGCTGTTCCGCAGCGCCGACTTCTCCGCACCGGTCGACGCGAACGGGCGCAAGGTGATCCGCAAGATCACGTATCGCAACGAGATCGAGAAGCAGCGCGCGAGCGTCGTCGACATCCTCGACGGCCAGCCGCGCAAGATTCCGTCGGGCTGGTTCAACCCCGACACGCTTGCCGATGGCCAGTGACCACGACGCCCATGTCGACGCCCATCGTGACCGCCTCCGTCCATCATCCGGCCGAATCTGGCCCGCCGCCGCGCTCGCCGTCCCGCTTGCGCTCGGCTGCACGCTCGCGCACGGAGAATCGCTGATGGAACAGTTGAGCACGCTGAACGGCATCGCGTACGCACGCACCGTCGACAGCATGGATGGGCACGCGCTGCTGGGGAACCTGATCGGCGACCAGCCGCGCAACCTGCAGGAAGCCGGCCTGCTCGCGCGCATCGACGGCGAGAACCTGTTCATGAACGCCCGCGCCGTTGCCGGCAATCACTCGCTCGGCGCGCAGTCCACCCGCTTCAACGAGGCCGGCGTGCGCTACGCGTTCGACAACGGCATCACGCTCACCGCCGGCAAGCGGATCGATCCGCTCGACACGTCGCAGGCGTTCTTTCCGCTCGGCTTCTTTCAGAAGCGCGCCGCGACGGCCGACATCTACGACCGCTACGGCGATGTCGAAGGCACGCCGCTCGTCGAAGCGAAATGGGCCGGCGAACAGACCACGCTGCAGTTCATCGCCGGCGAGAACCGCACGCTGCGCAGCGACGTCGACAACCGCGACGTGCAGGGCGCGACGCAGCTCGTGCGCGGCGCGTACAACTGGTCGGGCGGATCGGCCGCGTTGCTCGCGGGCCGGCACGCAGGACACGGGGGCGCCGGCGCGACGCTGTCGTTCGACGTCGCGCGCTCGAACACCGTCTATGCAAGCGCATGGCTCGAGCGCGGCACGACGCGTCCGCTGCCCGCCTTCATCGCAAACGGCACGCCGCTCGATTCCCCGGCCGCGTACGACGCGGTCGATCGCCGCAACGATCGCCAGATCATGTGGCGCAGCGCTGTCGGCATGCAGAGCGCACTGCCCGGCAACTTCTCGCTGATCGTCGAGTGGTCGCACGACGAGGCACGCTACGACGCGAACCAGTGGCGCCAGATGGTCGGCGCGACGCGCGTGAACAACGCGCTGCTGCCCGTCGCGCCCGGCGCGGCACTGGCCGGCCTCGGCGGCACGGCCGATTTCGTGAGCGTCGACGGCAACCTGCGCGACTACCTGTTCGCCCGGCTCGGCAAGAAGATCGGCCGCGTCGAGTATTCGCTGCGCGGCGTCTATTCGCCGCAGGACAAGGGCCTGCTCGCGATCGCGCAAGTCGTCGCCGACGTGAACAAGCGCGTGAGCGTCGATGTCGCGGTCACCCGTGCGTTCTCCGACAGCAACTCCGAGTACCGGATGGTCGGTCTCGGCACCCGTATCGACGCCGCCGTGCGCGTGCGCTTCTGACAGGAACCCTGCCCCATGTCCACGCTTTCCGCTCCCGCTTCGTCCGCCGGCCCGCTCGCGACCGCACCGCTGCTGCTGCGCGTGGCCGACCAGGCCGCGTATCCGGTGCTGCGCCACTTCGACACGATCGCATCGCTCGGCATGCCGCCGCGCGCGGCCGCCCGGCTCGTCGAAGCAGCTGCCGTGCGGCTGCTCGACAGCGAGATGGTGATCGCACTGCATGCCGCCACGCCGGACGTGCTGCCCGATTCGTCCGCATCGACGCCGCTGCGGCACGACGAAGCGCCGCTCACCGAAGCGCTGCTCGAACAGATCGGCCGCGAAGGGTTTCATCACCTGTTCAAGCCGTTCATGCGTGCGTTCATCCGCATCATGTTCGGGCTGTTCTTCTCCGACGACCAGAACCGTCGCGCATGCGAATGCATCGACAGCGGCCACAACTTCGCGTTCCTGATGAGCGACGGCGGCGGCCCGACGCTCGCCGCATGGCGCACCGTCGTGCGCAGCGACGACCACGGCCTCGCGCTCACCGTCGACAAGGTGTGGGGCATCGAAGCGCATCGCGACTGCATGGCGGTGGTCGCCGCACGGCTGCCGGGCGTGATGTTCCCGGCTGCCTATCTCGTGTGGCCCGACGAGTACCGGAAGCTGAAGCGCACGACCTGCGGCGCGCCGTTCCTCGCGGGCAACCTGCAGCTCGCGAACGTCGGCGGCCAGGTGCGCGTGAACGCCGAAGATCGCCTGCGGATCGGCGGCCCGACCGTGTTCAACAAGTACCTGACCGTCGTGCGCCCCTACTTCGTGCGCGCGCTGATGGCGCACGTCGGCTGGCTCGAACGCACCGGCCGCGTCGAACTCGATGCCGACGCGCGCGCCGTCCACCAGTTCATCGCCGACGCCGCGCGCAGCCAGACCGACGACGCGCACTACAGCTTCGGCAAGGTGCAGCGCGTGCTCGCGATCAAGCTGCTGTCGAACGAATTCCTGACCGCGCTCGTGCGCGACGGCAGGGTCGCCACGTTCGACGACCAGCGCGACCTGCTGGCGTTTTCGAAGATGGAAGGCAGTTCGTACCGTTGTTATCACGAGCTTCGCAAGAGCCTGCGCTGCGAAGCCGGCAGTTGACCCACGCGACAGGCCGATCGATCCCGATCAACCCACTTCATTATCAGGAGCTCCTCTCATGACGACCCAGAACGTTCCGGCCGACGCGCTCGACATCCTGTCCCGCGAAGTCGCGAAGATCCTCAACGTCGAAACCGTCGACACCGACGCCGGCATCGGCGAACTCGGCATCGATTCGCTGAACATCGTCGAGCTGATCGTGTTCTGCGAACAGCTCTACGGTTCGATCGACCCGGAAGCGCTGAACATCACGCAGTACACGACGCTGCAGCAGCTCGACGCGCAACTGCGCCGCCAGCAGCACGCTGCCTGACACGACGATGCTCGCGCCCCTTGCGACCGTGGCGGCTCCCGCCGCCCAGCCGGCCCCGGCGACCGCGCTGACCGTGCAGGCGCTCGCGTACCGGCGCGTCGCTCCGTCGCGCGACGGCGCGGCCGTGCCGCTCGACGACACGGCCCGCGCGATCGGCACGCTCGCGTGCGCCGAACGCGAGCGGCTGTGCGGCGCGGTCGGCGCGGACGACTACGTGGTCAGCTCGACGATCCTGTCGATGCTGCTGATGAACGATTCGCCGCAGCATCGCGTGTTCGCTCAGGCACTGGCCGGTGCAAACGACTACACGCCCGACTGGATGACCTGCTCGTACGAATGCGCGGGCTGGGGCTACGTATTGCGCCGCTCGCTCGCCACCGCGGCCGAGACCGGGCCGCGCACGCTGCTGCTGCAGATCGTCGACATCGACGTGCACGGCTACACGTACTGGCACGGCAACCCCGCCTGGGGACGCTCGGGCTTCGGCGTGTGCACGCTGCTCGTCGACGTCGGCCGCGAAGCGTCATCGTCGGCGCCGTCGGTGCTGGCCGAGGCCGCGCCGCCGGCCAGCGCGGTCGTGCGGCTGGGCCGCGACATCCGCACCTTCTGCGCGGCCCGCCCCGGCTTGCACGCGGCGCTGCCGTTCTTTCCGGCGACGTCGCGCCGTGCGCTGCTCGCGTCGGTCGGCAAGACGCCGCTGCTGCCGGACGGCCACGGGGTGTTCGGTCATGCGTTCGGCAGCGATCCGTGGCTGTCGGTGCTGCTCGCGCATCGCGACGGCGACACGCCGCGCCGCGCGGCCGTCTGCTCGCTCGCGCTGAACGGCTATTACGCGGTCGCCGACGTCGCGTTCGCGCCGGACGCGACGTTCTCTCTCGACGACGAGGCGTGACATGGTGCGACCCGTTCACTTCACCTACCGGATCGAGCGTGACGCGCGGCGGCCGGTCGCGGTCGCCGCGAGCGCGTACCGGATGCCGCTCGACACGCCGGCCGACTATGCGCGTGCCGCACTCGCGGAAACGGCCGGCGACGTGTACGACGCCGGCGCCATGCATACGGGCGATGCGCACGGCGGCGATCGCCGTGTGTTGCTCGACCACGTCCAGTACTTCGCATTCCTCGCCGAAATCACCGCGCGAATCCGCGACGCCGTGCATCCGGACGCCCGCCTGTTCATCGAAGTCTGCGCGCCGTACTTCGGTGCGTTGCCGGCCGAACTGCTCGCGCCGCACGTGCTGCTCGGCGTGCACCTGTACGACGAAGCATTGCGCGATGCCGCGCGCGGCGCCCCGGTCGTGTGGATCGGCGACCGGATCCTGCGCGATGCGGAGTTCGCCGGCGACAACCGCGTGTGCTGCGCGATCTGGCCCGCGCGGCTCGCCGACGCGTTCGACGCGCAGCTGCGCGGCCCGTGGCCGTCGTATGCGATCCGCCTCGACCCGCACCCGGCCGCCCCGCGCGGCGCGGCTGCGGCGCTTACCGATTCCGCCCATCATTCCGGCGCCGCCGCGCGGCCGGGGAGACCTTGAAATGACTGACACGCTCACCGTTATGCAGGACACGGCCGACATCCGCTGGTCGATGCCCGTCGACGCCCTGATGTCGAACGACTACGCACTGCGCGAAGAGGCGCTGAACCGGTTGTACGAAAAGGCGAAGGCCGCGCAGTGGGACGTCGCGACCGATGTCGACTGGAGCCACGATCTCGATCCGGCGAACCCGCTCGGCATGCCCGACCCGACGCTGCTGATCTACGGCACCGAGCTGTGGGGCAAGCTTTCGGACACCGACAAACGCGAGGTGCGCCATCACGCGCAGGGCTGGCTGCTGTCGCAGATCCTGCACGGCGAGCAGGCCGCGCTGATCTGCGCATCGAAACTCGCATCGGCCGAGAACGGCCTGAGCGCGCGGCTGTGCGCGGCCGCGCAGATGATGGACGAAGCGCGCCACGTCGAGGCGTACGCGAAGCTCGTGAACGAGAAGCTCGACGTCAGCTACCCGATGAGCCGTTCGCTGAAGGGGCTGCTGCACGACACGATCACGAGCAGCGCGCTCGACATGACGAACCTCGGAATGCAGGTGCTCGTCGAGGGCATCGCGCTGTCGATCTTCCAGAGCGTCGTCGCGTACAGCACCGATCCGTTCATCAAGGACCTGTTCGTGCGGATCCAGCGCGACGAATCGCGCCACTTCGCGGTCGGCCGGATCACGCTGTGCCGCGTGTATGCGGAGATGAGCGCGGTCGAACTGCGCGAGCGCGAAGAGTTCGTCTGCGAAGGCGCGGCCGTGCTGTACGAGCACCTGTGCGCGGACGACATCTGGGAACCGATGGGGCTGTCGAAGCGCGAATGCAGCGCGATGGTGCGCGAGTCGCCGGTCTCCAGCTCGATCCGCCGCTCGATCTTCCGGCGCCTGGTGCCGACGATCCGCGAGATGGGCCTGCTCACGCCGACCGTGCAGGCGACCTTCGAAAAACTCGACGTCCTCGACTACGCGGCAATGCCGCTCAACTGAACCATGACGACGACCTCCTCCCAAGCGTCACGCGATTTCTGGATCGGCATCGACGCGGTGGCCTACGAGCTGCCGGGCCTGCCCGTCGACATCGAGGCCTGGGCCGCCGAGCGCGACTACCCGGCGCAGCGGGCCGCGGCGATCGCGCAGTCGGGCAGCCGCTATTTCCACATGGCGCTCGACACGAGCGAGACCGATCTCGCGATCGCGGCGGCCGGCCGCCTGCTCGACACCGCGCGCGTGCATCCGTCCGACATCGGCGCGATCGTGCACGTGCATACGCAGCAGTTCAGCGTGCCGCCCGCGCCGCGCAGCCTGCCGCACGAGCTGGCCGCGCAGCTCGGCATCGAGCCGTTGTGGCTCGGCTCGGTCGCGCAGCTGAACTGCGTGTCGGTCGCGGCCGGCATCGAGACGGTGCGCGCGCTGATGCGCCGCTATCCGCAGCTCGACGCGGCGCTCGTCGTGTCGTCCGACCGCGTGTACGGCGAGGATTACCGGATGCGGCAGATGACGGGCGTGCAGTGCGACGGCGCGGCCGCGATGCTGATCGCGCGCAACAGCACGAAGAACCGCCTCGGCGGCATCGCGATCGAGACGCATGCGAAATGGCATCGCGGCTCGGATACCGTCGCGGCGAACGAGGCCGACCTGATCATGATGGAGTGGCCGTACACGCGCAAGGCGATCGACGCTGCGGTCGCGCTCGAGCCGCACGCGCTCGACGCGTACGAGCTCGTGCTGCCGCACAACGCCGACCTGCCCGGCTGGAACGCGCTGTGCCGCGCGATGCGCGTGCCGGCCGAGCGGCTCTATGCGGAGAACATCCATGCGCGCGGCCACGCGTGCTGTTCGGATTTTCCGATCAACCTGGCCGACGTCGGGCTCGACGCGGTCGCGCGCGGCCAGCGTGTGCTCGGCGTGATGCAGTCGAACTGCGGCGCGTACGCGGCCGCCACGCTCCATCCGGTGGGCCGCCATGACGCCTGAGCGCCCGCTTCCGCCCGCCGGCGACCACGCGTGGATCGCCGACCTGCGCACGCCGTGCTACGTGTACGAGCCGGAAGTCGCGATCGCGCGATACCGGTCGCTGAAGGCACGGCTCGGCACGCGGCTGATCGTGTCGCTGAAGGCGAACCCGAACCAGGACATGCTCGCCCGCTGCGCGCACGCGTACGAGGATGGCGTCGAACTCGCGAGCCGCGGCGAACTCGATGCGGTGATCGGCCGGATCAAGACGCCGCGCTACCTGAACAACCCGTCGATGGACGAGATGTTCATGCGCGCCGGGCTCGCGTCGCGCTGCCATTTCGTGCTCGACAACCCGGACGCGGTCGCGCGCTTCGTGCCGCTGGCGCGCGAGGCGGCGGCCGGCGGCAGCACGCCGGGCTCCGTGCTGCTGCGCGTGAATGCCGGCGCGCTGGCCGGCGACGATGCACGCGCGCTGTGGCACGACCACTTCGGGATGACGCCGAACGAGGCGCACGACGCGGTGCGCACGCTCGCCGCCGCCGGTTTGCAGGTAGCCGGGCTGCACGTGTTCTCCGGCCCGCATTCGTTCATCCGCCAGGACGCGGCGCAGCCCGACACGCTCGTGTTGCCCGAACGGCTCGCGGCACTCGCCCGCGATCTCGCGCCCGCCAACGGCGCGCCGCTCGCGTCGCTGAGCCTCGGCGGCGGCTTTGCCGACGATCATCCGGGCGATGCCGCGTTCGAACGCTATGCGACCGCACTCGCGCCGCTCGCCGGGCAGTACTCGCTCGCGCATGAATCCGGCCGCGCGATCTTCGCCGATGCGGGCGTGTTCGCGACGCGCGTCGTCGCGGTCAAGACGTGGCAGGACCGCACGATCGCCGTCTGCGACGGCGGACTGTCGCATGCGTTCCTGCTTGCGCAGACCGAATCGGTGATGCGCCGCCTCGCCGCGCCGTCACTCGTGCGCCGCACGCCGGCTCAGCCGGCGCGTGGCGTGCCGACGATCTACGTCGGCAGCACGTGCAGCCGCGCGGACGTGATCGGCCGCGACGACACGAGCGCGCCGCCGCAGGTCGGCGACATCGCCGTGTTCGCGCGCTGCGGCGCCTATCACCGCACGTACTCGATGGCGCATTTCCTGTCCCACGAAGCCGCGCACGTGTACGTGCGGCCCGCCTAGACCAACCTGAGAGAGAAGCCGATCATGAACGCCCTGATCAGCGTCGCCGACCTGCTCGAACACGGCGCCGCGCGCTGGCCGCAGCATCCCGCGTATACCGACGGCGGCGGCACGATGACCTACGAACAGCTCGCACGCGCGGTCCGCCGCGCGGCCGCCGCGCTCGCGTCGCGCGGTGTGCAGCCCGGCGAGCGCGTGGCCATCTACGCGCCGAAACGCATCGAAACCGTGGTCGCGATGCTCGCGGCCAACGCGCTCGGCGCGATCTTCGTGCCGGTCAATCCGCAGTTGAAGGAAGCGCAGATCGAACACATCGTCGCCGACAGCGGCGCGGCGCTGTTCATGACCGGCGCGCAGCGATTGAAGCGCCTGCCGGCGCTCGCTGCGCTCGTCGGCGAACGCGCGATGCTGATCGAGGAACTTGCCGACACGATCCACGCAGCCGGCGCCGACACACCGGCACCGCTTCCCGCCGGCCGGCCGGTGGACGACGATCCCGCCGCGCTGCTCTACACGTCCGGCTCGACCGGCAAGCCGAAAGGCGTGGTCGTGTCGCACCGCAACCTCGTGTCGGGCGCGTTCAGCGTCGCCGCGTACCAGGGGCTGGCCGACGACGACGTCGTGCTCGGCGTGCTGCCGCTCAGCTTCGACGCGGGCCTGAGCCAGCTCACGACCGCGCTGGCCGCTGGCGCGTGCTATGCGCCGCTCGACTTCCTGCAGCCGGCCGAAGTGCCGCGCCATTGCGACGCGTTCGGCGTGACGTCGATCACCGGCGTGCCGCCGTTGTGGATGCAGCTCGCGTCCGCCGGCTGGAGCGATACGGCGCGCATGCGGATCCGCCGCTTCGCGAATACCGGCGGCCATCTGGCGACACCGCTGCTGCACCGCCTGCAGGCGGTGTTCACGAACGCCGCGCCGTACCTGATGTACGGGCTGACCGAGGCATTCCGCTCGACCTACCTGCCGCCGTCCGAAGCGGCGCTGCGCCCGACGTCGATCGGCAAGGCGGTTCCGAACGCCGAAATCCTCGTGCTGCGTGCGGACGGCAGCGAATGCGCGGCCGACGAACCCGGCGAACTCGTGCATCGCGGCGCGTTCGTCACGCTCGGCTACTGGAACCGGCCCGAGCTGACCGCGCAGCGTTTTCGCCCGCTGCCGCGCCGGCACGGCGAGATCCCGCGCCCGGACGTCGCCGTGTGGTCCGGCGACATCGTGCGGCGCGACGCGGACGGCTACCTGTATTTCGTCGCGCGCGGCGACGACATGATCAAGACGTCCGGCTATCGCGTCAGCCCGACCGAAGTCGAGGACGTGCTGTTCGCGCTGCCCCACATCCGCGAGGCCGCCGTGTTCGGTGTGCCGCACGCATCGCTCGGCGAGGCGATCGCCGCCTGCGTCGTGTCGACGCTCGACGCCGACGCGTGCCGCGCCGACATCGCGCGCGCCTGCCGCGACGCATTGCCGACCTACATGAGCCCGCTCGTCGTCGAGCCGCTGCCGGCGTTGCCGCGCAACCCGAACGGCAAGATCGACCGCCCCGCGCTGAAAAACCAGTATCGCGACGCGTTCGCGCCCACGAACGAGGAGACCGCCGCATGACCCTGTCGACGCTCGATGAAACCTGCCTCGGCGCGCGCCGCATCGCCGAACCCGGCACGCTGGCCCTGTCGGGCGGCGTCGTGGTGCTACCGCCCTCGGTCGTGTTCAGCGCGATCCAGGCGCAGGAGCGCCATCCCGGCTACCGGCACCTGCTGCTGCCGCAGGCGCGCTTTGCCCGGCCGCGCGGGATGGGCGCACTGACCCCTGACGAAAGCACGCGCCTCGCGCCGGGCGGCCGGCCCACGCTGCGGGTCGCGCCGCCCGGGCGCAGCCTCGCCGATCTCGCCGCCGACGCGGCCCTCGACCTGCGCGACCAGCTCGGCTCCGGGCAGCTGGCCCGCACGACCCACGTGATCGTCGCGAGTTGCGCGCTCAATGAAGGCATCGGCGATTCGGTCGTCGGCCGCATGCAGTACGAGCTCGGCCTGCAGCGCGTGACGCCGTTCGCGCTCGGCCAGAACGGCACGCTCGGCTGGTATTCGGCGCTGATGCTGCTCGACGGGCTGCTCGACGAAGGCGACCAGGCACTCGTGATCCTCAGCGACAAATGGCTCTACCCGTTCTTCCGCCAGTTCGGCGACCTGGTCGGCTACGGCGACGCGGCCGCTGCGCTGCTCGTGTCGCGCGCGGGCGCGGCGCCCGAGCCCGCCGACTGGGGCGGCGTGCGGTCCGTCGCGGTCGAATTCGGGCCGTCGATCGCCGATCCGTGGGCCGACGCGCCCGGCACGTTGCGCGACACGCTCGCGCCGGTCGCCGCGCGTGCGATCCGCCGCGCGCTCGACATGGCCGGGCTGCGCGCCGGCCAGATCGACTGGTGCGTGCCGCCCGGCTTCGATCCCGGCTTCGCGGCGCGCGTGGCCGACGCGGCGTCGATCCCGGTCGCCGCCCGCATCCAGCATGAAGCCGCGGGCCACCTGTCGTCGGCCGAATCGGCGGCCGCGCTGATCCGGCTCGCGGGCGCGCTCGACGAAGGCGAACGCCGCACGGTGCTCGTGTGGGATGCGGCACTGCATGGCGCGGCGGCAGCGGCCGTCGTGGACCTCGCCGGCGGCCTCGACGCCGCGCTCGATATCGAAGGAGACGCGTGATGAGCGCCTACAAGGTGAGCCTGCGCGAGCTGCGCTTCTTTCTGTGGGAACTGTTCGAAGCCGACAAGCGGTTCCTCGCGGAACACGGCCTGTACGGCACGCACGACCGCGCGTCGATCGATGCGCTGCTCGAACGCGCACGCGATTTCGCGCTCGACCTTGGCCGCAGCTACCAGCAGGCGGACGTCGAAGGCTGCACGCTGCTCGACGACGGCCAGGTGCGCATTCCGTCGCATTTCCATGCACTTTGGGCGCGCTTTCGCGACGAATGGTCGAACACGCTGTTCGGCACCGCGCACGGGCTGCCGCCGATCGTCACGCAGATGATCTACGAGATGTTCATGGGCGCGAACCCGTCGTTCATGACGTACGGCGGCTTCACGCGCCCCGCGATCAAGCTGCTGCAGATGCACGGCACGCCGCACCAGAAGGCGCTGATCACCCCGCTCGAGGCGTACCGCTGGGATGCGTGCTTCTGCGCGACCGAACCGCAGGCCGGCACCGACCTCACCGCGGTGGCGCTGCGCGCGACGCCGCTCGAACGCGACATCTATGCAATCGACGGCGAGAAGGTCTACATCTCGGCCGGCATGCACGAACTGACCGAGAACACGCTGTATTTCGTGCTCGGCCGCATCGACACCGCGTCGCCGGACTCGTTCTCGCTGTCGTGCCTCGTCGTGCCGCGCTTCTGGCCGGACGAGGAAACGGGCGAGCTGCAATCGAACCATGTCGACTGCATCGGCCTGCCGCGCAAGATGGGGCTCAAGGGCTGTGCGAACACGCACCTGGTGTTCGGCGCGAACGGCACGACCAGGGGCTGGCTGCTCGGCGGACGGCGCAACGTCGGCCTGCTGCAATTGATGCCGCTGATGAACCAGGCGCGGATGAGTACCGGGATGTTCGGTGTCGGCGTCGCGTCGAGCGCGTACCTGCATGCGGTCGAGTATGCGGGCCGCCGGCTGCAGGGCCGGCCGATCGAGCGTGCGTCGAACACCCACGCGGCGCGCGTCGCGATCGTCGAGCACGCGGACGTGCAGCGCATGCTGGTCGACATGAAGAGCCGCGTCGACGGCTGCCGCGGCCTGCTCGGCAAGCTCGCCGCGACCGCCACGCGCGCGGCGATGCTCGAAGCGACGCCCGATGCCGACGCGGCCGAGATCGAGCGCCACCGCAAGCTCCAGCTGCTGCTGACGCCGATCTGCAAGGCGTTCATCTCCGACCAGGCGTGGCGGATCTGCGAAACCGCGATCCAGGTGCACGGCGGGCTCGGCTATACCGATGCGAGCCCCGTCGAGCAGAACGCGCGCGACGTGAAGATCCTGTCGATCTGGGAAGGCACGAACTACATCCAGGCGCAGGACCTCGTGCGCGACAAGCTCGGCTTCGGCCGCCATTCGCGGCTGATCCAGTACTACCGCGACGAACTCGACGTGTTCCTCGCGCGCCAGCATCACACCGGCACGCATGCGGAGCTGCGCCCGCTGTTCGACGCGCTGCGCGCAGGCGCCGACCGGATCGCCGCCGCGCTCGACGACATCGCGCGCGACGTGCAGGACGGTCACACACACCGCAGCAGCCAGTTCTACACGCGCTTTCTCGAGATGTTCGGCGTCGTCACGTCGGCGTGGGTGCTGCTCGAATCGGCGACGATCGCCGCGCGCCGGCTCGACGCACCGGACACCGCCGATACACCGTCCGAACTCGCGTTCTATCGCGGCAAGCTGAAAAGCGCGCGCTACTACTTCGCGAACGTGCTGCCTGTAGTGGATCAGCACGCGGCCGTGATCGCCGCGATGGCGCATGCGGCGATCAGCGTCAGCAGCGAAGAACTCGCGCAGGTGGAATGACATGGATACGACGCTCGATTCCGCCGCGACCGCTTCGACCGCCATGCCCACTTCGGCCAGCGACGCGCCGCGCAACCTGCTCGGCCGCCCGGCGACGCGCCATCGCGGCACCGACATCGACGGCGCGACGCTCGAACCCGAAGCGCTGCGCGTGCGCGATCTCGACCTGAACGCGCTGATCGGCGCGACGACGTTCGAAGGCGCGCTCGCGCACCTGTGGTTCGACGTCGCGCCCGGCAGCGCCGAGCATCGCGCATACGAGGCGGCAATCGGCGCGCGGCTCGCCGCGTTCGCCGATGCACTCGCGCCCGGCTCCGCCGCGCAGTCCGTCGCCGCGGATCTCG
The DNA here is from genome assembly GCF_004343765.1 of Burkholderia sp. SRS-25. Taxonomy (NCBI): domain Bacteria; kingdom Pseudomonadati; phylum Pseudomonadota; class Betaproteobacteria; order Burkholderiales; family Burkholderiaceae; genus Burkholderia; species Burkholderia sp. SRS-25. The sequence continues at coordinate 208,756 of NZ_PTXM01000001.1, forward strand.
GCGCGGCGGGTGTCGCGCCGGTGTTTGCCGCGGCGTCCGGCCTGCTGCGCGGCTTCGACGACGTGGCGGCCCGTGTGCACGGCGAAGCACCGGACGACGCGGATCTCGACACGATGCTGCTATGCGCGGCGGCCGCGCCGTTCCTGCTGCACGCGGCAATCGAAGGCCGCCCGTTCGCCGCACGCGACGACTCGATCGGCGCATCGCTCGCCGGCACGTCGAGCCACGCGCAACGCATGCTCGTGCTGACCGGCGCGACGCGCAACGACGCCCCGGCGCAAGCCGCAATGGACATGCTGCTCGTCGCGTGGCACGCCGGCTTCGGCTACATCACGCCGACCGTGCTCGCGCCGCGTGTCGCGATCGGCACCGGCGTCACGCTCACGCAGGCCATCGCGTCCGGTTTCCTCGCGAGCGGGCCGTCGCACGTCGGCGCGGCGCTCGAAGCGATGCACTGGCTCGCCGCGCTCGCGCAGTCGGTCCCGGGCGGCACCGGCGCACCGCCTGCCGCGCTCGACGCAACCGGGCGCGCGGCAATCGATGCCACGCTCGATGCGAAACGCACGCTGTACGGCTTCGGCCATCCGCTGTTCGTCGCCGACCCGCGTCCGCCGCACATGCGCGCGCGGTTCGCGACGCAAGGCTTCGACGGCGCGTACATGACGCTGTTCGACGCGTGCTGCGCGCAGGCCGACGCCCGCCGCGCGTTGCGCCCGAACATCGATTTCCTGACGGCCGCGACGCTGCTCGAACTCGGTGTCGACGCGCCGTCGTGGGGCGTCGGCGTCGGGCTCGGCGCGCGCATCGCGGCGATGGCCGCGCATGCGGTCGAGCGGCGCCGCCGCCCTGCTTTCGGCGTCAACAGCGCGACCGCGCGACGGCTGCTCGCCGCCGTGCCGGTCGGCTGGCTGTGAACCATCATCCCTCCGCACTCCGCAAAAGGACCGTCATGCTGCTCAAGAACCTGCGCCCGGCGAACGACTACGATCGCTTCGCCACCGAAACGCTCGAACCGTGGGACCTGCTGTTCATCAGCCGCATCCGCCAGCTCGCGCGCGGGATGACGCCCGGCGTGATCGCCGACATCGGCACGGCCACCGGCGTCGTGCCGGTGCGGCTCGCGACCGACCCGGCGATGCGCGGCTGGCGCTACGTCGGGATCGACCTCGATCCGGCGATGCTCGACGAAGGCCGCCCGCGCATCCATGAACTCGACCTCGACGACACGATCGAGATGCGCGTCGGCGACGCGCTCGCGCTGCCGTTCGATGACGGCACGCTGACGATGGCCGTCGGCCGCGCGACGCTGCACCACCTGCCGGACAAGGCGCTCAGCCTCACCGAGATGTACCGTGTGCTGGAACCGGGCGGCATCGCGCTCGTGCACGACATGCGCCGCGACGCGCCGCAGCACCTGCTCGACCGCTTCACCGAGATGCGCGCCGCCGCCGACTATCCGCCGACCCACGTCGAGGAAAAGATCACGCTCGACGAAGCGCACGCGCTCGTCGCCGATGCCGGTCTCGCGGCAGTCGCGTCGATCTACAGCCCGAGCGCCGGGCTCGGTGCGCTCGGCTTCGAGATCCTGCTGAAGAAACCGGCGCTGGCCTGAGTGATGACCGACCTCGCCTTCCTCGCCGCGCACGCCGCCGCACGGCTCGGCGCCGACGACGTGTACTGCTCGGCGGTCGCGCCCGGCGCGACGCTGCCGCTGTGCGTGACGCCGCGCAGCGCCGAACTCGCGACCTCGCCGGAGATGTTCGTCGCGTGGTACCGCTCGCGGCTCGATACGATCGACACGCTGCTCGACGCGTGCGGCGCGCTGCTGTGGCGCGGCTTCGCGGTGCCCGACACCGCCGCGTTCGGCCAGCTCGGCGCGCTGTATCCGGCGTACGCGAACGGCTACACGGCCGGCGCCGCGCCGCGCAAGCAGATCGACGGCCAGGTGTACGAATCGACCCGCATGCCGCCGCCGTTCAAGATCGGGCTGCACCAGGAGATGGCCTACATGCCAGCGTTCCCGCGCCTCGTCGCGTTCTATTGCCGGCAGCCGGCCGATGCGGGCGGCGAAACGCCGATCTGCGACATGCGGCGCGTGACGGCGCGCGTGCCGGCCGCGCTGCGCGAACGGTTCGCCGAACGCGGCGTGATGTACCTGCGCAATTTCGCGGCGCCCGGCGAGCGCGCGGACGGCCTCGCCGCCAATCCGGGCATGCCGTTCGCCGAATACCACCGGCCGTGGGATGACGCATTCGGCACGCGCGAGCGCGACGAAGTCGAGCGGCTGTGCGCGGAACGCGGTGTCGGCTGCCGCTGGCTCGACGACGGCAGCGTGACCGTGTCGCACGTCGGCAGCGCGCTGCGCGCGCATCCGCGCACCGGCGAAACCGTGTGGTTCAACCAGGCGAGCGCGCAGCACCCGAACCCGCGCTCGATGGGCGAGCTCAGCTACCGCTACCTGCAGCGCATGTACGGCGGGCGCGCCGCGTTCCCGTACGAGATCCGCTATGGCGACGGGTCGCCGATGCCGTTCGACGATCTCGTCGCGATCTACGACGCGCTCGACGACGAGGAGCTCGCCTTCCCGTGGCAGGCCGGCGACGTGCTCGTCGTCGACAACATGCTGGTCGCGCACGGCCGCAACCCGTATCGGGGCGCGCGCGACACGCAGGTCATGCTGTTCGACTGACAGGAAGCCGACGATGAGCGATTCGTTCCTCGCCTCCGTGCGCGCGCTGTTCGGCCCGCACACCGCGTTCGACCGGCCGCTGCGCACGGCCGCCCAGCCGCTGCCCGACGCCCACGCGCCGGGCGCGGCGCTCGGCGCGCGCGCGATCGACGTCGCGGCCGGCGATTTCCGTTTTTCCGCGCGGCACGTGCGGTTCCGGCTCGGCGCCGTCACCGCGATCGTCGGGCCGAACGGCTCCGGCAAGACCACGCTGCTCGAAACGCTGCTCGGCTTCCGGCGCGGCGGCACCGACGTGCGCGTGCTCGACGTGCCGGCCGCGCGCTTCATGCGCGATACGCCGTCGCTGCGGCGCATCGGCGCGCAATTGCAGAAGGTCGAGTATCCCGACCATCTTCGCGTGTCGGAGATCGTTGCACTGCACCGCGCGATGTACGTGCACGCGGATGCCGCGGTCACGGATGCGCTCGGCATCGCCGAACTGCTCGACAAGCCGTGCCGCGCGTTGTCGAAGGGGCAGCGCCAGCGCATCGACCTCTACGTGGCGCTGGCGCACCGGCCGGAACTGGCCGTGCTCGACGAGCCGTTCACCGGCCTCGACCGTCGTTACGCGGGCGTCGTGATCGACCTGCTGCGCCACCGTGCGCGCGGCACGAGCGTCGCGATGATCTGCCACGCCGAGGAAGAGCTCGCCGTCGTCGACGATCTCGTGTGGGTACGCGACGGCGGCGTGCGCTACCAGGGCGACAAGGACGCGCTGCGCGCCGAACTCGTCGGCGACGCGCGCGCGGTCCTGCACTGCCGCGACGAAGCCGACGCACGTGCGCTGCGCAAGCGGCTTGCAGCGCTGCCCGGCGTGACCGGCGTGCGCGTATCGGCCGCGCACGTCGTCGAGGTGTTCGGCGATGCGACGCTGCATCCGAACGTGCACCGCATCGTCGGCGAACGAGGCATCCAGCATCTCGCGCTCGCGCCGAGCACGCCGGGCGACCTGCTGCGCCTCTGTACCGAGGGTCCTTCCCATGACTAAGGTGTTCCTGATCCTCGTGCGCAACGAGCTGCTCGGCTATCTGCGCAGCCGCTCGTCGCTGTTCTGGACGCTCGTGTTCCCGGTGTTCCTGCTGAGCGTGATGCTGTTCGCGTTCGGCGGATCCGGTTCGCTCGGTACCGCGGACATCGTATTCGCCGTACCCGGCGGCACGACACCGTACAGCCGCGCATGCGAAGCGCAAATCGTCGAGAGCCTCACGCACAGCGACACGGTGAAGGCGACCTTCGACGGCCGCGGCGCGGCGGCCGATCGCGTGACCGTCGTGCTCGGCAGCGACGAGCGCACGCCTGCGACGATCCGCTACGACTTCAACGGCTCGCTCGCGGTCAAGGCCGCATCGCGCGTCGTCGAGATCGCGCTCGCGCGCTGCGCCGCGCAGCGTCTCGGGCTACCCGCCGCGCAAGCCCGCTTCGAGAACGCGGCACCGGCGCGCCGCCCGTTCGACTACGGCGCGTTCTTCGCGACCGGCATTCTCGTGATGGCGTTCATGGCGATCGGCCTCAACTCGACGACGACCGCGATCGCGTCGCTGCGCGAACGCAATACGTTCAAGCTGTACGTGTGCTTCCCGGTCTCGCGCGGCGTGTTCCTCGCGGCGCTGATCGTCGCGCGGATGATCATGATGGCGCTGTCCGCGCTCGTGCTGCTGACCGTCGCGCGCGTGGCGTTCGGCATCGCGCTGCCGATCGCGACGCCCGACGGGCTGCGCGCATTGCCGATCGTGCTGCTCGGCGCGGCGATGGTGCTCAGCATCGGCGTGCTGCTCGCGAGCCGCGCCAGGTCGCTGGCCGCCGCCGAACTCGCGTGCAACGTCACCTACTACCCGCTGCTGTTCTTCAGCGACCTGACGATCCCGATGCACGACGCGCCGGCCTGGCTGAAGGCCGTGCTCGCGTTCCTGCCGACCAACCAGTTCGCGGTCGCACTGCGCGGCGCGCTGGTCGACGGCGCCCCGTATGCGCAGCTCGCGCCGCAACTGCTCGGCATGGCCGCGAGCACGGCGCTGTTCCTGTTCGCCGCCGCGCGGCTGTTCCGCTGGCACGACGCTTGACGCGTCGCCCGCCGTTTCGAATTTCGACGTTTCGACGAAGGAGAACCCCCCGATGAAATCGAGCAATCCCATAACCGACTACCTGCTGCACGCGAGCAACTTCCTGCCGGCGATCGTGTTCCTGTTCTATGGCCGGCTCGGGCCCGAGCAGCCGGACGTGCGCTGGACCCACGCGTTCCTGATCGGCGGCGTGCTCGCGCTCGTGCACGGCGCGTGGCTGCTGCGCCGCGCGGACCGCAACAGCATCGCGCTCGGCGTCGACCTGTTCCTCGTGATCGGCGCAGCGCTCGCGCTCGTGTCGCCGACAGGTAGCCGCCTGTGGGGCGAGGAACTCGGCCCGGCCGCGATGCTCGTCTGCGTGCTGGTCGTCGGCATCGTGCACACCGCGTGGTCGGACGGCGGTTTCGTCGACGGTACGTTCGTCGACCATGCACGCGCCCGTTCGCTGTCGATCGTGCTGCTCGCCGTCACCGTCGTCGCGCTCGCGGTGTCGATCACGATGCGCCACAGCCCGCTGTGGGGCGGCGTCGTGCCGCTGATCGCGCTGGTCGTCGTGCGTGGCCGCCTGCGCAAGCAGCTCGTGCGGGCCGGCTGACGATGAGCGCGCTGCCCGACCGCGCCGCGCAGCGGCACGCACTCGCCGCGACGCTCGGCGACGGCTGGCTCGATGGCGCATCTCCTGACGCGTGTTCATCGTATGAAACGGATGTGACACTGCACGGCGGCATCGCGCTCGGCATCGCCCGGCCCGCGTCGACCGCCGACGCGAGCGCACTCGCCCGAGTCGCCGTCGCGCACCGCATCGCGCTGGTCGCGCAGGGCGCGCGCACCGGGCTCGTCGGCGCGGCCATACCCGATCGCAGCGGCACGCAATGCGTGGTGTCGTTCGACCGGATGCGCGCGGTGCGCGCGTTCGACGCCGCGAATCGCAGCATCACGGTCGAGGCCGGCGTGCGGCTGTCGGACATCAACCGCGTGGCGGCCGAAGCCGGCCTCTGCCTGCCGATCGACCTCGGCAGCGATCCGGCGGCCGGCGGCCTCGTCGGCGCGAACGCGGGCGGCAGCCGCCTGATCAAGTACGGCGACGTGCGCCGCAACGTGCTCGGCGTCGAAGCCGTGCTCGCCGACGCGGCGGGCACCGTGATCGACGCGCTCGCGCCGCTGCGCAAACGCAACGCGGGCTTCGACGTCACGCAATGCTTCATCGGCGCGAACGGCGCCAACGGGCTCGTGACGGCCGTGTCGTTCGCGCTCGCGCCGCTCGAACGGTCGTCGTGCGCCGCGTTCGTCGCGTTCGCGTCGTACGACGCGGCGCTCGCCGGCCTGGTCGCGTTCGAGCGTGCGTTCGGCGAGATGCTGTCGGCATTCGAATTCATGTCCGCGGCGGCCGTCGGCTGCGTCGCGGCCGCGTATCCGGCGTCGCGCATTCCGTTCCAGGCCGACGCTGCCGCGTGCTATGCACTCGTCGAGATCGCAACCGGCATGCCGGGGCTCGATGCACTGCTCGAGGAACGCACGATCGCGACGCTCGACACGCTGGCGAGCGAACACGTGGTGCTCGATGCGGCCTGCGCGCCGGCCGAACGGTTCTGGCGGATCCGCGACGCACTGCCGGCCGCGGTGGCGCAGGACGCCATCCCGCTGTCGTTCGACGTGTCGTTTCAGCGCGGCGCGCTGGCCGCGTTCGTCGGCGACGCAGAGCAGTGGATCGCGGCCGCTCATCCGTCGCTGCGCTGTCACGCGTTCGGGCATTTCGGCGACGGCGGCTGCCATCTCGTCGTGTCGATCCCGCACGCCAGTGCTGGCCGCTACGGGCCGCTGCAGCAGGTGGCGCTGCGCGGCGCGCTGTACGACCGTGTCGTGCGGGCCGGTGGCTGCTTCAGCGCCGAGCATGGCGTCGGGCCGGTCAACGTCGCGTATTACCGCAAGCATGTGCCGGCCGCGCAACGGCAGGTCGCCGCCGCCATCCAGCACGCCGTCGACCCGCTGGGTCTTGTCGGGCGTGTCCGCTATTGATGCGCCGTTGCGCGGCGCCACGGAGAATTCGCATGATCCTTCGACATCCACCCGGCCCGGATTCCGTTTCCGAACCGGATGCCGACCCGCCGTTCTCCGGCATCCCGGCCACGCTGCCCGACTCGGGGGTCGTGGTCAACGTGCGAGGCGTGGCGTACGTCATCAAGCTGCCGCCGCGCGATCATGCGCGCCCGGCGCTGTGGCGCGAGCTCGAGGATTGGCGTGGCGACCGGTCGGCGGGCGGCAACGGCGAGCCAGATGCGGGGCAGGATTGAGCGTTCATGTGCGCTCCGCTGCCTTGAAAGGCCACCGCGGAAACGACTGCGGCGCCGGACAACCCAGATCGTCCGGCGCCGCATCGGGCGAAGCACGCGATCGGAGAATCAGAACACCGCGTGCCCGCTGATGACGCTCGGCAGCCACGTCGAGAAGAACGGCAGGTACGTGACGATGTTGATCGCACTGAAGATCGCGAGGTAATACGGCCACGCCATCTTCGTGGTCTCGCCGATCGACACGTTGCCGATCGCGCAGCCGACGAACTGCACCGAGCCGATCGGCGGATGCACGAGGCCGAGCGAGCAGTTCAGCAGCAGCATGATCCCGAACTGCACCGGCCCGACGCCGCACGCCATCGCGATCGGCAGGAACAGCGGCGTCGTGATCAGGATGTGCGCGGCCATGTCGACGAACGTGCCGAGGAACACCTGGATGATGTTGATGTACAGCAGCATCAGCCACGGCGCGGCGGTCGACTGCTTCAGCAGCCCTTCGATCGCATCCGGGATCTCCAGGTACGACATCTGGAAGCGCAGCATGTTCGACACCGCGATCAGCAGCAGCACGACGCCCGTCGTGCGCGCCGCATGCGACAGCGCGCGGCGCAGCTTCTCGGCCGTCAGCGTGCGGTACACCACCGCGGTCAACACGAGCGAGTACACGACGGCGATCGCGGCGGCTTCGGTCGCGGTGGCAATCCCCTTCGCGACGCACACGAGGATGATCGCGATCACCATCAGCCCGGGCACCGCGCCGACGAAGCTGCGCAACACCGCATACCAGCCGGGAAACGCGGGCAGCGCGGACGAACCGTCTTCACGGCGCGGATAGCCGTGACGCACGGCCTGCCAGTACGCGGCGGCCAGCACGAAGCCCATCACCCACAACACCGGCAGCAGCCCCGAGAACAGCAGGTCGCCGATCGACACGCCGCTCACCGGCTGGCCGTGCAGCATCCCGGTGATGCCCTGCGCGGCGAACGCGTAGATGATCATGTTGGTCGACGTCGGCATCAGCGCGCCGGCGAGCGACGCATGCGTCGTCACGTTGACCGCGTACGCGGCGCTGTAGCCTTCGCGCTTCATCAGCGGAATCACCACGCCGCCCATCGCCGACGTATCGGCGGTCGGCGAGCCCGACACGCCGCCGAACAGCGTGCAGGCGACGACGTTCGCCATCCCGAGGCCGCCGCGGAAGTGGCCGACCGTCGCCTGCGCGAAGCGCAGGATCCGGTCCGCGATGCCACCATGCAGCATCAGTTCGCCGGAGAAGATGAAGAACGGCACCGCGAGAAACGAGAACGCGTTCATTCCCGAGATCATCGCCTGCATCGCGGTCGCGATCGGCAAACCTTCGACCATATAGGTCAGCACGCAGGCTATCCCGAGCGCGAACGACACGGGCACGCCCAGCACGAGGAAAATCAGAAAACTGACGGACAGGATCGCGAGTTCCATGGCGTTATTGTCCCGGCGAAGAACGACGAAGCGCGAGCAGGTGCTCGAGTGAGAAGAGGATGATGGCGATCGCCGCAGGCATCGCGATCAGGTAGCGCACGCCCTCGGACAGCCCGATGATCGGGATGCGGTCGCCCATCGTCTCGGCGGCCATGCTGCCGCAGCCGATCATGATCATGATCGCGAACGCGATCAGGCTCAGGTGCTGGATCGCGATCACGACCGTGCGCGACTTCGGCGGCAGCCGGCGCACGAGCGAATCGAGGCCGATATGGCCGCCGTCGCGCACCTTCATCGCCGCACCGAACATCGCGATCACGATCACGAGCAGCAGCGCGATCGGCTCCACGAAATCCGGCGCGTTCTCGAACACGTAGCGCATCACGACCGCGTAGAACACCAGCACCGTCAGCACCGCGAGGCACGCCGACGCAATCACGGCCAGCACGCGGAACAGCACGTCGTTCACGCAGCGCAACAGCGACGCGGCATGCGGCCGCGCCGGCGCGGTGCCGTCCGGCGCGTCGCCGGGCGAACCCGCCGCCGACGCGCCGTTCAGGGAAGTGTGACGTGTCACTTGGTAGCCTCGATCTCGTCGACGATCTGCTTCATCTGCGGCGTCTTCTCGTACTTCGTCCACAGCGGCTGCATCGCCTTCACGAACGCCGCGCGGTCGATCTGCGCGGCTGGCAGCACCTTCGCGCCGCCCTTCGTCACCGTCTGCTGCGCGGACGCTTCACGCGCGGTCCACAGCTTCTGGTAGTACGGCACCGAATCGGCCGCCGCCTTCCTGATCGCGGCCTGCTCCTGCGGCGACAGCGTGTCCCACACCTTCTTCGAGAACACCAGCACTTCCGGCGTCATCGCGTGCTGCGTCTCCGAGTAGTCGGGCGCCACTTCGTAGTGCTTGGTTTCCTCGTACGACGGCATGTTGTTTTCAGCTGCGTCGACGAGGCCCGTCTTCAGACCGGTGTACACCTCGGCAAACGGCATCGGCGTCGGCGTGCCGCCCATCGCCTTGATCTCGTCGACCATCAGGTCCGACGGTTGCACGCGCACCTTCAGCCCCTTCATGTCGGCCGGCGAGCGCACCGGGCGCTTCGCGTAGATCGAGCGCGCGCCGCTCTCGTAGAACGTCAGCGCGATCATCCCTTTCGCGGTGAACGCGTCGAGGATCTTCTGGCCGGCCGGGCCGTACATCGCCTTGCGGAAATGATCGACATCGCGGAACAGGAACGGGAACGACGGGATCAGCGATTCCGGCACGATCTCGTTGAACGACGCGCCGTTCACGCGCGCCATGTCGATCGCGCCGATCCGCACCTGGTCGACCGTGTCCTTCTCCGAGCCGAGCGCGCTGTTGCCGAACACCTTGATCGAATCCTTGCCGCCCGTCTGCTTCGACAGTTCGTCGCCCATGAACTTCACGGCCATGTTGGTCGGGAAGTTGTCGCCGTGCACGTCCGCCGAGCGGAACACGCGCGCCTGCGCGGACATCGCGAAGCCGGCCATCAGCGCGACGGCCAGGGCGATACGGGAGCGGTTGAATCGGTGCTTCATCGTCAGTCTCCTTGATGGTTGTGCTCGTTGTTGCGCGGCGATCCGCCGGCATGCTCATTCTTCGGCGCCGTGCTCGCTGACCGCTGAGTCATACGTCGTATGACATGTTGACGCGAATGTACGTCGGTTAATCGTTTAACTCACTTGGTGCATACCCGTAGAGCCCTCCCCATGACGGGTTTCGGGCACGTTTCAGGGAATCGCTTTCTCTGTTTAGGCGAGTTTGCGCGAAACGTTTTCCGGGAATGGGTGTTTGTTCGTGCTGGGTGGTGAGCTGATCGTTTCCGCCGGCACCCGAAACCAAGCTTTCGCTTCGGTTTCAATTGTCGTAGGATGACTGATCACGACATCGGCGGGTCGGCGCGATGTCAGGAGCACGCGCCGGCCATGCACCGCGGCGTGCGACACGACCGGAAGGAATGAAAGGGAATCCGGGCAGCGGCAGGCGCCTGCCCCGCCGGAGGAAGCCAGAGTACCGAGACTGGCGCCACGGTTTTGCGATTCCGCGTGCCTAAGTTGCTGCGACTGCCCAACACATTGCCAACAACACCTCGCGATGTCGACGTCCGGAGTCACACCTCACAGGTCGCATGTTCGCGTAAGGCGTACAACTGACACCATGCTTTTCCGACTTTCGACCCAGTCGATGTAACCGGCTTGGCTCGCAACGCCGACTGCGGCTGCCGGCCATGACGGGTCATTCGAAACGGCTTTGTGGATCGTCGACAGATAGTGCAACGGGGTGGGCGAAGCTTGTCTCGGCTTTATCGTGTTACATATACTTTTCGGTACCATCGGCGTCGAAATTTAAACCTCGCAGGCAAAGTGCTTTGCACACCCGGTCCAGTACGGCGTCGTTATCACGGTCTCCAACAAAGTAGCGCTCGTTACTGAGTGCATCCAATCCCGACTGAAAGGCAAATATGGGGGAAATCTCGTTCCTAACTGATCCCTCGAAGTAGTAGCTATACCTATTGTCTCGATCGGATAATGAATAGACGCACGGAAAGCTGTTAAGCCATGTAGCAAAAGCTTGAGAGACGCGATATAGCGCGGGATAGAGTCGGCTGAGCGTGCCAGTGCGGAAATGGACCTCGCCGACTGTCCATAGCAACTTGCGGGTGGTGTGAGGAGGGGTGACTGTAACGATTGGTGATTTCTCGGCATCGACTGAACCGTCTTCGGCATAGTGCAGCGCGCCAAGATGTGCAAAGTACAGGACAACATGGTGTGCGGTGGCCACTTCGCGCGGTGGCTCCTTCAATTCACGGAACCATGTCAGAACCGCTGCACTGTCAGCCGGGTCGGCGATGAATCGATATGATTTAGCCATGCAGCGCGTCGTGTCGGAATGGTGGCAGTCGATTTTATTCGGTGTTATACACCACTTCGCAGTCGCCAGCGAAGACCCGCGAACGTCCGCTGTCGGGACCGCAGATCGACCGCTTGGGGTCGACTGCTGTCGACTCACTGCAGAAGTGTCAATTCATGCACAATGTCGAACCGTCGCCCTTTTGAAGGGAGTCGGCGTTCAAACAGCGTGAGGCTCCGCAGACCATTGTCCGTTCGTTCATACTTTCGCACGAACGGACTGCCCAAACTGGGCTGCGACCCAGCGATAGTGCCACCACTTTTGCTGCACGCTCCTCACGTGCGTGGGCAACGCGTACAAGCCCTTCAACCCATGCGGACGTTCTTGTCATGCCAGAAGATTTCGAAGTTCACGGCCCACACGATCATGCAGTAGAGCACCCTGCGGCGCATGAAGAAAACCACGGAGCGGCGCGCATCGCCGTGATGACTGCTGTCCTCGCCTGCGTCGGCGCGATTTCCGCGTACCAGAGCGGTGCGGAAGAGAATTTCGCGTTGCTGCACAAGAACGAGGCCGCGATTCAAAAAACCGAGGCAGCTAACCTGTGGGGCTATTACCAGGCAAAGGGCGAGAAGCAGAATCTAGCCGAGCTCGGTGCGGCCTTGAGCCAGGAGGCGTCGCCGCAAAGAAAGCGTTTCGAAGCAGACGCGGCGCGGTATCGCGAAGAGAAGGAGCCGATCCGCAAGCGCGCCGAAGCGCTCGAGCAAGAAGTCGTGAAGAGCAATGCTGCAAGCGAGGAGCGGCTACACCGACATCATCGCTGGGCGCAGGCCACTACCATCATCCAGATCTCGATCGCGCTTGCTGCGATCACGATTCTCACGCGGCGGAAATGGATGCAACACCTGTCGATGGGTGCTGCGGCGATCGGCGTCGTGCTGGCAGGGCTGGCGCTCTTTGGTGTGTAGCGGTCCGACGAGCGGGCGATTGTCGGCCAGGAAGGGGCGTTCGACACAGCTTTTTAGATCGTCGGCAATCGGTGCGGATAAGGGCGTAGCCTTTAGCGGTTACCGTCGATCAGATCGTTCAGCAGCGCATCGAACGCGGCCTGTGCGTCTTCAAGTTCCTGCAGGGCGGCATCAAAGGTTTGCAGTGCGAACGGCGAAGGCTCACCGCTGCCTTGCGGCGGAAATTGCTTCTGCATCGAGGCGAACGTACTCTGCACGCGCAGCGTGGCGGCCACCATGCGCTCCATCGCCTGGGTTTCTTCGGCTCGGGCCTGTTCCGGATTCATTCCTCTCTCCTTGGATGGTTTTCTTGAAGACCAGATCGTACACGCTGTGTCCGTTCTTGCCGCCCTTGGCAGAACGACTCCGTTGAAGGTTCCAACGGCACGCTGCGGGAGAAGCGATTTAATCGGGAATGATTCCGCAGTCGCGCCGAGGCCAAGATACTCATCGAGCGAGGCTATAAAATCCCGCCGCAGGTCACAACGATTGGCCGCTTTGGATAAATCTGAAGGGCCGTTCTGGGTCGACTACACTCAACCGCGCACAACGAAATACCACCACGTCGGCGCCGCAATGATCCAATCGCACAAACTCCGACACACCGCCCCAGCATCGGTGGCGCGACTGCCCGTAAGTCACTTATTTTCTGCGCACGCAGTTGCCGATACCCCACACCCGCCCAGCGCACCCCACCCCGCCCGCGGCCTGACGCACCGACGCACCGCC